>JBJTLW010000056.1:0-58647 GCA_046063225.1 Novosphingobium sp. | reverse complement strand
CATTGTCTTGTCCCGTTTTCGTCCCGCAATCCGCGCGGTTCACGGTCTTGCGCCTTGATTGCTGCGGCCTGTCAGGTCAAGGGTCAAGGTGATGGTGGGTGGCTCTCAACAGACTCTGGCTGGCGATATCGCATCGGCAATCGCGTGGTGGCGCGAGGCGGGCGTCGATTGCGCCTTCGTTGACGACGCAAACGCCTGGATCGCGCCACCCGAAATTGTCGAGGCCGCACAGGACGGCGGACCGGCCAAGCCCACCGCCTTCGTCGCACCCCCACCGCCACCGCGCCCGCGCCTTGGTGGTGCGCCAAACAATTGGCCCCAAGATCTTGCGGCGTTTCAGGCCTGGTGGATGGAGGAGCCATCGCTTGATGGCGGGCAGGTAGCGCGGCGCGTAGCCCCACGCGGCAAGGCCGGGGCCGCGCTCATGATTCTTGTCGATCAGTGCGAACCGCAGGATGAGGACCGCCTGCTTTCCGGCCCGCAAGGCAATTTCCTGCGTTCGATTCTTTCGGCCATGGCTGTTGACGAGGAGGACACCTATTTTTCCGCTGTCCTCACGCGGCACACGCCGCTGCCCGACTGGCAGATGATGCAGGCCGATGGCCTTGGCGAACTGACACTCCATCACATCAAGCTGGCCGCGCCGCAGCGTCTTATCGTTTTCGGCGGCAGCATCCCGTCGCTGCTTGGCCACGACCCAACGCAAAGCGCTCAAAGTTTACGCGTCCTTAACCATGAAGGCCGATCAATTCCGGTGCTCGCGGCGCATGGCCTCGACGCTCTGGTGCGACCGAGTGCCAAGGCGGCGTTGTGGCAACGCTGGCTGGACTGGACCGGGAATAGAGTTTCGTGACGACATTCAAGGCAACACTTCTGGCATCGATGGGCGCTCTCGCAGCGCTAGGCGCTTCCGCCCCTGCGTCGGCCAACAGCGCGGCGATCGACTATTTCCGCAATCGCGCGGATCGCACCGCTGTTCCCAAGCTGCTCAGCCAGGACGAGCGCGCCTATTACACCGAACTGTTTGGCGCCATCGACAAGGCGGATTGGCCCAAGGTTCAGTCCATGCTGGCGGCAAAGCCCGATGGCCCGCTTCATCTGGTTGCCAAGGCAGAGTATTACCTCGACGCCAAGAGCCCCAAGATCGACCTCGCCCTGCTCGACGCCTGGCTGGAGCAAGGCGCGGGTTTGCCTTCGGCAGAACAGATTGCCGCCTTGGCCGCAAAACGCGGATCGACCAGCCTGATCGACCTGCCGAACGCCCAGCCCTTCACAAGCCTGCCTTCCAGCCCCAAGCGGCTGCGCCCGCGCGAAACCAGCGACGGCACCATGCCGGCGGCCATCGCTTCGGGCATTCAGGCAAAGATCAAGGCCGACGATCCGGTCAGCGCGCGCGTGCTGCTTGATGGCGTCGATGCCACGCTCAGCCCGGCGGCACGGGCCGAATGGCGCACCAAGGTGGCCTGGGCCTTTTACATCGAAAATCAGGATGCGACCGCCCTCGCCCTTGCGCAGACCGTGGCGGAAGGTGATGGCCCCTGGGTGGCTGAGGGTTACTGGACGGCGGGCCTGGCCGCATGGCGGCTGAACGATTGCCAGACCGCTGCAGATGCCTTTGCCAGAACGGCAGAACTGGCGATCAATACCGAGCTCAAGACGGCAGCCTATTACTGGCAGAGCCGTGCCCACGTGCGATGCCGCCAACCGGAAAAGGCCTCAGCCCCGCTGCGCTTTGCCGCGGCGCGGGACGAGACGCTTTACGGCATGCTTGCTGCCGAACAGCTCGGCCTGAAAATTCCGGAAACGCATGCCGGGGCGGATTTCAACCAGGCCGACTGGCAGCGTCTGCGCGAAGTGCCTAATGTTCGCACGGCTGTGGCCTTGGCTGAAATCGGCCGAGACGGTCTGGCCGACGAAGTGCTTCGCCATCAGGCGCGCATCGGTGATCCGTCGCTGTATCAGCCGCTTACCCGGCTTGCGCGCGATCTTGGCCTGCCATCGACCCAGCTGTGGATGGCCTACAACGCACCCAGCGGTGGCCAGCCCGAACGGGCGATCCGCTATCCCACGCCAAAGTGGACGCCGACCACCGGCTGGCGGGTCGATCCGGCGCTCGTCTATGCGCACACCTTGCAGGAATCGGTGTTCCGCACCCGTGCAGTCAGCCCTGCGGGCGCCAAGGGGCTGATGCAGATCAT
The DNA here is from genome assembly GCA_046063225.1 of Novosphingobium sp. GTDB lineage: Bacteria > Pseudomonadota > Alphaproteobacteria > Sphingomonadales > Sphingomonadaceae > Novosphingobium. The sequence continues at coordinate 56,449 of JBJTLW010000056.1, read as the reverse complement.
GCCGGCTGCCGCAAAGGATCGCGGCCCGGAACTGGGAATCGCCGGCAGCGCCGCCGATCTGGCCAAGCCCGAAGTGAACCTTTCGTTCGGTCAGGCCCACCTGCAGGCGCTCAAGAATTCGCCGGGAACCCAAGGGCTGCTGCCTAAGGTGATGGCCGCATACAACGCCGGGCCGCTCCCGATCAGCAAATGGAATACCGAAATCCGCGACGGCGGCGATCCGTTGCTATGGGTCGAATCGATCCCCTATTGGGAGACGCGCGGTTACGTGAACATCGTCATGCGCAATTACTGGATGTATGAACGCCAGGCCGGCGGTCCATCCGAAAGCCGCATGGCCTTGGCACAGGGACTCTGGCCCACTTTTCCGGGCCTGACGGGAAGCGAGGGGCTACGCATGGCATCGAATGGAACGCTGATTCGTGGCCGTTGATCCCGCGCGGGTCTTCAAGCCCATCAACATCGCCCTGCTGACCGTGTCCGACACGCGCACCACGGCGGATGACACCTCTGGCGACTTGCTGGCAGAAAGGATCAAGGCTGCGGGGCACAACCTTGTCGCGCGCGCGATCGAGGTGGACGATGCTGCCAAGCTGTCCAGTCGCCTCAGCAACTGGGTGGACGACCGCACAGTCGATTGCATTATCACCACCGGCGGCACGGGCCTTACCGGGCGCGACGTGACTCCTGAGGCACTGGACCGCATCAAGCAGGCCGGAAACGCCAAGGATATCCCCGGCTTCGGCGAACTGTTCCGCCTGATCAGCTACAGCACGATCGGCACATCAACCGTCCAGAGCCGCGCCATGGCCATCGTTGCGCGTGGCACCTACATCTTTGCCCTTCCGGGATCGAATGGCGCGGTGAAAGACGGCTGGGACGGCATTCTGGCCGAACAGCTCGACAGCCGGAACCGCCCGTGCAACTTCGTGGAACTGATGCCGCGGCTCAAGGAAGTCTGACGCGCGGCGCGGCAAGTGCAGAAGGTCTTGCAACAAAGTTCTCTTTTTGTTCTAATGCGGGATGACCAAAGCCCACCCCGTTCGCGGACGCGGCGCGCAGTCCGGTGCGGTCTCGCGGCGATTCGGACTGGCAGAGCGCGCGTTTGATGGCGATTGGCTTGACGATCGCACCGGGATCGACGGCGATGCGCCAAAGTTGCGCACCACCGTTACCGAGGAGCGCGCGCGAACGATCATCAGTCGCAACACCTCTCCCGACATCCCGTTTGATCGATCGATAAACGCCTATCGCGGTTGCGAACACGGCTGCATCTATTGCTTCGCCCGGCCGACGCACGCCTATCTCGATCTTTCCCCCGGACTTGATTTTGAATCCCGGCTGTTTGCCAAACCTGACGCGGCCCAGTTACTCAGGCAGGAACTGGCCAAGCCGGGATACCGGCCTGCCCCGATAGCCATGGGTACCAATACCGATCCCTATCAACCGATTGAGGGGCGTTATCGGCTGACACGGCAAGTCCTTGAGGTTTGCCTGGAAACCCGTCACCCGGTGACGATCACGACCAAAAGCGCACGGGTTTTGAGCGATATCGACATCCTGGCGGAATTGGCCAAGGCCAATCTCGTGGCGGTGGGAGTGTCCGTCACATCGCTCGATGCGCGCCTGTCGGGCCTGTTGGAGCCGCGCACTTCGGCTCCCGCGAAGAGGCTGGCTGCGCTCGGCGCACTGGTTGCGGCGGGTGTCCCGGCCCATGTCTCCATCGCGCCGGTTATCCCGGCGGTGACCGACGAATACATGGAGGCCATCCTCGAACGCGCCGCCGCGCTTGGCGTGCGATCGGCCAGCTGGATCATGCTGCGCCTGCCGCACGAAGTGGCGCCCCTGTTTCGCGAGTGGCTGGACACCCACTTTCCTGATCGCGCGGGCAAAGTGATGGCTATCGTTCAGTCGGTACGCTCGGGCCGCGATAACGACCCATCCTTTTTCAGCCGCATGAAGCCGCAGGGCGTCTGGGCTGACCTGTTTCGAACGCGCTTCCGGCTGGCCTGCCGCAGGGGGCAGTTCAACCGGGCTGAGCTGAACCTTGACAGTTCAGCCTTCAGAAGGCCTGACCGGAACGGCCAGATGCCGCTGTTCTGACGGCCCGGCCACCAAGGGTCAGCGGGTTCTGAACCGCAGGCCAAAGGGCCCGGCAGCGCGCCCGTCGGCTGACTTGAAATTGAGGTATGGCGCCTTGTTGAACCAGATTTCATAAGCACGGCCAGCCCTTGCCACGCATTGCATGGTGAAGCTGCGCCCATCTGCGGACCGCACCGGTTTGCCGTCGCATTCCGGATAGGTGCCGCGTGATGTCTGGACGAATGACCAGCTGCGGTCCCGCATCGGCCGATCGAACGTTACCCGCAAGGTATAGGGACCGGCAGCGACCGTCTGATCCCCCGCGGGAAACACAGAGATCACGCGGGGCTCTTGCGAAGCGGCGGGGAGAGAGCCCCAGAACACGGCAACTGCGGCCAAGGCGATCATGACAATTCCTCCTGCAATCCACGCCGTCCATCGGCGATGGGTTGCGGCTTCGGCAGTTTGCGCGGCCCTGTCTTCCCCTGAAAAGTCGGGACGAATTTCCTGGGGCATTTCCTGCGCGGCTACCATGCGTGCGGCCGCACGGCTGCTGGTGACGCCAAGCTTGCGGCGCGCTTCGCGCAGCCGGTCGTTCACGGCGTGAATGGAAATGCCCAGGCTGTCTGCCGCCGACTGCGTATCATGCCCGGTGGCGAGCAGGCGCAGCACGGCCAGTTCCGCCGCGGTCAGCTGGTCAACTTTGTCTGGCTTCATTCCGCCGCCATAACCGCGCTTCGCGTGTAATCCATCCCCAGAATCGCCGCCCAAATTTTCTGGACCCTAGGCGGCGTGGACAAATTCCGCACCGCCACGGTTACCCTGTCGAAGGCCCCGGCGAGGTGCGAGGACGCAGGAAGAGCGGGCCTCTTTCAAGGCCGAACAACGCTGCCGGGGCCTTCGACAGGGCAACCCCGAAGGGGCTGGACCAGAAACCGCCATTTCTGCGTCGGCTCGGCTCGCAATATAGCCGATATTCCTTCGCCTCACCTTCTTGAACTGGCGGTTTCTGCCTCCAGCCGTGACGATGCGGAATTTGTCCACGCCGCCTAGGGCGCAAAGCGAACCAGCCGGCTGTCCTGCACCGCGGCCGTGCGATGATCGACGACATCGGCCTTATAGTCCGGGTCGGTGACGAGTGCGAGGAAGGCACCTGCCGTGGGGAAGCCCATGACGAAGACCTTGTCCCATTCGAACTCTGCCGGCCCGGTAATCACGCTTTCAAACGCGCCCTGCCAGGCAATGCCGCCGCCCAGCCGGTCAATGAAGGGCAGCAGACGCGTGAAATACTCCTCGAACGCGCGTTCTCCGCTCCAACCCAGCCCGGCGCACGGATGGCCTTCGGGATAGAGCGCCACATCCCGAAAGCGGATCATGTTGAGCAGGTGCACCGGTTCGTCGCGAGGGAGCGCCTTGAAGCGGTCGAAGTTCTCCCGGCTGGGGTTGACGTAGTCCATTGTGCCCCCCTCAGGCGACCAGCCGCAGGCGGGCTGCGCCGCGCCGCGCACCCAGCGAGATATTGTAGATGCCTTCAATCATCGCGAGCTGATCGGCGATCTCGGAATCGAGCTGGAAGTTGCCGCCAAGCAGCAGGGTCGGGTCTTTCGCACCACCCGTGCGCAAGCGCGCGTAGACTTCACCGGTGGCGCTTGCGGCGCGCGGCAGGATCAGAGCCAGATCGGTCATGGCTTCGGGTCGATCAACGTCAAAGCGCAGCTCCATTCGCGCCGCCTGCTTGACCTCACTCAGCGGTTGCGCGCTTCGTACGGTCACCCGCGGCGGCTCGTCCGGACTCGGTGCATCAAGCTCGACCTGAAGCAGGATACAGGTGCCGTCCCGCGCCCATTCGAGGAAGCTCGGCACAAGCGATTCTTCAAAGCATGAAGCCGAGAACTGGCCAGAATTGTCCGAGAAATCGGCCATGACGAAGTCCTTGCCGCGCTTCGTCTTGCGGCGCTGCACGCCTTCGACCATCGCCGCCATCGTCGCGGCCAGCCGCCCGCCGCCCGGAACACCGTTCTGCATCAGGCTGGCATAGGTGCGGGCGCCATTGGCGCTGGCCACGGCCCGCCACTGCTCCACCGGGTGGGCGGCGAAGTAGAAGCCGAAGTTCTCCCGCTCCTTGGCCATCTGTTCGGAGCGCGTCCATTCCGGCGTTTCGGCGAGGCGCAGGGCCGGCGCGGCATGATCATCGCCGCCAAACAGCGCCGCCTGACCCGAATTGCGGCTGCGTTCCGCCTCGTCCGCGACGGCCAGCAGGATGTCGGCATTGGCCATCACTTTGGCGCGGTTGGGTTCAAGCGCATCGAAAGCACCGGCAGCCGCCAGACCTTCAAGTTGGCGCCGGTTCATCGAGCCATAGGGGGCACGCTTGAACAGATCCTCCAGACTGGTGAACGCGCCGTTCGCTTCGCGCTCCGCAACGATGGCGTCCATCGCCTTTTCACCGACGTTGCGAATGCCTGCCATGCCATAGCGAACGGCCAGGCCTTCATCGGTCTGTTCGACCGAGAACTCGGCTTCGGAGTGGTTGATGTCCGGCCCAGCAAGGGTAAGCCCGGCGCGGCGCATATCGTCAACAAAGACCGCCAACTTTTCCGACTGGTGCATATCGAAGCACATGGACGCGGCGTAGAACTCGTGCGGGTAATGCGTCTTCATCCACGCCGTCTGGTAGGCAAGCAGGGCATAGGCGGCAGCGTGCGACTTGTTGAAGCCGTAGCCGGCGAACTTGTCGATCAAGTCGAACAGTTCGTTCGCCTTGGTCTTGTCGATGCCCGATACGTCCTTGCAGCCATCGACAAAGCGCTGGCGCTGCGCGTCCATTTCCGCCTGGACCTTTTTGCCCATGGCGCGGCGCAGAAGGTCAGCATCGCCCAGCGAATAGCCGGCAAGGATCTGCGCGGCCTGCATGACCTGTTCCTGATAGACGAAAATGCCGTAGGTTTCGGCCAGGATGCCAGCCAGCTTTTCGTGCGGAAACTCGATCTGTTCGAGACCGTTCTTGCGCCGGCCGAACAGCGGGATGTTGTCCATCGGCCCCGGTCGGTAAAGCGAGACCAGCGCGATGATGTCGCCGAAGTTGGTAGGCTTCACGGCGGCAAGCGTGCGGCGCATGCCTTCCGATTCCAGCTGGAACACGCCGACCGTATCACCGCGCTGGAGCAGCTGGTACACCTCGGCATCGTCCCAGGCGAGCGCGCCAAGATCGATTTCGATGCCCCGGCGCTTCATCAGTTGCACCGCCTTTTGCAGCACCGAAAGCGTCTTCAGGCCCAGGAAGTCGAACTTGATGAGGCCCGTATCCTCGACATATTTCATGTCGAACTGCGTCACCGGCATATCGCCGCGCGGATCGCGATAGAGCGGAACCAGTTGCGCGAGTGGCCTGTCACCAATCACCACGCCAGCCGCGTGGGTGGAGGAATTTCGCGGCAGGCCTTCCATCTGCATGGCCAGATCGACCAGGCGCTTCACGTCCTGATCGTTTTCGTATTCACGGCGAAACTCTGCCGCGCCGTTCAGCGCGCGTGGCAGGGTCCACGGATCGGTGGGATGGTTGGGCACCATCTTGCACAGCCGGTCCACCTGACCATAGCTCATCTGCAGGATGCGGCCCGTATCGCGCAGAACCGCGCGGGCCTTCATCTTGCCGAAGGTGATGATCTGGGCAACGTGATCGTACCCGTACTTCTGCTGGACGTAGCGGATCACCTCGCCGCGCCGCGTTTCGCAGAAGTCGATATCGAAGTCCGGCATGGAAACGCGTTCCGGATTGAGGAAGCGTTCGAACAGCAGACCAAGCCGCAAGGGATCGAGGTCGGTGATGGTCAACGCCCATGCGACCACCGAACCGGCACCCGAACCACGCCCCGGCCCCACCGGAATGTCGTTTTCCTTGGCCCACTTGATAAAGTCGGCAACGATCAGGAAATAACCGGCAAAGCCCATGCCGTTGATGACGTTGGTTTCGAAATCGAGCCGGTCAAAATAACTCTGGCGCTCGGCCGGGTCCATTTCGCCGTAAGGCGCAAGGCGCGCTTCGAGGCCGGCGCGCGCATCGGCAATCAGCATGGCCGCCTCGCCCTCCTTGTCGCCGGCAAGGCTGGGCAGAAGCGGCTTACGCTTGGGCGGCATCATTGCGCAGCGCTGCGCAACAACAAGCGTATTGGCCAGCGCCTCGGGCAGGTCGGCAAACAGCTCGCGCATCATCGGCTCGCTCTTTACCCAGGCATCACGGCTGGTGCGCGGGCGTTCGGCGGCGTCGATGTGCGTGGAGCTGGCAATGCAGAGCAGCGCATCGTGGGCCGCCGAAAAGTGGGGCTCGGCGTAATTCGCCGGATTGGTCGCAACCAACGGAAGATCGCGCGCATAGGCCAGTTCGATCAGCGCATCTTCCGATGCCTCCTCTATCGGATCGTTGCGCCGAGCGATCTCAATATAGAGGCGACCGGGGAACAGCGCCTCCAGCTTTTCGCACAGGTCTTCGGCCTGATCCGCGCGCCCTTCGGCAAGCAGGCGAGAGAGCGCCCCTTCCCCGGCACCCGAAAGCGCGATGAGACCATCGGTGCGCCCGTCAAGATCGCTCATTACGACGTGCGGATCGCGTTCCAGCGGCCGGTCAAGGTGCGCACGGCTGACCAGATGGCAAAGGTTTGACCAGCCCTGCTGATTCTGCGCGAAAAGAGCCAGCCAATCGATGGTCTTCCCATCCCCCCGGCAGATTGCCAGGAAGGTGCCGATCAGGGGCTGGATGCCCTGATCCTTGCAGGCCGAAGCAAAGGACATCGCACCGTAGAGCCCGTTGCGATCGCACATGGCGATGGCGGGAAAACCGCGCTCTTTCGCTAGCTTGGCAATCGCCTTCGGATCGATCGCGCCGTCCAGCATGGTATAGCTGGAAAAGACACGTAGCGGGACGAAGGGTGCGAAGGCCATGGTTGTCACTATGGGCGCGATCGCCCGCCGTTCAAGCGATCACATCCCACGGCTTGGGGAAAACCTTGCTGATCACAGCAAGGCTTCAATATCCTTTGCGATCGCCGCCGGCTTGTCGGTCGGCGCATAGCGGCGCACGACCTTGCCATCGCGGCCGATCAGAAACTTGGTGAAGTTCCACTTGATCTTCTTCGTACCGAAAAGCCCCGGCGCCTCATCTTTCAACCAGTGATAGAGCGGCGTCTCACCGGGCCCGTTCACCTCTACCTTGCCCATGAGCGGAAAGCTGAGGCCGAAGTTGACCTTGCAGAACTGGTCGATCTCTTCCGCCGATCCGGGTTCCTGCGCGCCGAACTGGTTGCAGGGAAAGGCGATGACTTCGAAACCGCGTTCGCCGTACTTGCGCCACAGCGCTTCCAGCCCGTCGTACTGCGGCGTGAAACCGCACTTGCTGGCCGTGTTGACGATGAGCAGGACCTTGCCGAGCTTGTCAGCGAGATTGATGGGCTCGCCCTTGGGGGACAGGGCGGTGAAATCGGCGATGGTCGTCATGTCAGCACTCCATCCTGCAGGCGCACGACCCGGTCCATAGCGTAGGCCAGACGCTCGTTATGCGTTGCCACCACGGCGGCGCTACCGTTTCCGCGCACCAGGCGGATGAATTCAGTCAGGACCTTGTCCGCGGTGCTTTCGTCAAGGTTGCCAGTCGGCTCGTCCGCCAGCACAAGTGCAGGCTTGTTCGCCAGCGCGCGCGCCACGGCAACGCGCTGCTGCTCACCGCCGGACAGCTTGTTGGGGCGATGGCTGAGGCGTTCACCAAGCCCAAGCGCATCAAGCAGTTCGCGCGCTCGATCCTCGCACTCGGCGCGCGGTTTGCCGGTGATCATCTGCGGGATCACCACATTCTCAAGCGCGCTGAAATCGGGCAGCAGGTGGTGGAACTGATAGACGAAGCCGATGTGATCGCGCCGCAACGTGGTGCGAGCATCGCCGTCCAACGTGCTTGCATCGTTCCCGGCAATGCGGATCGATCCGCCGAAGCCACCTTCCAGAAGGCCGATTGCCTGCAACAGCGTCGATTTACCCGAACCTGACGGCCCCAGCAGCGCAACGATTTCGCCCGGCTTAACGCTGAGGTCGACGCCTTTCAGCACGTCGATGCGCACATCGCCTTGTTCGAAGCTGCGGGTCAGCTTTTCCAGGTGAACGACGAAATCACTCATAACGCAGCACCTGAACCGGATCGGTGCTTGCGGCACGGAACGCAGGGTAGAGCGTTGCCAGGAAGCTCAGGCCCACGGCGAGGCCAAGAATGGCAACCACTTCCAGCGGATCGGTGCGCGCCGGCAATTCGGTAAGGAAGCGGATCTTCGGATCCCACAGCGACTGGCCGGTGACGATTTCCAGGCCCTTCACGATCGGTTGGCGGAAAATCAGGATCAGGAAGCCGAGCAGTGCGCCGGACACGGCACCCACCGTTCCCACCACAGTGCCGGCGGTCACGAAGGTGCGCAGCATGGATTTGCGCGTTGCCCCCATGGTGCGCATGATGGCGATATCGCGCGATTTGGTGTGCACCATCATCGCCAGCGACGAAAGGATGTTGAAGGCTGCCACCAGCACGATCAGCGACAACGCGAAGAACATGGCGACGCGTTCCACCTGAATGGCTTCAAACAGGCCGGAATTGATCGTCTTCCAATCGGAAACGACCGCCTTGCCTTCGAGCTGCGTGGCGATCGGCTCCAGCGTTTCGGCAGCGGTGTCGGCATCTTCGGTCTTCACTTCGATCATGCCAATTGAATCGCCCGTGAGCAGCAGCGTCTGCGCATCCTGCATGGGCATGACAACGAAGCGTTCGTCATAGTCATAGATGCCAATTTCGAAGATAGCGTCGATCCGATAGGCAATTTCGCGCGGAACCGTGCCGAACGGGGTGGACTGCCCCTGCGGATTGATGATCGTGATCGTATCGCCAACGCGCGCACCTAGGTTTTCCGCCAGCCGCGCGCCGATGGCGACGGTGCCGCCCTCTGGCTTGATCGCCATGATATCGCCATCGACAACCTTTGGCTGGATCCGCGCGATATCTTCCGGCGTATTGCCGCGCAGCAGGATCGCTTCGACCCGGCCGTTGAAGGTGGTGAGCAAGGGCTGTTCGATCAGCGGCGATGCCTGCGTCACGCCGGGCGTGGCCTTCACCTGCCGCAGCACGTCCTGCCAGTTTTCCAGGCGTCCGCCATAGGCCTGCACGATGGCATGCCCATTGAGCCCGACGATCTTGTCCACCAGTTCGGCGCGAAAGCCGTTCATCACGCTCATCACCACGATGAGCAGGGCGACCGACAGCATGACGACAACAACGCCGATCGAGGCGACCAGCGCGATCATCCGCTCCCCTTTGCCGGGCAGCATGTACCGCTTGGCGATCATCCATTCGAAAGGCGTGAGGAGCAACTTGGCAAACTTCCCTGATCGGCGACTTGTCAGGCGTTTAGGGCGCTCTCCCGCACAGGGCAATGCCGAAGCGCAAAGCGGTGCTTGCCTTTCCCCAGCAAGCGGGCCAAAGCGCCCCCAAGCAAGGTCCGGTGCGAATCCCCATGAACATCACTCATCCTTTTCTTGACGCGGATGGCGACAAGCTGCGCGAAGAGTGCGGCATTTTCGGCGTTATCGGCGCCAAGGACGCGGCATCCATCACGGCTCTAGGCCTGCACGCGCTGCAGCATCGCGGGCAGGAAGCCTGCGGCATCGTCAGCGTCGACGGCGCGGACTTCTATGCGCGGCGCGGTCTTGGCCATGTCGCCCAGGTGTTTTCCAGCCAGCAAATTTTCGAAGAACTGCCGGGCACCATGGCATCAGGCCACGTCCGCTATTCCACCACAGGCGGCCAAGGCCTGCGCAACGTCCAGCCACTGCACGCCGACCTGGCGCGCGGGGCGTTCTCCATCGCGCACAACGGCAATATTTCCAATGCGATGGCGCTGAAGCGCGAACTGGTGAATAAGGGTTCGATCTTCCAGTCGACCTCCGACACCGAAGTGATCATCCACCTGATCGCCACCAGCCGGTATCCTACACTGCTCGACAAGTTCGTCGATGCCCTGCGCATGGTCGAGGGCGCCTACTCGCTGATCTGCACCACACCCAAGCGCATGGTCGCCTGCCGCGATCCGCTAGGCATCCGCCCGCTCGTCATGGGGAATATGGGCGATGCCACGATCTTCGCCAGCGAAACCGTGGCGCTGGACGTGGTTGGCGCCGAATTCGTGCGCGAGGTCGAACCTGGCGAAATCGTCGAAGTTCGCACCGATGGTCGCGTCACCAGCCATCGCCCGTTTGGCGAACTTCCGGCCCGGCCCTGCATCTTCGAACACGTCTATTTCAGCCGCCCGGATTCGGTAAGCGCCGGTCGATCGGTTTACGAAGTGCGCAAGCAGATCGGTGTTGAACTGGCAAAGGAATGCCCGGCGGACGCCGACCTTGTCATTCCGGTGCCGGACAGCGGCGTTCCCGCGGCGATCGGCTATGCTCAGGAATCGGGCATTCCCTTCGAACTGGGTATCATCCGTTCGCACTATGTCGGCCGCACCTTCATTCAGCCGGAAGATGGCGCACGCCACGCCGACGTGAAGCGCAAGCACAACGCCAACCGCGCGCTCGTGGCCGGCAAGCGCATCGTACTCATCGACGATTCGATCGTTCGCGGCACCACCAGCCTCAAGATCGTGCAGATGATGCGCGACGCCGGGGCTGCTGAGGTGCATATGCGCGTCGCCAGCCCGCCGACCAGCAATTCCTGCTTCTACGGCGTCGATACGCCCGAACGGCACAAGCTGCTGGCCGCCCGCATGGATATTCAGGGCATGGCGGAATTCATCCATGCCGACAGCCTTGGCTTTGTATCGATCGACGGCCTCTACCGCGCCGTTGGCGAAGCCAGCCGTGACAAGGCCTGCCCGAAGTATTGCGACGCCTGCTTCACGGGTGACTACCCCACCCGCCTTACCGACCTTGCGGAAAAGGAAGCGCCCGATCAGCTTTCCCTGCCGGTCGACAAGGTCGCATGAGCGAAGCGGTGACGCACTCCGGACCGTTTGCCGGACAGCTCGCTCTCGTCACCGGATCGAGCAAGGGTATTGGCGCGGCCACGGCTGAAGCACTGGCTGCCGCTGGCGCGCATGTGATTCTGACCGGCCGCGATGTGAAGGCACTGGAAGCGGTGGAAGACCGTATCTTCCAGGCTGGCGGTCAGGCCACCATCGCCCCGGTTGATCTGACCGAGGCGGATGGCATTGCCCGCCTCGCCACCGCCATTCGCGGGCGTTGGCAAGCGCTTGATATCCTTGTCCTTAACGCCGCCGTTCTGCCAGACCTGATGGCGGTTACGCAGATTGAGGGCAAAGGCTTCAACCGCGCGCTGACCGTTAATGTTCTGGCGCAGCAGGCCCTGCTTGCGGCCTTCGACCCCATGCTCAAAGCCAGCAAGGATGCACGCGTCATCGGCGTCACGTCCAGCGTTGCGAAGGCGCCGCGCGCTTTCTGGGGCGCCTATTCCGCCAGCAAGGCCGCGTTCGAAGCGCTGCTTGATTGCTATGCGCAGGAAGTCCGCAAAATCAGCGCCATTCGTGTTGCCATCGTCGATCCGGGCGCGACCCGTACGGCCATGCGGGCCAAGGCCTATCCAGGTGAAGACCCCAAGTCCGTGAAATTGCCCGAGGTCGTTGCTTCACATTTGGTTGAACTGATTGGTAAACAATTCAGCACCGGAACCCGGGAATCCGTTAACGTCGCTTCATAAAGCCTGTGCAACCGGAATGAGGGATAACCCTCACAGCGTTCGCAGGGGGTCGCGTTCGCTTGTTGTCCCGGGCCACAGGGGGTCCGGGGGCGATTCAACCCGGAGCAAGCACAATGACCACGGACTATCTCGCGCCAGATCGCTATCACATCGCATCGCAGGAAGATCGCTGCGCCCCGCGCACGCGCATCCAGATTCCGGGCAGCTTCCGTGCTTCCGGCATGCGCAGCTTCACCACCGTGGTGCATGACCTTTCGCTCGGCGGCTTCTGCTGCTCGGCCATCAACCGGCTGCACCCCGGATCGATGTGCTGGCTGACGCTTCCCGGTCTGGAAGCCCTGCCCGCTCAGGTCGTATGGTGGGACAACAGCCTGGCTGGCTGCGCGTTCGAAAACCTGCTCAGCCCGATCGTGCACGACAATATCCTCGCCCGCTGGCGGGGCGATTCCATCTACCGTCCCATTCTGTAAGCTTCCAATGCCCGGTTCCGGGCAAAGGCGTGATCCACGATCCGAGCAGGATAAGAAGCCGGTCGCACCGCCGGATCGTGGATATCGCTGTCAGACAACCGGGCCAGCTCCGGAACCCAGCGGCGGATATAGTCCGCCGCTTCGAATTTTGGGCTCTGCGTCAACGGCGCCATGATCCGCACGAACATGTTGGCGTCGACGCCGCTGCCGGCAGACCACTGCCAGTTCACCGCGTTCTGCCCATAGTCGGCATCGACCAGCGTATCCCAGAACCATTCCTCGCCACGCTTCCAGTCGATCAGCAGATGCTTGATGAGGAAGCTGGCGGCGATCATCCGGACGCGGTTGTGCATCCACCCCGTCGCCCACAGCTGCCGCATTCCGGCATCGACGATGGGATAGCCGGTGCGGCCCTGCTGCCATGCCTTCAAATCAGCTTCGGCATCGGCGCCATAGCGCCAGGCGAAACTGTCAAATTCCGGCTTGTAGGACCGGGCGCCATAGTCGGGGAACTGCTGGATGACGTTCTGGGCATAGTCGCGCCAGCCGATCTCACCCAAAAAGGTCTTGGCGCCGCTGCTGCGCGCAGACACGCCGTGCCAGACCTGCGCCGGAGAGATTTCGCCAAAGTGCAGGTGCGGAGACAGCCGCGACGTGCCTTCGAGCGAGGGAAGATTGCGGCGATCGGCATAGCGCGACACGCGATCGGCAAAGTCTTCGAGCCGGTCCTGCGCCCCGCCCTCGCCCGGTGTCCATTCCTCGCGGAAACCGCCCGCCCAGTCAGGCTTGGATGGCAATAGCCCCCAGGAAGCCAGATCATCCGATACCGGCCAGTTTTCGGGCGCCACGAGGCGCCCCGGCGCACCAAGCGGTTCTGGCGGCGGCAAGGTTTCGCTGAGCGCGCGCCAGAACGGCGTGTAGATCTTGTAGGGCGTGCCGCTACCCGTCAGCACCGTCCCCGGCGGGGCAAGATAGTTGCCGTGGTGAAGGTGGAGGTCGAGCGACTTCGCCACCGCCTTTTCGGCATTGAGCCACCATGGTTCGTAATGGTGCAGCGCGTGCACTTCGCGCGCGCCGACCTCCTTGGCGAGTTCTGCCAACACCTCCGCACTGGCACCGCGCCGCAGAATCAGCCGGGAGCCACGTTTGCGCAGGCCGGCATCAAGACTGGCAAGCGAATTGTGCAACCACCAGCGCGATGCGCCGCCCATCTTGCGGTGCTTGGGCGTCTCGTCATCGAGGACGTAAACCGGGATGACGGGCGCACCCGTTTCGGCCGCAGCACGGAACGCGGCCTGATCGGCAAGCCGCAGGTCACGGCGCAGCCAGACGATAACGGGCGCGGTCATGGCTGGGGTTTCCTCAAGGTCACACTGAACTGACGGTCCATGCGCCGATCCATGAAACGCTGATCGCGCAGCACGATGTAGTCGTCATGCAGTTCGGCGACGGGCATGCGGCTCCAGAACAGGAAGGCCTGGGCCTTGGGGTCGTACTTCGCCCATTCGGCGATGCGGGGGTCGGACATGTTGGTGGGGCTGGGTTCCGGCGCATCTCTGGACGATCCGAAAAGGCTCCAGCCGTAACTTCCGAAGCGGTCACCCGCGCGCCACAAGATTTGCTTTCGCCAGAATTGGACGGGCACCGCATTGGCAATCGCAACGTCGGGATAAGGCTCAGACAGGTGCGCCATATCCGCGGCAAACCGACTGATACCGATGTTGACGGCAACGAAGGCAAGGACGCCAGCGATTCCGAGGCTCGCCGGTCGCTCCCAGCTTTCCGCGCCTTTCCTTTCGCGCCGCACCGAACGCCAGATGCCCAAACCAAGCATCGCAAGTATCCACGGATCGACGATAAACAGCGTGTCGCCATAGAACCACTGGTGCGAGAACGGCTCCAGCAGGCGGATGCCGTAGTTGTTGAACCAATCGAATAGCGGGTGCGTAAAGGTGCCGATATAGCACAGCGCCACCAGCCATCCGGCATGGACTGGCAACCGTCCCTCCGGCCGCTTGCCCCGCCTCGCCTGCCAGCGATCGAAGGCAATCAGCAGCCCCGCCAGCACCAGCGGCAGCACCAGCAGGGCAATCGGCCCATGCGTGATTCCCCGCCGCATCGAGAGTGATTCGACACCGTAGATCGCGCAAGGCGCATCGATGTCCGGCAGGTTCGCCGCGATGATCAGCGCGGGCATGGCAAGGCCGGTCTTGCGCTTCAGCCCCGCTTGTCCGAGTGCGGCGCCGATCAGCGAATGGGTCAGGTTGTCCATGCCCGATGGGTGGCAACAAAGCCGCGGCCTTGCAACCTTTGCCGTGGCGGGGCCTTATGCAGGGCATGGACTCACCTCTTCCCGCCGAAACCTATGTACTGCCCGCCAGAGGGTGGCAGATCAATCAACGCCATGCGCTGATCGCCGGAATCGTCTGCTGGATCGGCTTCGCCATTATGGCCGCGCTGGTTTCGACCGGAGCCACCTTGGGGTTCGATGATGCGGGATTGCGGTTTTTCCGCGCCGGGGGAGACCTTGGCCTGTCGGGGAGCGCCGCCTGGCTTGAAGCGGTCCGCGACATCACCGCGCTAGGGGGCACCGTGCTGCGCACGCTTGTTTCCCTGGCCGCCATCGCCGCACTTCTGTTCCTGCGTCTGCGCCGCGAGGCCGTCCTGCTTGCCGCTACGATCCTAAGCGGACTGCTGGTGGAAACCGCTATCAAGATGCTCGTTGCGCGGCCGCGCCCGCAAATCGTGCCGCACCTTGTCGATGCCGGCGGAATGAGCTTTCCCAGCGGGCACAGCTTCAATTCGGCGCTCGGCCTGATTGCTGTCGCCCTCGCCTTCGCGACCTACAGTGCGCGGCGGCGCGTGCGCTGGACGATCATCGGCGGCGCCATGATCCTGTCGGCACTGGTCGCATCAAGCCGCGTGGTACTGGGCGTGCACTACCCAAGCGATGTTATCGCCGGATGGCTGGGCGGCGCTGGCTGGGCCTTTCTGGCGGCAGCGTTGTTCTACCGCCCGGCAAAGGCCGTGGCCGACGCCGCGGCCTAGAACAGGTCCGGACCGGTTTCCTCAACCGTCCAGGTCTGCCCCTTTGCCAGCAGCTTGCCCAAATCGGCGCTCTTGCCCGCGTTGAGCTTGGCGTCCTGCTCAAGCACGACCGTTTCGTACGTCGGCCGCGGATCGTCGTAGATCACGCCCAGCGCCATCGGGAAGGCGCCGAAGGGCAATTCGACCAGCATATGCGCAACCGAACGGTTGGTGACATCATGGACGATGACGCCTGCCGCCTGCCAATCACCATCGGCAACGTCGACAACCTTGAGCGTCAGCTTTTCGGTATCGAGCGCGATGCCCTGCGTCCCGCCATTGAACAGCATGGGTTCGCCGTTCTTCAGCCACAGCTGGCGCGCTTCGGCGCCCTTGGGGGCGGCGAAATCCTCGAACCGGTCCTTGTTGTAGACGATGCAGTTCTGGAAGATCTCGATGAAGGCCGCGCCCTGATGGGCATGCGCCGCCTTCAACACTTCCGGCAGGTTCTTCGACACGTCGA
Organism: Novosphingobium sp.; assembly: GCA_046063225.1. Classification (GTDB taxonomy): domain Bacteria; phylum Pseudomonadota; class Alphaproteobacteria; order Sphingomonadales; family Sphingomonadaceae; genus Novosphingobium. The sequence goes on along the minus strand of JBJTLW010000056.1, from coordinate 40,608 downwards.
AGCCACGTGCAACAAAGCGCGCGCCTGCCCCCAGAGCGAAGGCGCAGGGCAGCATCGGCCGGTCAACCGAACCGCCCGGCGTAGTCGGGCTGGTCGTGCCTTCACGGCTGGTGGGCGAATACTGGCCCTTGGTCAGGCCGTAGATCTCGTTGTTGAACAGCATGATCTGGCAGTTCAGGTTGCGACGGATCATGTGCATCGTGTGGTTGCCGCCGATCGACATGCCGTCGCCGTCACCGGTCACCAACCAGATATCGAGTTCCGGATTGGCCAGCTTGATACCAGTGGCGAACGCCGGGGCGCGGCCGTGGATCGTGTGGAAGCCGTAAGACGACATGTAATATGGGAACCGGCTGGAGCAGCCGATGCCAGACACGAACACGGTGTTCTTCGGATCGCAGCCCAGTTCCGGCAGCGTGCGCTGCACGGCCTTGAGGATCGCATAGTCCCCGCAGCCGGGGCACCAGCGGACTTCCTGGTCCGATTCCCAGTCCTTGAGGGTCGTGGTGATGGGGGTCATGTCGTTCATGGGTTCACCGCCTTTACGCTGGGCAGTTGCTTGTCATCTGCGGGCAGGTCTTCACCGCCGGCATTGCCGGGTACGCCATCGAAATAGGTGCCGATGGCCGCTTCGATTTCTGCGATGGTGAACGGCTGGCCGGATACCTTGGTGAGCGGTTGGGCATCGACCAGATACTGGTCACGCAGTACCGTCTTGAACTGGCCCGTGTTCATTTCCGGCACCAGAACCTTGTCAAAGGACTTGAGCAGATCGCCCAGGTTCGACGGCATCGGCCAGATGTGGCGGACGTGGATGTGGGCAACGTCCTGGCCCTTGGCACGGGCGCGGCGCACGGCTTGGTGGATCGGCCCGAAGGTGGAACCCCAGCCGACAACCGCGAGCTTGCCGCCCGCCGCGCCGAGCGTGACTTCCTGCGCCGGGATTGTTGCAGCAACACCATCGATCTTGTCCTTGCGGGCATCGGTCTGCAACTGGTGAGTCGCGGGCGAGTAATCGAGGTTGCCGGTGTCCGGCGCCTTTTCGATGCCGCCGATGCGGTGCATCAGGCCCGGCGTGCCCGGCTTGATCCACGGGCGCACGCCGCGCGCATCGCGCTTGTAGGGCAGCACCTCGCCGTTCGGGCCGTTGGCATCTTCAAGGAAGCTGACGGGGAACGGTTCGAACGTGCTGGGATCGGGCACGCGCCACGGTTCGGCCGCGTTGGCAATATAGCCATCGGTCAGCAGCATGACCGGGGTCATGTATTGTACCGCGATGCGGCAAGCCTCGATCGCGCAGTCGAACGCATCGGCGGGCGAACGCGCGGCGATGACCGGCAGCGGCGTATCGCCGTTACGGCCATAGACCGCCTGATAAAGGTCGCTCTGTTCAGTCTTGGTCGGAAGGCCGGTCGACGGGCCGCCGCGCTGCGAATTGACGATCACCAGCGGCAACTCGGTCATCACGGCAAGGCCCATGGCCTCACCCTTCAGCGCAATGCCGGGGCCCGACGAGGACGTTACGCCGAGCTGACCGGCGTAGCTGGCACCAATGGCCGAACAGATCGCGGCAATCTCGTCTTCCGCCTGGAACGTGGTGACGCCAAATTCCTTGAGCTTTGCAAGGTTGTGCAGAATCGAGCTGGCGGGCGTGATCGGATAGCCGCCGAAGAACATCTTGAGGCCCGCCAACTGCGCGCCGGCAACCAGGCCGTAAGCAATGGCGTCCGCGCCGGTGACGGTGCGGTAAAGGCCCGGCGTGCTCGCTACGGGGCCAAGGTGCAACTTCTTGACCTGCCCGCCGATTTCCGCCGTTTCGCCATAGGCATGGCCAGCATTGAGCGCCGCGATATTGGCATCGGCCAGCACGGGGTTCTTGGCGAACTTGCCCTTCAGCCAGTCGATGAGCGGCGCGCGGTCACGGTCGAACATCCACAGGGCCAGGCCCAGCGTCCACATGTTCTTGCAGCGCAGCGCCTCCTTGTTGCCAAGGCCGAACGGCTTCACCGATTCGAGCGTCAGAGCGGAAATGTCAAAGGCCAGCAGGTTCCACTTGGACAGCGAACCATCCTCAAGCGGGCTGACATCGTACTTCGCCTTTTCCAGGTTGCGCTTGGTGAACTCGCCGCTGTCGGCAATGATGAGACCACCGGCCTTCAGCGCCTGTACGTTCGTTTTCAGCGCCGCCGGGTTCATCGCCACGAGAACGTCGGGCTGATCGCCAGCGGTTTCGATCGAGGTGGAACCAAAATTGATCTGGAAGGCCGAAACGCCGAACAGCGTGCCCTGCGGCGCGCGAATTTCCGCCGGAAAGTCCGGGAATGTGGCAAGATCGTTCCCTGCCAGCGCGGTGGAAAGCGTGAACTGCCCGCCGGTCAACTGCATGCCATCGCCGGAATCGCCGGCAAATCGGACCACTACTGCTTCGGGATTTGCCGCGCCTTCCGCGCTGCCGTGACTATCGCTGTCAGCCAGTACTGTTGCCATGGTCTTCCTCTGCTGGCGCCTTGCTTTATGCCTGTTTCAGGTCGCCTTATTCCCTCTCCCGCCGCGGCACAGCACAGAAAATCTGTTTGCGACAAAAGCTGCTACCTGCAAACGCCTGCAAACCGCTCTAGTCAAGCGATGAATGCCGCCCTAACTGTGGATCGCTGCCACGTAAGGCGAGTTTGGCACCCTGGAGCCCTGTAATGACTGATTTTTCCGCCCTTCCCTATCGGCCGTGCGTTGGTGTGATGCTGGTCAATGCCGAAGGGCGAGTTTTCGTCGGCAAGCGCATCGACACGCGGGGCCAGCCGGATGAGGGCGGGGTCTATTGGCAGATGCCGCAGGGCGGAATCGATGACGGCGAAGATCTGGATGCGGCAGCGCTGCGCGAACTCTGGGAAGAAACCGGAGTCGAGGAACGGCACATCACCCTGCTGGCGCGCACGCAGGACGAACTTCTCTATGACCTGCCGGACGAGCTTCTGGGCAAGCTATGGCAAGGTCAGTACCGCGGGCAGCGTCAGCACTGGATCCTGGCGCGCTTCCACGGACAGGACGAGGACGTTCGGCTGGACGCGCACGATCCCGCCGAGTTCTGCGAGTGGCAGTGGATGGAACCTGACTTGCTGCCCGAGGTGATCGTGCCCTTCAAGAAGCGCGTCTACCGCGCCGTACTTGACGAGTTCCGCGCGCTGATCTGACGTCAGTTTTCGCTGACGGAGGGCGACGGCTTCACCGCTTCGGCCGTCAGCACACGCGGGCTCGGGCCCTTGGCGATGGCGGCCGAGAGCAACTGGCTTTGCGCGCAGCTCTTGCCGCACAGCCCCTCAAGCCGGGTGAGGTTGCGGCGGGCCTTTTCGACGGCGCCTTTTTCCACCAGAGCCGCCCCTTCGCCGGCAATGGCATCAAGGTTCTGCGGATCCGAGACCAATGCCTTGCGGTAATAGTGGATCGCCTTGCCCTGCAGCCCCTGACGGCGCGTTGCCTCGGCCAGATCGAGCGTCAGCAGGACCGATCCCGGCTGCATCGCCAGACCCGCTTCAAAAGCGTCGATCGCCGCTTCGAAATTGCCTGCCTGAAGCGCCGCCTTGCCTTCGGCCTGCAGGGCGGCGGCGCGCGGTTCCAGAACCATCGGCGGCGCGGAATAGAGCACGCTTGACGTAAGGCCGAACGCGAGGGCCAGGGCCAGAGCGGCGGGGGTGTAACGCATCACAATGTCTCCAAGCGATTGCCGGCGAACCTCTTGCAGGTTTGGGGGCGCATCTGCGGTCATTCGCGATGGTGCTAACATGGCGATGATAAACTGGCGATGAAAAATCCGTCGGTTTCATCGTGCAGCGGTGTGAGGCGTACGCCCGGCCCACGCGGCGTTCCAGCTGGCAGATCGAGCGGTTCGACCCTCCAGCCGGGATTGTCGGCGAGAAAGCCGCCAACTTGCGCCGCACCTTCGCCGTCGAGCAGGGAGCAAGTCACATAGATCAGCCGCCCGCCCGGCTTCACCAGCTTCGCGCCCGCCGCCAGCAACCGCGCCTGAAGGTCCATCAGGCGGTTCAGTTCACGCTCGGTCAGCCGCCAGCGCGCCTCGGGGTTGCGCCGCCAGGTGCCGGTGCCCGAACAGGGCGCATCGACCAGCACGGCGTCGGCCCGCCTTTGCCAATTGTCGAGCGAGGCCAGTTCGCGCCCCGGATCGAGCAATTGCGTGGAGATGATCGTCGCCCCGGCGCGCGCAGCCCGCGGCGGCAGTTGCGACAGGCGGCGGCGGTCGGTGTCGCAGGCGAGAATTTCGCCCTCGTTATCCATGCTCGCCGCCATCGACAGCGACTTGCCGCCGGCCCCGGCGCACAGATCGACGATCCGCTCGCCCGGCCTCGCCCGGACTGCCTCGCACGCGAGCTGCGAGCCGGCATCCTGCACTTCGATGGCGCCGGACTGGAACGCTTCCCACTGGTCGATCGGCGTTCCGGAGGGAAAGCGCAGGCCGTGGGGCGCGATGCTCGGTTCGCCCGCTATCGGAAGATCAAGCTCGCTGGCCTTAAGCCGGTTGATGCGCACGTCGAGCGGGGCGCGGCCCAGCAGCGCCGAAAGCTCCGCCCCTTCCAGGCCCGATTGCCCGAGCAGCCGCGTCAGCCACGCCGGAGCGGGGCCGCCACGTGCCGCCGGTTCGTTGGCCCCAATGGGTGCAGGGCCATGCGCCGATCCATCGAACAGCGAGCCCAGCGAGGGATCGCTCTGCGCCAGTCTCAGCATGGCGGCGCGGCCGGTTTGCGGCACGTCTCCGCAGGCGCGGATGGCCGAATAGACCAGATCGCGCACGGCGCGCCGGTCTTTGCTGCCGGCGAACCGTCGGGTTCGGAACCATTCGCTGACGATGCGATCGGCTGGCGCCCCGCCGGATCGCGCTGCCGCGATGACAAGGTCGAGCACGTCAATCGCCGCCTGAACGCGTGCGGCGGGTGTCATTTCAGGTCAACCCGCCTTGTAGTTGGGCGCTTCGCGCGTGATCGTCACGTCGTGAACATGGCTTTCGCGCAGGCCCGCATTGGTGATCCGCACGAACTTTGCCTGGGTCCGCAAATCTTCGATAGTCGCCGATCCGGTGTAACCCATGGCTGCCTTGATGCCGCCGACGAGCTGATGGATTACATCCTTTGCCGGCCCCTTGTACGGAACCTGGCCTTCGATGCCTTCGGGAACCAGCTTCATCTGGTCCTTGATGTCGCCCTGGAAGTAACGGTCCGCTGACCCCCGGCCCATGGCACCGACCGAACCCATGCCGCGGTACGATTTGTAGGCGCGCCCCTGATAGAGGAACGTTTCACCCGGCGCTTCCTCGGTCCCGGCCAGCATCGAGCCGACCATGATCGAGCTGGCGCCCGCGGCAAGAGCCTTGGCCGCATCGCCCGAGGTGCGCAGGCCGCCATCGGCGATCACCGGCACGCCGGACTTGTTGGCTTCTTCGCAGGCGTCCATGATCGCCGTCAGCTGCGGCACGCCGACGCCGGCGACGATGCGCGTGGTGCAGATCGAACCCGGGCCGATGCCCACCTTGAGAGCGTCCGCTCCGGCATCGATCAGCGCCTTGGCCGCTTCGCCGGTGGCAATGTTGCCGGCCACGACCTGCGCGCCGTTGGAAAGCTTCTTCACGCGTTCGACGGCGCGGGCAACGTCCTTGTTGTGGCCATGCGCGGTATCGATGATGACCACGTCGCATTCGGCCGCCAGCAGCGCCTCGGTGCGTTCAAAACCCTTGTCGCCAACCGTCGTTGCCGCGGCGACGCGCAGGCGGCCGGCTTCATCCTTGGTCGCATTGGGATAGGTAACGGCCTTTTCGATGTCCTTCACCGTGATCAGGCCGACGCAGTGGAAGGCATCGTCAACCACCAGCAGCTTTTCGATCCGGCGCTGGTGCAGCAGGCGCATGGCATCCGACTGGCTGGTGCCGATCTTCACGGTCGCCAGGTTTTCGTGCGTCATCAGTTCGCGCACCGGCTGGCCGGGGTTCTGCGCAAAACGCACGTCGCGGTTGGTGAGGATACCCACCAGCTTGCCGCCATTTTCCACGACCGGAATGCCGCTGATGCGGTTCGCCGCCATGATGGCCTGCGCCTCGCCCAGCGTGGCGTCGGGATCGATGGTGATGGGGTTGACGACCATGCCGCTTTCAAAGCGCTTCACCGCGCGCACCGCGGCACACTGTTCTTCGACTGTGAGGTTGCGATGAAGAACGCCGATCCCGCCCAGCTGCGCCATGACAATCGCCATGTCCGCCTCGGTCACGGTGTCCATGGCCGAGGAAATCAAGGGGATATTGAGCGCGATGGAGCGCGTCAGGCGGGTGCGGGTATCTGCCATCGAAGGCAGGATCTCGGACTCGGCCGGACGCAGGAGAACGTCGTCGAAGGTAAGGCCGAGAGGGATATCCATAAGTGCCACTTTCTAGGGATTTGGCCAGCTGGCGTGGGAGATTCGTGGCGGCCCATGTAACCAAGTGGGGGCGGAAGGGCTAGTCCCCTTGCCAATGGACCCACGCGCCGTGGGCATGCGCCTCTCCCAAAAGGGTTTCTTGCCCCCCGCCCGGCCAGAAACGGCAGCGCAATTCGTGGCGGAACGTCTGGCGATTGGTCTCCACAGTCACCCATGCCAGCGGCTTTTGCGGCGTTGCGCGGGCGCCAGCCGCCGCCATGGCGGATTCGATCCGGGCGCGGCCAGACTCTGGAATGTACTGCCAGACGATTGAGTGAAACAGCACGCGCGCAAGGCCATCGGCTTGCGGAGCGGCAAGGCGGCCCTCCACCCAGTCCGCCGCGTCCATCAGCGCCACATCTGGCCGCCGCTGCGCAACAAGGGCAATTGCGGCGTCGATCCGCTGCAGGCGCTCGGGCATATCGGGCCAGACATAGCTCTTCAGCCGAAGCGCCTGATCGGGATCGGCCAGATTGATGGGGTGAACGTCGCAGCCCTGGATCGAGACGATTTCCACCGCCGAATCTGGTGGCGGGGGGCCGCGCCATTCAGGCCGGATGTGCATGGGAGAATTCTGCGCCCCTGCCCTCACTCCGCCCAGATCGAAGGCGAAGCGATCCATCATGGCGTTGATACCCGCGCTCGATCCGATTTCGTTCAGTTCGAAACGCGGCCCCAGCCGCCGCGACAGCCAGAGCAGCTGCGCCATGATCCCGGCCGAGCGCCCCGCCTCATTGGTTTGCGGCGGACCATCGAACCACGGCAGCAGTTCGGCGTCGTGGTCTGCGACAATGCGGCCGACGATTGAATCGATGTCCGCTTGATCGACATTTTCGCCCGCATAGATCGGCCCCAACCGGTCATCGCGCCCAGTCAGGTGGAGAAAATGCAGCCCACCCGCCAGCCGCAAGGGCATGGCGTCTTCAAGGCTCGGCCCAGGCCAGTTTCGCATCTTCCACCCGACGAGACTGGTGCCTTCAAGCAAGGGGACAAAGGCGCGAACGACCCGCGCCGTGCAGGGTGCGCCATTGTTTCGGGCATGATCGGCTTGCCATTCCAGCGTCCGGACTACGTTCGCCTCGTCCATCTGGATGTCCTGCTGCCCGGACGCCATGCGATCTCCTTCAACCTGCCCCGGCGAAACTGCGCGCAAATTGTGCGCTGCACAAGTGGGCTTACCTTGCCCTTTTCCGCGGCTCGCACTAAGGCGCGCGCGATGTCCAAGCCATTGACCTTTGCCGTGCCCAAGGGGCGCATCCTTGAAGAGGCGCTGCCGCTGATGGCGCGCGCCGGCGTGGTGCCCGATGCCGAATTCCACGACAAGAAAAGCCGGGCGCTGTCGTTCGCTTGCGAAGATGCCGACATGCGCATCATCCGCGTCCGCGCTTTCGACGTGGCAACCTTCGTTGCCCACGGCGCGGCGCAGGTTGGGATCGTCGGTTCGGACGTCGTGGAAGAGTTCGCCTTTTCGGACCTTTATGCGCCGGTCGATCTCGATATCGGACACTGCCGTCTGTCGGTCGCCGAACCCGCCGGCCAGCGTGCCACCGGACCGGTCAGCCACCTGCGCGTTGCGAGCAAGTATCCCAACCTGACGCGCAAGCATTTTGAGGGCATGGGCATCCAGGCCGAAGTCGTGAAGCTCAACGGCGCGATGGAACTGGCACCGGGCCTCGGCCTTGCCAGCCGCATCGTCGATCTTGTGTCGACGGGCCGCACGCTCAAGGACAACGGACTTGAAGAAACCAGCGTGATCCTGCCGGTTTCGGCGCGTCTGATCGTCAACCGCGCCGCGCTCAAGACCGACCCGCGCGTTGGCGCCATGGTTGATGCCTTCCGCGCCGCCATGGGCACGAAGGACGCCGCGTGATGCTGCGGCTCAACACGCGCGACGCCGGGTTCAATCAGGCCTTCCGCCGCCTGGTCAACGATCGCCGGGAAAGCGATGACGATGTTGCGCGCGATGTGCAGATCATTCTGGACGATGTGCGCAACCGCGGTGACGAGGCTTTGGCTGAACTGACCGAACGGTTCGACGGGCACCGGCTGGTCGAAGACGAAGACTGGCGCGTCTCGGCCGATGCCTGCCGCGAGGCGTTTGACGATCTGCAGCCCGATCTGCGCGCCGCGCTTGAGCTCGCTGTCAAGCGAATTCGCGCCTATCACGAAGCTCAGCTTCCGGCCGATCGCGACGAAACCGACAAGCACGGTGTGCGCCTTGGTGCAGTCTGGCGTGCAGTTGACGCGGCCGGGCTTTACGTGCCGGGTGGCCGGGCGGCCTATCCCTCTTCACTGCTGATGAACGCCATCCCCGCCAAGGTTGCCGGGGTGGAGCGGCTAGTCGTGGTCACGCCTTCGCCGAAGGGTCAGATGAATCCTCTGGTCCTTGCCGCTGCGCATCTGGCCGGCGTGGATGAGGTCTGGCGCATCGGCGGCGCACAAGCCGTCGGCGCGCTCGCCTACGGAACGGACCGTATCCGTCCGGTTGACGTCATCACCGGACCGGGCAACGCCTGGGTGGCGGAAGCCAAGCGCCAGCTTTATGGCGTCGTCGGCATCGACATGGTCGCCGGGCCGAGCGAAATCCTCGTCATCGCCGATGGCAAGAACGATGCCGACTGGATTGCCGCCGATCTGCTGAGCCAGGCCGAACACGATCCGGCGGCGCAGTCGATCCTCATCACCGACGATCCGGTCTTTGCCGATACCGTGGCCGACCGCGTGGGAGTCGAGCTTGCCATGCTGCCAACCGCGCGCACGGCGGCCGAAAGCTGGAAAGCGCACGGCGTGATTATCGAGGTCGCCTCGCTGGAGGAGGCGCCGGCGCTCGCCAACGCGCTTGCCGCCGAACACGTCGAGATCGCCACCGACGATCCCGAGACGCTGTTCCGGCAGATCCGCCATGCCGGATCGGTTTTCCTTGGCCGGCACACGCCCGAAGCGGTCGGTGACTATGTCGCCGGCCCCAACCACGTCCTGCCCACCGGGCGCCGCGCGCGCTTTTCGTCCGGGCTGTCCGTGCTCGATTTCATGAAGCGCACCAGCTTTATCCAGTGTGACGCTGCCTCGCTCGGCAAGATCGGTCCCGCAGCCATTGCGCTGGCCGATGCCGAAGGGCTTCCCGCACACGCCCGTTCCATCGAAGTGAGGCTCGGCATATGAGCAAGTCCCGTTCCGCCGCACGCCTTGCTGCCGTGCAGGCGCTGTATCAGCACGCCATGGAGGGCACGGCCCTTCCCCGTCTGCTCGACGAATTTCATCAGCATCGGCTGGGTGCCGAAATCGAAGAGATGCAGTTCGCTGAAGCGGAAGTTGCGTTCTTCGACGACATCGTCGGCGGCGTTATCGCGCGTTACGAAGAAATTGACGAACTGCTGCAGGCGCGCCTGGCCGAAGGCTGGTCAATCGAGCGGCTCGACCGCACGATGCTGCAAATCCTGCGCGCCGGCACTTACGAACTGCTGGCCCGCAACGATGTGCCCAAGGCCAGCGTCATCAGCGAATATGTTGACGTCGCCCATGCCTTTTTCGAAGCGCGCGAGGCGAAGTTCGCCAACGGCGTGCTCGACGCCGTGGCAAAGGCGGTCCGCTGACCGGCGAACTCGCCTTCATCGAAGCCTTGCGGGCGCTGGCCACGCATCCCGGCGCGCGGGGCTTCGATGACGATGCTGCCGTTCTTGATCTGGGCGACCAGACGCTCGTCCTGACGCATGACGCCATGGCCGAGGGCGTGCATTTCCTTGCCGGACAAGATCCCGCCGACGTTGCGTGGAAACTCGTCGCCACCAACATTTCCGATCTGGCAGCCAAGGGCGCAAAGCCTCTGGGCGTTCTGCTGGGCTATCAGCTTGGCGGCGACGATGCGCGGTTCCTGGACGGACTGAAGGATGCGCTCGACCACTATGGCGCGGCGTTGCTGGGAGGCGACACCATCGGCCACAACGGCCCGCAGACGCTTGGCCTGACGGCGATCGGCGTGGCGACGAGCCGCCCGGTTCCCTCACGCGCAGGAGCGCAGGTCGGGCATGCCTTGTGGGTCACGGGCGCCCTGGGCGCTGCAATGATGGGCCTTGAGGCGCTTAGGAGCGGTTCCGGTGGCAGCCTCGCTTATCGTCGCCCTTCGGCACGGCTGGCCGAGGGGCTGGCGCTCGCCCCGCAGGTCAGCGCGATGATGGATGTATCGGACGGCTTGCTGCTCGACGCGTCCCGCATGGCGCGTGCCTCGGGCGTGACGCTCTCGATCGCCAGCAGCGCGGTGCCGATCGCCGCCCCGGAACCGCGCCGAGCGGAGGCCTTGCGGTGGGGCGATGACTACGAATTGCTGTTCACCCTGCCTGCAGGCACCGCTCCGGCTGTTCCCGCAACCTGCATCGGCACGGCATTGCCGGCCGGCGAATCTGCTGTCCTGCTGGACGAAAGCCCCCTCTCCCCCGGCGATATGGGCGGATTCACACACTCCTGAGGGAAAATGCGGCATTTGGGGGTTGCACGCGCCCCCCTGCGCCGATAGCCCGTCGCCGGGGTGACTCCACAAAGCAAAAATGGGTCGCTTACGAGAGGATTTCTTTAAGGAGGGGCAGGAACGTGAGCCTAGTCACGATTTCAATAGTCCTGGGGCTGGTTGCCGTTGTTTACGGCGCATTCACCAGCAGCCAGGTGCTCGGCGCCAGCGCCGGCAACGAAAAGATGCAGGAAATTGCCGCAGCGATTCAGGAAGGCGCACAAGCCTACCTGAAGCGCCAGTACACCACGATCGCCATCGTCGGCGTGGTGGTTGCGGTGATCATCGCCATGACGCTGGGTGGCATTTCCGCCGCTGGCTTCGTCATCGGCGCGGTGCTTTCGGGCGTTGCGGGCTTCATCTGGATGAACATCTCGGTCTGCTCGAACGTGCGTACCGCTGCCGCGGCGCAGACCGGTCTGCAGCAGGGTCTGACGCTGGCCTTCCGCGCCGGCGCCATCACCGGCATGCTGGTGGCTGGCCTCGCGCTGCTCGCCATCGCGGTGTTCTACTGGTACCTGACCGGTCCGGCTGGCTACACGGTTGGCGGTGAAGACCGCACGGTTGTCGACGGCCTCGTTGCCCTCGCCTTCGGCGCATCGCTGATCTCAATCTTCGCGCGTCTCGGCGGCGGTATCTTCACCAAGGCCGCAGACGTCGGCGCCGACCTTGTCGGCAAGGTCGAAGCGGGCATTCCGGAAGACGATCCACGCAACCCGGCCGTCATTGCCGACAACGTGGGCGACAACGTGGGCGACTGCGCCGGCATGGCTGCCGACCTGTTCGAAACCTACGTCGTCACCGTCGGCGCCACCATGGTGCTCACCGCGCTGCTGCTAAAGGGCGTTGGCGACCAGCTGGGCGCGCTGATGGCGCTGCCGCTGCTGATCGGCGGCGTGTGCATCGTCACCTCGATTGTCGGCACCTATTTCGTGAAGCTCGGCAAGTCGAACAACATCATGGGCGCCATGTACAAGGGCTTCCTGGTAACGGCGCTGCTTTCGGTTCCGGCCATCTGGGGTGCCATCAACTATGCGCTCACCGGCGGCTTCGCCATGGAAGGGATGGACACGGCAATCGGCGATACCGGCTACACGGCAGGTACGCTGTTCCTGTGCTCGGTTCTCGGTCTCGTCATCACCGGCGTGATCATCTGGATCACCGAATACTACACCGGCACCAACTATCGCCCGGTGAAGTCCATCGCCAAGGCTTCGGTCACGGGCCACGGCACCAACGTGATCCAGGGCCTCGCCATCAGCCTTGAAGCCACTGCGCTTCCGACTGTGGTGATCTGCGCCGGCATCATCATCGCCTATCAGCTCGCTGGCCTGATCGGTATTGCCTATGCGGCAACCGCCATGCTCGCCCTGGCTGGCATGGTCGTGGCGCTCGACGCTTACGGTCCGGTTACCGACAATGCCGGCGGCATTGCCGAAATGGCTGGCCTCGACGATTCGGTCCGTGAAAAGACCGACGCGCTCGACGCCGTGGGCAACACCACGAAGGCCGTGACCAAGGGCTATGCCATCGGTTCGGCGGGTCTTGCAGCCCTGGTGCTGTTCGCTGCCTACACGACCGACCTTCGCGAGTTTTTCCCGAACCTGAAGGTCGATTTCAGCCTTGAAAATCCGTACGTCATTGTCGGCCTGCTGCTGGGCGCGCTGCTGCCCAACCTGTTCGGTTCGATGGGCATGACTGCCGTTGGCCGCGCGGCCGGCGACGTCGTGATCGACGTGCGCGAACAGTTCAAGGCGAACCCGGGCATCATGACCTATGAATCCAAGCCCGACTATGCGCGCACGGTGGATCTGGTCACCAAGGCAGCGATCAAGGAAATGATCATTCCTTCGCTGTTGCCGGTGCTGGCTCCGATCGTCGTTTACTACGTCATCACCTGGGTGGCGGGCGATCAGGCGGCAGGCTTTGCCGCGCTGGGTGCCCTGCTTCTCGGCGTGATTGTCGGCGGCCTGTTCATCGCCGTTTCGATGACCTCGGGCGGCGGCGCATGGGACAACGCCAAGAAGTACATCGAAGACGGCCACCACGGCGGCAAGGGCTCTGAAGCCCACAAGGCTGCCGTGACCGGCGATACCGTGGGCGATCCCTACAAGGATACCGCGGGTCCGGCCGTGAACCCGATGATCAAGATCACCAACATCGTCGCGCTGCTTCTGCTCGCGGCGCTGGCGAGCCATTGATCTGACATTCCCGCTTCGGTGGGAAACAAGGCCCAGTCCGGTTCGCCGGGCGGGGCTTTTTCTATGCCAGCAATGCGGCGAAGGCTGCGCTATCGATCGGCTCCGAGCCGAGGAAACCCTGCCAGGATCCGCATCCCTCAGCCTCGATCGCGGTGCGCTGGCCTTCAGTCTCCACACCTTCGGCTATCACGCCAAGCTCCAGGGCGCGCGCCATGGCGACAATGCCACGAAGGACGGCCAGATCGCGCGGGTCTTCACCCAGCCCTTCGATCATCGATCGGTCAAGCTTCAGCTTCTGCAGAGGCAGCAGCTTCAGGTAACGGAAATTGCAGAACCCCGCGCCGAAATCGTCCAGCGCGACCCGCACGCCTTGACTGACCAGATGCCCCAGCGAGCGGCGTGCCAGTTCGATGTCTGCAATCAGCGCCTGTTCGGTCACTTCGATCAGCAAACGGCTAGGGCAAAGCCCGCTTTCCTCAAGGATGGCCAACAGCGCCACCGGATAGTTTTCTGCCGCCAGGTCAGCCGCGGTGACGTTGATCGACAGCTGCAACGGTTCGGGCCAACGGGCTGCCTGCGCGCAGGCCTTGGCCGCGATGTGGCGCGAGAGCTGTGCGAGGTGATCGGCGCGTTCGGCCACCGCGAACAGCGCCCCCGCACCTATCCGACCCACCTGCGGGTGCTGCCAGCGGGCAAGCGCTTCTGCGCCGATCAACGCGTTGCCGGGCAGCCCGTATTGCGGCTGGAACAGGATCTCGATCTCGTCGCGATCGATCGCCTTGAGGATATCGGCCTCAAGCTTGCCCGAGCCCCCGCCCGTTCGGGCCATGCGGCCATCGACCCAGCCCGTCCGCCGCGTGGAACGCCGGCCGAGCGCGGCAATCGTCTCGGCCAGACGGTCGAGGACCGATTCGGCATCCTCGCCCGGAAGCGCGCGCAGCAGGGCAACGCGCGGCGACAGGCGGACATCGCCACCCAAAGCGGCAATCGGCCGCGCCACGGCATCGGCCAGCCCTTCGGCGAACAGCGCCCAGCGTTCGCGGCTGCATGGTTCGCGCGTAGCGACAAGAAAGCTGCCGCCACCGATCCGCGCGGAAAACCACTGGGCGTCCAGTTCCTCGCTGGCGAAGTGCGATAGGCGTGCGGCCACTTCCGCCAGGGCACCGTCGCCTACCGCGCTGCCCCAGGCCAGATTCACAGCATCGAGCCGCGGCAGAGCAAGCAGGAGCGCGTGGACCGGGCCTTCATCAAGCCAGCGTTCCAGCCGTCGCCGGGCCGGATCGGGGCCCATCAGCCCCGTCAGCGCATCGCGCTCAGCCTTTGCGAGAATCTCCATGTCTCGCGCGATACGCCCTATGCCTTTCCAAATGTTCAATTCGCAGCGATTCGTTGCCAAACCCGCAGGCGGCAGATACGAGGCGCGGATCATGGCGAAAGACCTGAAACTCGCGCTGGTCGTGTCAGACACGGCAAAGGCGCAGGAAGGCGCGGAAGCGCTGCGTGGCGCCCATCCGTGGGTACGGCCGGAGGAGGCCGATGCGCTTGTGGTTCTGGGCGGCGACGGCTTCATGCTGCACATCCTGCACCGCATGCTGGATGTTGGCCGCGTCGTGCCGGTCTATGGCCTCAATCTTGGTACCGTCGGTTTTCTGATGAACCGCAGCCGCGCCACCCGCCCGATTGCGGACCGGGTCGCCCGCGCACGCGAAGTTGCCGTTGTGCCGCTGGAAATGCGCGCCGTGACGAATTCCGGGCGCGAACACCGTTACTACGCGATCAACGAGGTCTCGCTGCTGCGTGAAACGCGCCAGACGGCCAAGCTGGAAGTGCGCGTCAACGGCAAGGTCCGCATGGCCGAACTGGCTGGCGACGGGGTGCTTGTGGCAACTCCGGCCGGATCCACAGCCTACAATCTTTCCGCGAACGGGCCGATTCTTCCGCTCGGTTCCGGCATGCTGGCGCTAACCCCGCTCAGCCCGTTTCGTCCGCGGCGCTGGAAGGGCGCGATTCTGCCAGACAGCGCCGAGGTGTGTTTCTGCGTGCGCGAACCGCAAAAGCGGCCCGTCGCGGCCGTTGCCGACCAGAAAGAGGTGCGCAACGTCGCCGAAGTCCACATTTCCGTCGCGCGACAGCACCAGCTGACGTTGCTTTTCGACCCCGGCAAATCGCTTGAGGAACGAATTTTTGCAGAACAGTTCCAGGTGTGACGTTACCCTGTTGACCCACGTTCCAGCGCTGCTATAGGCGCACCCCTGCCCCGGCAACGACCGCATTGCCGGGTTTGTTCCCTGATAGCTCAGCGGTAGAGCTCTCGACTGTTAATCGAGCGGCCGTAGGTTCGAATCCTACTCAGGGAGCCACCCTTCTTTCATCATAAGCCCGGCGCAAGCGCGGATGTGGACCAGTCGGGTCAACCTTCCCGAATGCGGTGCAGGCACTTGCCCGACGAGCCAGTCGTTCCTCGCAGGTGTAGCAACCAGAAACCCTTTGAAAGTTTCCGCCGCCCCTCTAGGGCGACCGAATTGCTTGCTTCCACCGTCCCGTTTCGGCCAGCGCGCGTCGCGGCCTGAATTTAGGGCGGATCGCCAGGGTTTTGGGCCACGATGAACTATCGCCATTCCTTTCATGCCGGCAACAGCGCCGACGTCGTGAAGCACTGCCTGCTGATCGCCCTAGTGCGCGCCTTGCAGATGAAGCCGAGCGCGCTGACCCTGATCGATACCCATGCCGGCTGCGGGCTCTACGATCTTGCTGGCCCCGATGCCCAGCGCACCGGCGAATCCACGCAAGGCGTTCTTCGGGCCTTTGCCGACACGAACCCGTTGCTGGACGAATACCGGGCCGCCGTTCAGGCGGTGAATACCGATGCAGATCCGCTCCTCTACCCAGGCTCACCGCAGTTTCTGGCGCAGCTTCTGCGTCCGCAGGATTCGCTGATCCTGAACGAAAAGCATCCCGAGGACGTCCAGGCCTTGCGAGCCGTGATGCGCGGCACATCCGCTGCCGTGCATGAGCGCGACGCCTATGAATTCTGGCTGGCAATGCTTCCCACCCGGACGCCGCGCGGCGTGGTGGTGGTCGATCCGCCGTATGAGCAGACGGATGAACGCGCGCGGATCATCGCCACCCTGGCCGCAGCGCACCGCAAGTGGTCGCACGGCGTGACCGTGATCTGGTATCCGCTGAAAGAGCGGCCCACGCATGCACAATGGAAGCACCAGTTGCGCAAGCTCGGCATCCCGAAATTCCTGTCGGTGGAGCATTGGCTGTACGACAGCGATCAGCCCGGGATCTACAACGGCGCGGGACTCTTCTTCGTCAATCCGCCCTACGCCTTCACGCAGGCGCTGCCGCCCCTGCTCGAAGCCCTGCGCGCCGCGCTGGCGCCCGAGGGGCATCGGGGCGAGATCGCGGCCGAGTGGCTGAACGATTGAATGCAGTGTCTGGCGCTGCTTTGCCGACGCCGCCTGGGCTAATTGCCGTCGGCATCGACTTCGAAAACCATTGGTTTGCCGCGTGATTCCGGTTCCCATCCGGCTTGCAGCGCCGCCTCAATGCCGCGCATGACGATCGCGTCACCGATCTGAAGCCGGCCGCGCTGCATTCCCTTCATCAGCCGCTTGGGCGCGGGAAATTCCAGCAGGGCGCCCCGCTGCGTGTCCGTGCGCTGCAGGGAAACGGTCATCCCCTTCCAGCCTTCGCGCTCGCTCCACTGGGGTTCGCTCCTGAGCTCCCACTCGTATTGAAACCCGCCGACCTCGACGATACCGGAAAGCCTGTGAACCTTGGTCATAGGGCCGTGCCTAGCAGGTCGACGCACCGCCGGGAACCAAAGGTTCAGCGGACTGTTGCCCACATGTACGATCAGCATGAAGTGGATGTGCAAGATGGGCAGTGCCGAACGGCCGTCAAACCTGATTTACGTAAGCGACGATATGCCCGGAATCTCGCGCAAGCTGCTGCGCAAGAAGTTCGTCTTCTTCGATCCCGATGGCCAGCGCATCACCGATGCCGAAGAGATTGCCCGCCTGAACCGCATCGCCCTGCCCCCGGCCTATACCGACGCATGGTACGCCCCGGCCGACAACGCGCATATCCTTGCCACCGGCATCGATGCCAAGGGGCGCAAGCAGTATCGCTATCACCCCGATTTTCGCACCCAGCAGGAAGCGCGCAAATTCGACGGATGCAGCGCCTTTGCCCGCCGTCTGCCGCTGATCCGCCAGCGCGTCGAGGCCGATCTCAACACGCGCGGGGCCAATCGGGAACGCGCCCTCGCCTCCATCGTCAGGCTGCTGGATACGGGCGGCATTCGCATCGGCAACGAAGCCTATGCCAAGGCGAACAAGAGCTTCGGGGCAACAACGCTGCGCATGCGCCACGCCAAGGTGGCGGGCAACACGCTGCACCTGCATTTCCGGGCCAAGAGCGGCAAGCAATGCTCGATGCGGGTGTCGGACCGAGGACTCGCCCGCTTCGTACGCGCCATGCAGGACCTGCCCGGCCAGCGTCTGTTCCAGTACGTCGATGACGCTGGCGAAGTCGTGCCGATTTCCTCCTCCGACGTGAACGACTATATCCGCGAAACGATGGGTGGTGATTTTACAGCAAAGGATTTTCGCACCTGGACGGCCTCGACCATAGCCTTCGAGACGATCCACGCGGCACCAGCCGACCTGAACAAGCAGGAGGTGCTGGAGGCGGTATCGGGTCGGCTGGGGAACACCCCGGCGATTGCCCGCAAATCCTACATACACCCCGCCGTTCTGTCCGCTCTCGATGCACAATCGGACGTGCGCGGACTGCGCCTGCCGCGCGCGACACGCTGGCTGTCCCGGCATGAGCGGGGACTGGTCGAATACCTTGATGCGCAGCCCGAATCGCGCCTGTTGCTCTGCGCCTGATCCGTGGCGAACGGCCGACAGCACTGGATCAAGCCGGAGCGCGAAGGTATCTGGTTACCGGGCTGCGACGTCTGGATTGATCCGGCGCGCCCGGTTGAAACGGCGCTGATCACGCACGGCCACGCCGATCATGCGCGCGGCGGCCATGGGCGCAGTCTGGCCACGCACGAAACCTTGGAAATCATGCGCGCCCGTTATGGCGCGACCACCGATCCGGTCACGGCTCCACTCGGAGAAACCATCGAAATTGGCGACAAGACGACCGCGACATTCTTCCCCGCCGGCCACGTCCTCGGTTCGGCGCAGATCCTGCTGGAGCGCGCTGGGGAGCGGATCGTCGTCACGGGTGATTTCAAGCGGCGTGCCGATCCCACCTGCCTGCCGTTCGTGCCGGTGCCCTGCGATATCCTGATTACCGAGGCGACTTTCGCCCTGCCTGTGTTCGTCCACCCGCCGATCGAGCAGGAGATGGCGCGGTTGCTCGGTGCGCTGACTGAAAATCCAGGGCGTTGCGTGCTTGTGGGCGCCTATGCTTTGGGCAAGGCGCAGCGAGTCATCGCCGAATTGCGCCGCGCCGGACACAGCGCGCCAATCTATCTCCACGGTGCGATGCAGCGCTTGTGCGAACTCTACATCGCGCTGGGCGTCGATCTTGGCGAGCTTCGGCTGGTTGCCGACGCCACGAAGGAAGAGCTTGCCGGGCACGTTGTCATCGCCCCACCATCGGCCTTGCATGACCGCTGGAGCCGCCGCCTGCCCGATCCGCTCATCGCCATGGCATCGGGCTGGATGCGCATTCGCCAGCGGGTGGTGCAAAAGGGCGTCGAATTGCCACTGATCGTCTCCGACCACGCCGACTGGAACGAACTGACCGAGACTATCCGCGAGCTTGCCCCGCAGGAGACATGGGTCACCCATGGGCGCGAGGATGCGCTTGTCCATTGGTGCCAGCTTCGTCAGATGAAGGCGCGTGCGCTCGACCTCGTCGGTTACGAAGACGAGGACGACTGAGCGCGATGAAAGCCTTCTCCGAACTCCTTGACCGCCTGATCTACACCCGGTCGCGCAATGCGAAAGTGCAACTGGTCGCCGACTATCTGGTCTCGACCCCCGACCCCGATCGCGGCTGGGCGCTGGCGGCTTTGACCGGCGGGCTGGACTTTCCGGCCGTCAAAGCCTCGACGTTCCGAAATCTCGTCACCAGCCGGGTTGACGCGACCCTTTATGCGCTTTCGCGCGACTACGTGGGCGACGGGGCCGAAACGGCGAGCCTGCTATGGCCTGCGCAACCGTCCGATGCGCCGCCGCCGACCCTTTCCGAAGCGGTCGCCGCCATGCAGGCCATGACCCGCGCAAACGCCGGCACCGAGCTGGCAAGTCTGCTCGACCGGCTCGATGCCAACGGCCGTTTCGCCCTGATCAAGCTGGCGACCGGCGCCCTGCGCATTGGCCTTTCCGCGCGCCTGACCCGTACCGCGCTCGCCCAGGCTTTTGGCCATGATCTCGATGACATCGAGGAAATCTGGCACGCGATTTCTCCGCCCTACACCGAACTGTTCGCCTGGCTATCAGGACAGGCGCCGCGCCCGGATCCCAGCGCGGTTCCCAGTTTTCGCCCCTTCATGCTTGCGCATCCGCTCGGCGATCTCGAACTGGATCTCACGGCCTACGCGGCGGAGTGGAAATGGGATGGCATCCGCGTGCAGCTGGTTCACACCGGCGGCGAGACACGGCTTTTCAGCCGTGGCGGCGAGGATATCAGCAGCGCCTTTCCCGAAATTGTCGATGCATTCGCCCGTCCCGGCGTTCTCGACGGGGAACTGTTGATCCGCGGCGCGCATCAAGGCGGAGAGGCTGGCGGCGCGGCCAGTTTCAATGCCTTGCAACAGCGCCTCGGCCGCAAGGTCGTTTCGGCGAAAATGCGGCAGGACTATCCGCCGTTCGTCCGGCTTTACGACGTGCTGATCGACGGCGAAGAAGACCTGCGCGGCCAGGCCTGGACCGCGCGTCGGCTTCGGCTGGAGCGCATCGTACCCGATTTGCCATCCGACTGGTTTGACATTTCCGCGGTCATCGCGGCGCAGGACTTTGCAGAACTTGCCCAGTTGCGCGCCTCGGCTCGCGATGCCGCGATCGAGGGTGTCATGCTGAAGCGCCGCGAAAGTCCCTATTCCAGCGGGCGGCGCGTAGGCGAATGGTACAAGTGGAAACGCGATCCGCTGACGGCCGATTGCGTTCTGATGTACGCCCAGCGCGGATCGGGCAAGCGATCAAGCTTCTATTCGGACTACACGTTCGGCTGCTGGACGGCGCCACCGGACCAGGGCGGCGAACTGCTGCCGGTGGGAAAAGCCTACTCCGGTTTCAGCGACGAGGAGCTGAAATGGCTCGATCGCTTCGTGCGCACCAATACCGTCGCGCGGTTCGGGCCGGTGCGCGAAGTCACAAAGTCACTGGTGTTTGAAGTCGCTTTCGATTCCATCAGTGAAAGTCGGCGCCACAAGTCGGGATTGGCCATGCGCTTTCCCCGCATTTCGCGCCTGCGCAAGGACAAGCCTGCGGACGAGGCCGATCTGATCGAAACCCTGCGCGCGATGGCAACCTGACCGGCAGCTAGGCGCGGCGGCGCATGGCGATCAAAAGGGTTGCCAAGGCGATCACGGCCATGACGCTGACCACGCTCCAGAATGGCGGCTCCCCCGCCTTGAACAGGCCGAGTTCGAAATTCATGCCGAAGATCCCGCCGATTGCACCAATCAGACCGATGCCGATGGTGATGACGGTCAGCCGCTCGAGCAGGCGGTTGGTGTCTTGCGCGACGCGGGTGGCGTAGAGGTCATAGCTGCTCAACACCGCCTCACGCGTGCGTTCCACTGTGTCGACCAGCCGGTGATAGGCCTCGGCGAGATGTTCCAGATGGTCGCAGTCCTCATCGCAGACGGCCGGCGAGAAATCTGGCCGATCCAGCGCGGCAATAACCGATCGGTGCGAAGCGACGACCGCCCGTATTCGCGCGGCCTGGCGGCGCAGCACGGCGAGCGTGACGAGCGGATCGTGGCGCTGCCGGGCGCGAAACACTTCGTCGTCCAGCACGTCCAGCTTTTCGCTGATCTGCGCCAGTTCGCGGTGGATCATGCCGAAATGCGCAAGGAGCAAGGATACCGCGAGTGCCGGCGCCGTCAGGCTTCCCTTAAGCGTCTGCCCGGTGTCGTTGTCGAGATAGTCCCGGGTAAGCGCCAGCGGCCGATCCGAGGTTGTGACCAGCCAGTTCTTTCCGACATGGAACGTCATCTCATCATCGGAGAAGCCCGCCGGGTTGGGTGCCGCCGGCACGGTGAACGAAAAGCTGTCACCCTCGACACTGACGCCGCCGCGGGGGCGCCGTTGCAGAAGTTCGGGTGGCAGGCCGGGTATGGCGCCGGTGCATTCGCCCGTGGCGATCAGCCAATATATCTGCTCGTCGGGAACCTGATCGACATGGTTGAGCGGGTCGACGACACGGTCCTCACCGTTGGCATCGAACAGAACCGCAGTGATCGCATTGCGCTGCTGCACGCCCTTGTCTCCGTTCGATAACGGCTGCCAAACGCGCCCGGCGGGGGAATGTTCCTTTGACCAGCATTCGCACAGGCGGCGGGGAACGAGTTCCGCGCTGCCGAGTTACCCCAATGCCCGGGTGTCGATGACACTGCTGGCATTGCCATTCCTCCGCCCTGATCGAGACCATGAACTTCTACATCATCCAATTCGGCGGCACGCGCAGCGGAACGCTCTTCGAAGCTCACGAAGTCCGCAGTGCCTTTGGCGAAACTATCGATCTTGCGCTCGATACCGTCAGCGCGGACGTGCGTTCGGGTATGACCGAATGCCATACCGACGGCTTTGCCGAGGTGCGGCTGGAGCCGTCGCCGGCGCGGCCGGGCGAAATGCTCTATCTGGTCGAAACCGGCAGCAACGGGCCGGCCATGTTCGAACAGCACGGATATGAATTCGTCTGGGCCAAAAACGCGCGCGAAGCGCAAACGCTGACGACGCGTCCGGTTCACAAATGCCACATCGATACCGTGTTCAACGTCTCGCGCGCGGTTGCGCCGGCGGGCTTTAGCGTGCCGCGGCTTGGCACGGATGGGCTTGCCTACATCCCGCTGCAAAAGCCCTATTACAAGCGGTTCTGAGGCCATGACAGCTCCTTCAGTGCCCCAGACGCCCCGGATCGCCATCATAGGCAGCGGGCCGAGCGCCATCTATGCGCTCAAATATCTGGCGCAGCCGCTTTCTGCCGGAATGATCGTCATGTTCGAGGCGGACCAGCGAGCCGGCGTGGGCACGCCTTATGCCGAGCGCTACAACCCGCGCGAAATGCTCGCCAACATCGCCAGCATCGAACTGCCGCCCGTGCAGACGACACTGCTGGACTGGATCGCCGGCCTACCCGCACCGGAACGGCAGCGGCTGGGCATCGCACCCGAAGACATGGACGAACGCCATTTCTTCCCGCGCATGATCCTAGGCGAATTCTTTGCTGCGCAATTGCACGCCACGATATCCGTCGCAAAGGCGCGCGGCATCACGGTCGATCTGCGCACCGGCACGCCCGTTTGCGACCTCGCCTCGCTCCCGGCCGGCGTCACGGTCCGTTCAATGCGCCAAGGCCAGCAGACAAGCGAGACGTTCGATTTCGTCATCGTGGCAACGGGGCACCGCGCGCCGCGGGTTTCCCCCGATAGCGCGGACATGCACCACCCCTATCGCGACAAGGACAGCATCGCGCGATCCCGCAAGCTGGGCATTATCGGCACCTCGCTCAGCGCCATCGACGTCGCGGTTGCCCAGGCAGCGCGGCACGGCGTGTTTGAAAGCGATGGCGACACCCTGCGCTATCGCCCAAAGGCTGGAGAAGAGGACCGCCGCATTGCCATGCTTTCGCGCAGCGGTATCCTTCCCGAAGCCGACTTTTTCTGCCCGATTCCCTATCGCCCGCTCGACATCTTCACCGCGGATGCCGTGGCGGGGGCCACCGCCGAAGCGGACGGCGCACTCGATCGTCTGTTCGAGCTGTTCAGAAAGCAGCTCGCCGCCGCGGATCCGGACTTTGCGCGGCACATCGCAATTGCCGACTGCGATGTGGACAGCTTCGCCGATCGCTATTTCGCGCCGCGCACTCAAGGCGATCCCTTTGACTGGGCGGCCCGCAACCTTGCCGAGGTCCGGCGCAACGCAGCGCGCCAGCACACCGTGGCATGGCGCTATGCGATCCTGAGAATGCATGAACCGTTTGGCGAGGCACTCGACTCGCTAGATGAAGCAGACCGCGCTCGGTTCGCCAAAGGTTTGAAGCGCGTTTTCATCGACAATTACGCGGCCGTTCCGCCGCTATCGATAGAGCGGATTCTGGCGATGCACCGGGCCGGCGTTCTCTCAATCATCCGGCTGGGCCCGGACTACGAAACCGACCTGCTGGAAGATGATCGCTGGGAAATTCGCAACGCGGACGGCACTTGGCACTTCGACGCGCTGGTCGACGCGCGGGGGCAATCGGCGCTCGGGCAGGACGAATTTCCCTTTCCGACCCTTCGCATGCAAATTCGCGCACAAAGCTTGCGCGCGGGCGATACGGACAACGCAATGCCTCTGGCTCAGGCCAACGCTCTGGCCGAGGAAGGCGATCCCCTGGCGCGGGTCTATTGCCTTGCCCTGCCCTTTCTCATGCTGAGAAATCCCTTCGTTCAGGGGCTGACCGCGGCGCATGATCTGGCGCGCGAAGCGGTAGGTGCAATTGCGGAGGCCGCGCACGCCATTGCCGCGCCAACCGATGCCCATCAGGCCGTCGTCGCAGGATTGGAGCAGTTGGGCGATACCAGCCTGATCCTGCACGGAACCACCGAAGGTCTTCAGCCGTTGCTGGTTGCGTATCCGGCACGAACGGAATCCTGACGAACAGCCACGCAACGCCATGCCCCGGCTATGCGTGACACGAATGTTGCAGAATTTTTTTGCAGTGCAGCAGGAACTGCGTCATCATCGCAGCGTTATATGGAAATCCAGCGAGATTGGTGGGCGGTACATTATGAACACTCAGACATTCCTGTTTGAAACCAATCAGTCAGACAATGATCAGACGCAACCAAAGGTTGTTTCGCTGTTTGATGATTCGCCCTGGAAAGCCCGACAGAAAGCATCGAGCGTCGCCCTGATAGGCACTTACGTTCCCAGAAAATGCGGCATTGCAACATTTACCGCCGACGTTGAGGAAAAGCTGATTGCCTATCACCCCGAAGTGCAAACCACGATCTACGCCCTCGACAAGGCACACAGCGATCTGGCCTATGGGGAAAGCGTCAAGCTGATCGATTGCGACAGCCTGGATTGTTACCGGCAAACCGCCCGCCGGATCAATGAAAGCGGCGTCGACGCGGTGTGGCTCCAGCATGAATTCGGCATCTTCGGCGGACCTGACGGCGAAATGGTATGCGATTTTGTCGACCGCATCGCCGCCCCACTGATCGTGACGTTCCATACCGTGCTGGCCGAACCGTCAGCCCGGCAGGAACGCATCATGTGCCACCTTCTGACGCGCGCGTCGCGGATCATGGTGATGTCTCTGCACGGCCGCGATCTGCTGATTTCGCGTTACAAGGCCCGGCCCGAGGTGATCGAGGTGATCCCCCACGGCGCGCCGGATCGCCCCTTTGGCCGCGAGGACGTGTTCAAGGCCGGGCTAGGCCTGACCGGCCGAAATGTGCTGATGACCTTTGGCCTGCTTGGCCCGGGCAAGGGCCTGGAACAGATGATCGAGGCCCTGCCGCAGATCGTCAGCCGCCATCCGGATACCGTCTATCGCATCGTCGGCGCCACCCACCCCAACCTTGTCGCCCGCGAGGGTGAGCGGTACCGCGAAAGCCTGCAGGCCCTCGCCGAAAAACTTGGCGTCAGCGATCACGTCTCGTGGGACAACCGCTTCCTTGATACCGAAGAGCTGCTCGATCAGCTGGAAGCCTGCGACATCTATGTCACCCCCTATTTTAACATGCAGCAGGCGACCTCTGGCACGCTGAGCTATGCTGTCGCCTTGGGCAAGGCCGTGGTTTCCACGCCCTATGTCCATGCCCGCGAACTGCTGGCCGATGGCGTTGGCGTGCTGGTTGAACCCAACTCCAGTGAAGCGATTGCCCAAGCCGTCATCGAACTGCTCGACGATCGCGATCATCTGCTTGCCACCCAACGCCGTGCCTATCAGGCCGGTCGGCGCACGATCTGGCCGCGGTTTGCCGATGCCACCGCGCGACTGATCCGCAATACGGTCGGCACCCGTCCCAGCGAGCCGCCGCTTACCGCGCAGCCGGGCCTCAGCGGCTTCTTTTCGATGTGCGACGGCACCGGCATGTTGCAGCACGCGATTGGCGTGATCCCAGATCGTCGGCATGGCTATTGCCTGGATGACAATGCCCGCGCCCTAATCTTGATGAACCTGTCCGAAGGCGTCAGCGCGGCCGAGCGTCTGCACTGGTCCACCACCTTCGCCAGCTTCATGCAATATGCCTGGAACGAGGATCGGGGCCGCTTCCGCAACTTCATGCGTTATGACCGGGCCTGGTGCGAGGACGCGGGGTCTGACGATTCCTACGGCCGTGGCATTTGGGCGCTGGGCCACACGGCCGCCTTTTCCCCCGATGCCGATATGCGGTTCTGGGCAAGGCAACTGTTCGACCGGGTTCTGAAGCCGTTTGCCGAGATCGATTCCCCGCGCGCCATGGCCTTTGCCATGCTGGGCGCGGCAGCCGTTCTGCGCGAGTGCGGGCCGCATGCCGATGCGCGTGCCCTGCTGGAACGCGGTGCGCGGCTGTTCTCGCTGCTGGTCGATCAGGCGCGCCGCCCGGACTGGACATGGTTTGAGGCGGTCCTTGCCTATGACAACCCGCGCCTTGCCCAGGCCCTGATCGAAGCTGGCGACCTTCTGGGCCGCAAGGACTGGGTAGATCTTGGGCTTGAGACGCTCGAGTGGATTTCTGAACACCAAACCGCCGCGCAGGGCCATTTCCGCCCTGTGGGTTCAGAAAGCTTCAGCCGCGAGCACGAAAGCCTGCCGTTCGACCAACAGCCATTGGAGGCGCAGGCAGCAATCGAAGCCGCTGCCAGCGCCCATGCCGTAACTGGCGACCAAAAATGGATCGACCGTGCAATCACCGCCTATCGGTGGTATTTCGGCCGCAACGACCGCGATGTCGTGCTGGCCGATATCAGCACGGGCCGATGCCGCGATGGCGTAACGCCGCGCGGACGCAATGAAAACTGTGGTGCCGAATCAATTCTTGGTTTCCAACTGGCCCACGCCGCGCTTGTGAACCTGTTGCGCACGGCGGTGCCGTTCAACGATATGGGGATAGGAATTGGAACGCGAACGGAAGCCGGCCGAAACACCCTTGCGCATTCTTGATACGCGGCTTCACGCGGATCCCTCACGCGTTGTCCTGCGGCCGTTCCACCTGGGATGGCAATCGACCAATGCTCCGGGCGGCCGCGCGCTGCGGCTGGTACAGGACATTACCGCTCTCGTTGAAGATCAGGCCCAGGCGGAATATGCCCGCGTCTCTCAGGATTTCATTGAACGGCACTGGCAGACAGAACAGGTTTTCGATGGCCGCTATGCCGAAGTCGAAGCCATGCTGGGGCTGGACGGCAGCGCCTATTCGCTCATCCGCAAGCGGCTGATCGGCGCCTATTTCTGCCACGAATATACCTATTCGGCGGCGGCACTGATGAACCCGTCCATCGTCCCCCACCCCGATCAATCGGGCATGAGCGATGGCAATATCCGCTTCGTGATGAGCCTGCGCGCCGTGGGAGAAGGCCACATCAGTTCCATCGCCTTTCGCGAAGGCATCGCCTCGCCCGATGGCAGTTTCAAACTTTGGCCGCAAAACGCCTTTGCCACCTCGGTCGAACTGGACGAGGAAGGCCTGTCTGACTGCAAGAGCTGCGTTTCCGTGCATCGCCATCCGGAAAGCAGCCTGTCGAACACCGTGATCTTCCCGATCACGGAACAGCAGCGCGGCGGGCTGGAAGATTTGCGGCTGGTCCAGTTCGAACATGGCGATGGCTCGATCGAATGGATCGGCACCTATACGGCCTATTCGGGTAGCTCGATCCGTTCGGAACTGATCCGCACGCGGGATTTCCGCAGCTTCGTGCTGGAACCCATCGAAGGGGCTGCGGGACGGAACAAGGGCATGGCCCTGTTCCCAAAGCAGATTGACGGCCGCTATGTCATGGTCGGGCGGCAGGACGGCAAGAACCTGTTCCTTCTGAGATCGGACAGCGTCAGTTGCTGGGACGATGAAGGTGTGCTGCTGATGGAACCCAAGTACCCCTGGGAATTCATACAGATCGGCAATTGCGGATCGCCGATCCTGACCGATGCCGGATGGCTGATGTTCACCCACGGCGTTGGCGCCATGCGCAAATATGCGCTGGGCTGCGCGCTGCTGGACCGGGACGATCCGTCAAAGGTGCTGGCGCGCACGACCGAGCCGGTGCTGACCGCCGAAGACGCCGACCGGTCTGGCTATGTGCCGAACGTCGTCTACACCTGCGGAGCGCTCAAAGTGGGCGAAAGCCTGCTCATCCCCTATGGGATTTCGGATAGCGCTGTCGGCTTTGCCACGGTTGGCATTGACGATCTGATCGGCACAATGGCGTAAGCCAGCATCGCCGCGATATGCGCGATGCCGGCGCCGCTCCGGGCATCGGCTTTCAGGCTGTTGAGAACGTGTTCCACCTTCACCCCGGG
This sequence comes from Novosphingobium sp., assembly GCA_046063225.1. GTDB lineage: Bacteria > Pseudomonadota > Alphaproteobacteria > Sphingomonadales > Sphingomonadaceae > Novosphingobium. The sequence goes on along the minus strand of JBJTLW010000056.1, from coordinate 12,765 downwards.
CATCGTTTCCAGCACGGCGGGATTGCCGCCCCACCACTGCATCCTGCACCTGCGCTGGCGGATGCGCCAACCGCCGGGTGTGCGGACAAGGCTGTCTTCATACCAGCCGGTCGATTCGAACATTGACCCGCCTTCCGGCACCGGACGGATGAAGCGGCCATGGACATAGCTGACGCAGGACGCCCTTTCGCCATTGATGGTGACGTGGTGATTGGTCGTCACATGCTGCGTCGCATCGAAAGGCGCGTGGATCATCGCGAAAGCCTCTTTGAGCGAAGCCCGGTCCGCCCATGTCGCCGCGCCGCCGAAATCGGCAACCACGTCTTCGGTAAAGACCTGATCGAACAGATCCCAGCATTGGCTGTCCACCGCCAGGGCATAGAGGTTGAGGCAGTTGACGACAGCGGGGATTTCGGCGGCCTCATGCATGGGGCGCAGCTCCTCTTCACAGGTGATGGGTGGTGACGACGATCTTGCCGAGCTGGGCATTGCTCTCCAGCCGGCGGTGGGCCGCGGCAATGCCATCAAGCGCGAATGTGCTGTCGATCAGCGACACCAAGGTGCGATCCGCCAGGCGCGGTGACAGCCACGCGAGCATGGCCTGGCGCGCCGCCGGATCCTTGACGATGTGATCGGCGGAGAAACCCCGCAGGGTCAGGTTCGCCATCATGACCTGCGGCAGCGACAGTCTGGCTTCGTGGCCGGCCAGCATGCCATAGGCGATTACCATGCCATGCGGCGCGACGGCCGGGATCATCGCCTGCAAGGGCAGGCCGCCCAGCGCATCGAACAGGATCTGCACGCCGCGCCCTCCCGAAAATTCCAGCAGCCCGACGCAGGCATCCTCACGCTCACTGACGATGACATGCGCCGCGCCCGCCGCCTTCAGGGCCGAAGCCTTCTCGTCCCCCCGGGTGATGGCAACGGGAACGGCGCCGCAGGCATTGGCGATCTGGATCGCCGCGATGCCGACCGACGATGACGCTGCGGTAATCGCAACCACATCGCCCGCCTGCACATTGCCCGGGGCAATCAGGGCATAGGCCGTGCCGTATTGCATCCAGCTTGCCGCCGCCTCGACAAGGCTTTGTCCCGCATCGACCGCGACTAGCATGTCGGCGGGATAGACGATTTCATCGGCATGGGTGCCATAGTCCTCCATCGACAAGCCATAGAGCGTTGCTACGCGATCACCCACGCGCCACCGCGTGACGCCTTCGCCAAGCGCGGTGACGGTGCCGGCCGCTTCATAGCCGATACGGCTGGGGAACCGCACCGGCCCCATGCCCCCGGCCCGGAACAGCGCCTCTACCCGGTTGAGGCCGAACGCGGCGACAGCGATCCGTACTTCGCCGGGGCCGGGTTCGGCACTGGGCTCGTCCTGCACCCGAAGCACTTCGGGTCCGCCAAACGCATGAAACCGGACTACACGCGCCATCGCCTATTCCCCGCCAGTCAGAGTTTGAAACCGCCGCTCGCCTCGATGGTCTGGGCAGTAACCCAGCGGCCAAGCGGCGAGGCGAGCGCATAGACGATGTCGGCAATTTCCTCCGGCGTACCGAAGCGGCGCAGGGCCGTATTGTCGGTTACCTGCCGCGCCGCGACCGGGTCTTCGGTTACGTGCAGGTTCGTTTCGCCAGCGGTGAAACCGGGCGCGACGGAATTGACCGTGATACCCCGCGGCCCCAGCTCTGCCGCCAGAACGCGCGTGAACGCCTCAACCGCGGCCTTTGCCATGGTATAGACGATGATGCCGGGGTCGGTCAGGCGCGATCCGGCGGAAGACAGGTTGATCACCCGGCCCATGTCCGCGATCTGCGCGTGAAGCGCGCGGGTGAGGAAAAAGGCGCCGCGCACGTTGTTGTTGAAGGCCTGGTCGAACTGCGCCTCATCCACATCGGTGATCCGGCCATAGTCCCCGCCGCCGATATTGTTGACAAGGATATCAAGGCTGTTCGATCCTGTCCGCGCGAGCAGAGCCTCGTCCAGTGCCGCCTTCAAGGCTTGCCCGCCCGCCTCGCCGCCAAGTCTCGCCTGCAAGGCGAAGGCTCTTCCCCCCGCCGCCTCAATCCGGGCAACGGTGGCATCGGCGGTGGCGCGGTTCTCGGCATAATTTACCGCCACCAGCGCGCCCTCGCTCGCCAGCTTTTCCGCGATCGTCTGGCCAAGCCCGCGACTTGCGCCGGTGACCAGCGCGGTTTTGCCCTGCAGGGTCATGCTGCGATCTCCCCGGAGGCAGTCATGGCGTGGCAACAAGCCGGCCGATCACGCCGCCATCGTGAAGCCGCTTGAGGCCATCGGGAATCTGATCGAACGGCAGGGCAGCCGCCTCAATCTCAAGCTCGCCATTGGCCATGTGGGCCAGCACGGCTTCGGTGGCGCCGGGCATCGCGCCGCCGCGCGATCCGCGCAGGGTCACCATCTTGGCGGTAAGCTCGGCAGTGTTGATCGTCGCCTCGGTCTTGCCAAGGCCAACCTGCACCACGGTGCCGCCCGTTCGCACCGCGCTGATCGCCCCGGCCGTGGTCGATCCGAATCCGGCAAAATCGATAATCAGGTCACACTGGAACGGCGCAAGCTCGGTCACGTCGGCCACAACCTCGCGCACGCCCAGCGCCTTGGCCTTGTCCCAGGTCTCCATGCGCGGCTCGGCGGCATAGACTTCTCCGCCGTTGACCACAGCAATCCGCGCGCCGGTGATTCCAAGCCCGCCCAGCCCGACAATGCCCACCTTCTGCCCCGGCTGCATGGCCCCCGTGCCCATCACCGCGCCGTAACTCGTCATGCCCGCATCGGTTGCGGTTGCCCCCTGAATATAGCTGACGCCTTCCGGGATGGTGACAAGGCCGCACGCCATGGCAAGGCACTTGGTCGCGTAACCGCCGTCCACCCGCCAGCCGGCGGCAAATTCCTCGGGCCCGTTCAGCACGACGCGGTCGCCAACGGAATGGCTGGTAACGCCTTCGCCCACGGCGCTGATCTCGCCCGCAACCTCATGCCCCAGGATCATTGGCAGGCCTGGCAGCATCCAGGTGAGTGTGCCGTCAAGAAAGCCGCAGTCGCTGTGGCAAAGGCCCGCCGCCTTCACATCGACCACCACCTGACCTGGGCCGGGCTGCGGATCATCCCGCTCTATCAGTTGTAGGGGATCGCCTACGCCGGTGAACAGCCACGCCTTCATTGCATTTCTCCCATGGACGCAGCGTCGCCCCGCTGCCGATCTTGTGTGTTTATGATATGCACTGGATCATAAATGAGGCAATGCAAATCACCGCGAGTGCCACTGGAGACAAGCCGGGTTGTCGATCCATGCCCTTGCTGGAACGACGAGTTCGGGGCCCAATGGCAAGGCGACAAACGATTTGGCCCGGGGTGCACCCCGCCGCGAAACCGTTGATGGGAGAGCTTCGAATGAACACGCCAGTAACCCAAATCATGGCCGAACTGGCCGACCGCGAGGCAATCCGCGAATGCCTTTATCGCTATTCACGCGGTGTAGACCGGCTGGATGCGGACATGGTGCGCAGCGCCTATTGGCCGGACTGTGACGACCAGCACTTGGACTTTCGCGGCAATGCCGAGGAATTCATCGCTTGGGCTTTCCCGCTGATGGGCTTGATGGACCAGACCATGCACATGATCGGAAACGTGCTGATGGCGATTGAAGACGATCGAGCTTCGGTCGAATCCTATTTCTACGGCTATCACCGCGTGACGATCGACGGGGTCAAGCAGGATGTGATCGGCGCGGGCCGATACCTTGACCGGTTTGAGAAGCGAGGCGAGGAGTGGCGCATTGCCGAACGGCTGGTGATGACCGACTGGTTCCGTCACTATCCCGATTCCGCCGATTGGCAGGCCGGCCTGATGGGCATGCAGTGCCCGATGGGCAAACGCATGCCGGATGATCCCAGCTATCGGATGAACGGACCGAAGCTCATATAAATTCGCAGTTGCGAATATTTCTTCACCATTGCGATCTTGGTGGACAGTTCCAGCCGCTTCGTGCCATGATCATCCACAACCGGCTGATTGGGAGATGGCAGTGGTCGATACGTCAAAGGTTCAGGCCGTTACCGGCACAGACCTGTCGCTGAAGGGCGAAGAGCACGTCCGTGTCTATCGGGAAACCAACGGTGAAACCGGCTATATCTGGAACGGGGTAACCACGCTTCTGCTCACCTTTACCGGCCGCAAGAGCGGGCAGAAGCGCACCATCGCGATCATCTACACCCAGGTCGGCGATGCGCCGGTGATCATCGCCAGCAAGGGCGGATGGCCGTCGCACCCGCAGTGGTATCTCAACCTGCTCGAAGACCCGGACTGCGAAGTGCAGATCAAGGATCGCGTGTTCAAGGCGCGCGCACGCACCGCGCAGTCACCCGAGCGCGAGGCGATCTGGGCGGAGTGCGTCAAGAACTGGCCGAATTACGATATCTACCAGTCGCGGACCGACCGGCTCATCCCGGTCGTTGTCCTGGATCCGGTGTAATCGCCCTGCCCCGACATTGCCGCCGGGGCTACACTCAGGTCGCGGCCCCGTGGCAGTGCTTGTACTTAGCGCCGGAACCGCAAGGGCACGGCGCGTTGCGGGATAGGCCGAGCGCGGCATAGGGATCGGCGCCCAGGGCAGCGTGTTCGGCGGTCGGCGCGGCGGTTCCCAGCATGGCCATCATCGCTTCCTTGCCAACCAGCGATGTGGCGCCATCGTTTTCGCCGGTGAACGGGTCGATATGCCCGGTCAGGAAGTCCGGCAATTCGGGCAGTTCCGGCGGCGGCGCGAACTGCAGCTGGCTCGTCGACAGGATGCGGGTCACGTCCTCGCGGATGGCTTCCAGCATCTTTTCGAACAGGCCAAAGGCCTCGCGCTTGTATTCGTTGATCGGCTGCTTCTGCGCATAGGCGCGCAGGAAGACGACCTGACGCAGCGCGTCAAGCGTAGCGAGGTGCTCCTTCCAGTAGTGATCAAGCCGTTCGAGCAGAACGCTCTTTTCCACCTGGCGCCAGATGTCTTCGTTATCGACCATCTTGGCCTGCATCGATTCTTCGGCCAGCTTTGCCAGACGCTCTTCGACCTCTTCGGGGTCGATGCCGTCCTCGGCAATCCAGTCCTCGATCGGAACGTCAATGCCCAGCACGTCAATGGAGCGATCCTTCAGGCCCTGAACGTCCCACTGTTCCGGATAGGACCCCGGCGGGCAGGCATCGCCGACCAGCGCGTTGACCGTGTCGTTGCGCATGTCGACCACGACTTCATCGACGGCATCGGCATCCATGATGTCGGCGCGCTGCTCGTAGATCACCTTGCGTTGATCGTTCATCACGTCGTCGTATTCGACGACCTGCTTGCGGATGTCGTAGTTGCGCGCCTCAACCTTCTTCTGCGCGGTTTCGATGGCCTTCGACAGCCACTTCGATCCAATCGCCTCGCCGTCGGCAAGGTTGGAATTCATCATGCGGCTGAACAGCGTGTCCGGCCCGAAGATGCGCAGCAGATCGTCCTCAAGGCAGAGGTAGAACTTCGACATGCCCGGGTCGCCCTGACGGCCCGAACGGCCGCGAAGCTGGTTGTCGATACGGCGGCTTTCGTGCCGCTCGGTGCCGATCACGCAAAGGCCGCCAGCGGCGAGCACCGCTTCCTTTTCAGCCGCGACTTCCGCCTTGATCCGTTCGATCTCGGCATCGCGCTTGGCGCCTTCCGGCACGTCCTTCAACTCGTCCTCGATGCGGAATTCGACGTTGCCGCCAAGCTGGATGTCGGTACCGCGGCCGGCCATGTTGGTGGCCACCGTGACCGCGCCAAGCCGGCCGGCCTGGGCAACGATGTGCGCTTCCATTTCGTGGAAACGCGCGTTCAGGACTGCGTGCTTGACGCCTTCCTTGTTGAGGTAGTCGGACAGCAGCTCGCTCTTTTCGATCGAGACCGTGCCGACCAGCACCGGCTGGCCGCTTTCGCTGCGTTCCCGGATCAGCTTGGCGATTGCGGCAAATTTGTCGGCCGTGTTCTTGTAGAATTCGTCTTCCTCGTCGACGCGCTTGACCGGGATATTGGTCGGAATGGTGACGACGTTCATCTTGTAGATGTCGAAGAATTCGGCAGCTTCGGTCGCTGCCGTACCGGTCATGCCGCCCAGCTTGGGGTACATGCGGAAGTAGTTCTGGAAAGTGATCGAGGCCATCGTCTGGTTTTCGGGCTCGATGGTCACGCCTTCCTTGGCCTCGACCGCCTGGTGCAGGCCGTTCGACCAGCGACGACCGTCCATCTTGCGGCCGGTGAACTCGTCGATGATCACCACCTTGCCGTCCTCGACAACGTAATCGATGTCGCGCTTGAACATGATCACGGCCTTGAGGCTCTGATCGAGGTGGTGGACGACCTGGGTGTTTTCGACGTCGTAAAGGTTGGAACCGACCAGCAGGCCCGCCGCTTCGAACTGGCGCTCAGCCCATTCGACACCCTCTTCGGTGAGAGTGATGTTCTTGGTCTTTTCGTCCTTTTCGTACAGCTCTTCGGGCAGTTGCTTCACCACTGCGTCCACCGCGACGTAGAGCTCGCTCTTGTCGTCGGTCGGCCCGGAGATGATCAGCGGCGTGCGCGCTTCGTCGATCAGGATCGAATCGACTTCGTCGACGATTGCGAAGTTGAACGGCCGGTGGACCATCTGGCTGCGCTCATGCTTCATGTTGTCGCGCAGGTAATCGAAGCCCAGCTCGTTGTTGGTCGCATAGGTAATGTCGGAATTGTAGGCCTCGCGGCGCTCTTCCTCGACCAGATTGGGCACGATCACGCCAACGGTCAGACCCAGGAACTTGTAAATTTGGCCCATCCATTCCGCGTCGCGGCGGGCGAGGTAGTCGTTCACCGTGACAACGTGGACGCCCTTGCCTTCGATGGCGTTGAGGTAGACCGCCAGCGTCGCCACCAGCGTCTTGCCTTCACCCGTGCGCATTTCGGCGATCTCGCCGCGATGGAGCACGATGCCGCCGATCATCTGGACGTCGAAGTGGCGCATGCCCAGCACGCGGCGCGAGGCCTAGTGCACGGTGGAGAAGGCTTCGGGCAGGATATCGTCAAGGTCCTTGCCGTCGGCGAGAAGCGCGCGGAACTTGTCGGTCTGGCCGCGCAGTTCATCGTCGGTGAGCGCTTCGAGCGTCGGCTCGAAGCCGTTGATTTGCCGCACGATCTTGTCGAGCGATTTGACGTAACGGTCGTTGGCCGAACCGAAAATGCGCTTGGCAATGGCGCCGATCATAGGGATTTTCCTGAAATTTATGGGCGCCACAGGGCGCGGGAATGCGAAGATGCGATGACAGGCAAAGGCGCAAAAGCGCCTTGCGTTCAGCCTTCAGGCTGGAAAGCTGGCGCTATTCGCGCGCGCGATCGATGCCGAGTTGCACAGCCGGAATATAGACCGGCCGCTTGCGCTCCGTCGCGACGGGCTGGCAATCGCGATCCTTGCGATCCACCTTGGCCGTCGGGCTTGGGCTTGGCTGGATTTGCGCGGCAAGTGCCTGGCGCTGCGTCCGCGGTGCCGCGATCGCCCCGATCTGTTCGCTGCCAACGCCGCAAATCCGCGCCTGAACAGGCGCCGTTTGCGCAACAAGCCCCAGAAGGGCGAGCAAGGCGAGGACGATACGCTTCATCGGTAAGGATGAAGATAGGCGCAAGCCGCGCGAAGGTCCAGCCCTGCCGGTCATTTGCCCGGCGTTTTGGGCTTCTCCGCCACTTCGATGGCGTATTTCACCGTGACTCGGGCATCCACGGGGTTCGACGCGGCATCGACCAGGGGTTCGTATTTGAACGCCGGGTAGCGCTGCGCCAGGTCGCACATGGCGAAGAACTGGCGCCCCATGCCGTCGAGCCGGTCGCCGGTTGACTGGCAGTTTGAAACCGTGCCGTCAGCGTGCGCGTCAAAGCTGATCGTCGCCACGCCCGGCCTGCGGAAAGGAATGGTGGGCGATACGGCCACGCGCGGGGGCGAAACCGGCCGATCCGATATTGCGGACAACCGCCAGTCGACGCCGGTCAGCGCACGGCCCGCCGCGTTGCGCCCGGCAACGTCGGCGCCGGGAACGAAGCGCGCGCGCTGCATCGCGAGCTTGCAGGCGGCCTGATCCAGCACCGGATCTCCGCTCGACTGACGAACCGAGCAGCCGGTCACCTTGCCCGCGGCATCGATATCGAGCGCGATCAGGCTTGGCCCTTCGGATTTGCGCGCTAGGGCATCGGCCGGATAGTCGCCGGCTCGCAGGACGGACCAGTCGGGGTTTTCCAGCCTTGGGCCGCGCGGATAGCCATCGGTGGCGATGCGATACTGCGTTTGTCCTTGCGGCGCCGGCCCATCGGGCAAGGCCCAGACGAACCGCAAGGTCGCCGTGCCGGCAATCGCCTTGCCACTGGCATCGGTCGCCGGGAAGAACCGCGCGCGGCGAACCACCAGGCGGCAGGTTTCCTCATCAAGGATGGCGTGCCCGCTCGACCCGACGATCACGCAGTCCGCCACCGATCCCCAACGATTGACGTGCAGTTCGGCGAGCACCGCGCCGGTCAGTTCTTCGCGAAGGGCCTTTGACGGGTAGTCAAAGCTGTTGATCCAGCTGCCCGGCGCGCTCTGCGGCTGAGCCGGCAGGTTCGGCCCGCGCGGCATGGTGATGACGTTGACCGGCGGCGGCGAGGGAACCGGCGGCACCAGGTTGCCGGCGACCTGCGCGAAAGCAAGGGCAGTCCTGAGGAAAACTATGCTCATTGGTCTATCGCTTCCGTCGGATGGGTCGCGCCGGGGACTTGCCCGATCGGGCCGGCGCCAAGGGCGTAATCGTGGTGGTTGCCGTCAACACCATCAGCTTGGGCATCGGCACGCCTTCCGCGTCGCGGTTGAGATCGTCGTAGCCTTCCGATTCGCAGGCGATCGTCCCCGGCGTGATCACGCGGGCGACCGGGCCAGTTGCGCTTGCCACCCGGCAATTCGATACCGAACCATCCACCCCGATCAGGGTGTGGACCACCACCGTTCCCGCCGCAGGGCGCGTGCCCAGCGCCATGTCCCAAAGCGACGGCGCACCCCAGGCAAGATAGCCCAGTTGCGCTTTCTCCATCGACGAGGCTGGACGGATCACGGGCTTTTCGCTGACCGGTTCCAGCGGCGCATCGCGCAGTGACACCACAGATGTGACCGTTACTACCCGCGACACCTTGCGGCCCTTCGCATCGGTGAAGCCCGAATTGAACGTATCCATGATACATTCGGCGGGGCCGACATCATAGGCATCGCCAAGCTCGCCGCTGCCGCGAACGACCTTGCAGTTCGACGTCTTGCCATCGGGCGCGACAACGAAGCTGACGGTTAGCGACCCGGTCAGCGGCTTGGGCCGGTAATCCTCCGGGATCACCCAGCGTACGGCGTTGGAGTAATAACCGATTGCCGGATTGCCTTTGGCGTCCTGTGCCGGTTGAAACCGCGCGCGGCGCCAGATCAGCAGGCAGGTGGCGGAATCGAGATCGTTGCTCCCGCTGCTTTGCAGTATTTCGCAATCGGAAACGCGGCCGTCGGTTCCCACCGTAACGCGGAAACGTGTCGTTCCCTGCCGTTCTTCGCGCAGCGCGCGGGTGGGATAGTCATTCGTGGTCACCCAATTGCCAGGGTTACCCTTGGGATAAACCGGAAGGCCATAAGACTGATAGATTGGCGGCGGTGCGGGCGGCGGAGCCATTGGCGGCGGCGGGGCCATTGGCGGCAGCGGCGCAGGCAGGGTCGCCGGGAAATTCCTGGGAATCGGAACGGGAGAAGGCTTGGCTTCCGCCTCCCCAGCGACAAGCACTGGCGTCACAATCGACACCCATAGATAGCGCATTCGAATCCCCCGAGAATTTTCCTTGTGGACCGTGCTAACAGAGTGCCCGCCCGTGGCAATACTTGCCCCGCTGCCCAAGCCGCCATATGGGCCTTGCCCATGTCTGACACCGTTTCGCCGCTCGCCTCGCCCTTCCCCACGATGCCGCCGATTGACGGCGTAACGCTGCGCGTGGTGCGCGCGGGCTACAAGGACTGGGGCCGCTGCGACCTCACTTTCGCCGAACTGGCCGAAGGCACGTCGGTTGCCGGCGTCTTTACAAAGAATGTGTGCTGTTCCAGCGAGGTTGAACTCGGCCGCGAGCAGGTGAAGGCCGGACGCGCCCGCGCACTCATCGTCAACGCCGGGAATTCCAACGCCTTTACCGGTTATCGCGGCCGCGAGGCGGTGGAACAGATAATGGCGCAGGTGGCCGAAGGCCTCGGCTGCCCGCAGGAACAGGTCTTCGTCTCGTCCACCGGCGTGATCGGCGTTCCCCTGCCCAAGGACAAGGCGCGCGATGGCGTCGCTGCCGCGCTTCAAGCCGAGCCTTGCAGCTGGGAGGATGCGGCGCGCACCATCGGCACGACGGACACCTTTGCCAAGGGCGCCATGGCAACCGCCATGGTCGATGGCCGAACGGTAAAGCTTTGCGCGATCATCAAGGGCAGCGGCATGATCGCGCCCGACATGGCCACCATGCTGGGCTATATCTTTACCGATTGCGCGATCGCCCCCGGCTATCTTCAGGAGCTGCTGAGCGCCGCCAATGCGCGCACGTTCAGCTGCATCACGGTCGATGGCGATACCTCGACCAGTGACACGGTACTCGCCTTCGCCACGGGCAAGGCCGGAAACGATACAATCACCTGCGCGGGCTGCCCGGGCGCCGATGCCTTTGCCGCGGCGCTTGAGGATGTCTGCCGCCAGCTCGCGCATCTTGTGGTCAAGGATGGCGAAGGCGCGCAGAAATTCATCCAGATCGCCGTGACCGGCGCCGTCAGCGATGACAGCGCGCGCAAGGTCGGCCTCGCCATCGCCAATTCGCCGCTCGTCAAAACCGCCATCGCCGGAGAGGACGCCAACTGGGGCCGCGTCGTCATGGCCGTGGGCAAGGCTGGCGAGCCGGCGGACCGTGACCGGCTGTCGATCGGCTTTGGCGGAACCTGGGCGGCGAAAGACGGTCTGCCGCTTGCCGACTATGACGAAGCGCCGGTAGCCGCGCATCTCAAGGGGCAGAACGTGACCATCGAGGTCGATCTCGGGCTTGGCGATGGCCGCGCGACGGTGTGGACCTGCGACCTGACGCACGGCTACATCTCGATCAACGCGGACTATCGCTCTTGAGCGATATCCTCACCCGCGACGTTCATGCCCTGATGAAGCGGGCGAGCGAACAGGCGATCCTGCCGCGCTATCAGTCGCTTTCGGCCGACCAGATTGATGCCAAGGCGGCGGACGATGTCGTCACCGTGGCGGACCGCGATGCCGAACTGATCCTCGCCGATGGTTTGGCCAAGCTGCTGCCCGAAGCGACGATTGTCGGCGAAGAGGCCTATCACGCCGATCCCTCGCTGGTTCACCGCCTGTCCGACGATCTGTGCTGGATCATCGATCCGCTGGACGGGACAAACAATTTTGCCGCCGGTAAGCCGCCCTTCGGCGTGCTGATTGCGCTCGCCGAGCGCGGCGAGACGATTGCCGGCTGGATATACGATTGCCAGAGCGGCCGGTTCTGCCACGCCCAGCTTGGCAAGGGTGCCTACGTCAACGGCGAGCGGATTTTCGCCAGGACCAGCGGATCACAGCCGCCAATCGCGGCGATTTCGCTGGTTTTCGCCGATCCAGCCAGGCGCGAGGCGCTCAAAACGCAGATCGCGCCGCATTACACCTGCGTCGATATCCCGCGCTGCGCCGCTGAACAGTGGCCGCGACTGGCGCTGGGCGTCAACGATATCTCTATTTTCGAGCGCACCCTGGCCTGGGATCATGCCGCCGGGGTGTTGCTGCTCAACGAGGCGGGCGGCAAGTCCGCCCGGCCGGACAGACGCCCCTACCGGGGGGACGAACACCTCCAGCCCGGCCTGCTGGGCGCGGCCAGCCCTGCCCTGTGGGACGAGCTGGCCGGGCGGATGGAACGGCTCGGCACATAGCCGCCGATCCATAATTTCCCCTCCCGCAGGCGCGAGGGGAGAGTGGAAAGCCGCTACTTTCGCGCGGCGAACCTTTAAAGGACGCTGTCGATCCAGCCCTTGATCTGGCTCTTTGGTGCTGCGCCAAGCTTGTGCGCAACCACTTCGCCGTTCTTGATCAGCACCATCAGCGGGATCGACTGCACGCCGAACTTGGCGGCCGTGTCAGTGTTTTCCATGATGTCGACCTTGGCGATGGTCAGTTCATCGGCCATTTCCTCGGAGATTTCCTCAAGGCTGGGGCCGATCATCTTGCACGGGCCGCACCAGTCCGCCCAGAAATCGACGAGCACCGGCTTGTCGGACTTGAGGACATCGGCTTCGAAGCTGGCGTCGGTGACGGCGATGGTTGGCATGGGAAATCTCCTGAAACGGTTTCCATCAATTTAGGCCCTGATCGACCGCGCGCAACCGGCTTGCGGCGAAAGCTTTACTCAGCCGTGGACAAGCCGGGCTTGTGGGCCGCCAGAACCTCGGCCGGGATGACGATCAGCGATGGGATCGCGGTATAAAGGATCGCCGCGTCCACCGCCTTGCCGGGAAACGACACTTCCAGCGCCGCGGCATAGGCGGCCATCTGGCGCAGGGTTGCTTGCGGCACCTGTTCCAGCCCCCTTGGCGGGCGGCGCGCCGTCTTGAAATCGACCAGCCGCAGGCGGTCCGCGCCGATCAGCAGGCGATCGATGGTTCCGGCGACCACCTGATCGCCCACCAGCGCGGCAATTGGCACTTCGGCCAGGGC
>JBJTLW010000055.1:0-33901 GCA_046063225.1 Novosphingobium sp. | reverse complement strand
CGTTCGGCACTGCCGGCATTTGCCGTCCCTTCGATGAAACTCGCTGGCGCGTTCACTCGTCGTCTCCTTGGCCGACACGCACGCAAAAAAGCCGCCACGAACCGCTGGAAGAGCGGTACGGGCGGCTTCGTTGCCACGCGTCTGTCGATGATGGTGCAGCGGCGCTGTTGTCTGCCCCCCTTTGGGCAGGGCCTCTGCTTCACGGGCAGATTAGGTGATTCGGGGTCTTGGAAGCAAGCCCTATTTTGCAGTGCAGCAAAATGATGCCGGCCTGGTTAGTATGTCACTTCAAGTTGCAGCCAGAACTTCTTGGTATCGCTACCGAAAAGATCTGCATCATAATCGGCATATTTGGCCAGAACGCTGACGCGCTTGAGCTTGAAACCGATCGATGCGTTCCACTCGGCGCCGTAGTGGACCGAGCCGAAATCGCTCTCGTACCGGTGGTAGGTAACAGCTGCGTTCAGACCGGGCAGCGCCTTTACGCCGGTAAACTTGTAGCTGAGGCCGCCATAGTAGTCCTCGATCCCCGCTGCCGGCGTGGTGAGGAACAGATCGGCCCAGCCCTGGAACTTGTGCAGTGTTGCCATCGGCGTCTGCACGGATCGGGTGCCGTTCGAGCCAAGCATTTCGAAGCCAGCCGTCACACCCACCAGTCCAAAGGCAAGGCCAGCCTCGGCCGCGATGTAATCGACGCCGTAGTTTACCGGGTTGTCCTGATAGTCGGACTGGCGGGCATAGCTGGCTGCGAAGTTCAGCGTGGTCTTGGGTGCCAGCTTGAACGCCGCCGTCGCCCGCGCGCCCCAGGTCTGGGTGTCGGCATTGGTGGTGGCCAGAGCGCCGGCCTGTTCCTTGGCATCGAAATCGAGCAGGTAGCCGAAGGCCTTAAGGTTCACCGGACCCAGCTTTGCGCCGGCACCGAGGAACACGAAATCGCCGTCATAGGCCGTGCGCGGACCGGCATCGACGCCGAAGATCGTGCGCTGGCTGATCGCGTAGGTGGCATCGAGGCTCACCGGCCCGACGCTGGCCTCGGCGCGGACCGCATCGAAGGTCTGCTCGTTCTGCCGCCAGCCGACCGAGCCGACGAAACGCTGGTCATCAAGGTTGATGCGCTGGCGGCCGATCGTGGCGGTAAAGGGCTTCGACTTGTACTGCACTTGCAGCCGGTTCAGCTCGACGTTCATCGGATCCACGACGACCGAATAGGCCGGGCGGCGCTGGCTGTCGGCAATGGCGAAAGGGAAGGCGTTGTAGTCATTGACCACGCCGATCGTGCCCTCGGCCTCGGCCAGCAGCGACAGACCGCTTGCGTGCTTGAGTTCCGCCCCGGCGCGCACCCGCAAGGTCACGGCATCGGCATTGGTCGCGGGCTGGTCGACGTTTTCATACCGCAGGCGCATGTCGACAATCGGGTCGAGGCTGAGCCCGCCGCCGATCTTCACCGGGTCACCGGGTGCTGCCAGCGCAGGGTGAGCGAGAGCGACCGGCGCCGCGAGTGCGGTCGCCGCCAGAACGATTTTCCTCATGTTGTTTTCCCTCCTGAGAAGCCTTGGCCCCTTCAGGCATTCTCCCCGTAAAGCGTCAGGCCGCCTCTGCGTTCGGTCCGTGATCGTATTCGGCGAGGAAGTGCAGCACCTCCTGCCGGTAAGCATAGAACTGCGGGTCCTTGAGCAGCGCCTTGCGGTCACGCGGGCGCGGCAGGTCAACCTTGAGCACCTTGCCGATCGTGGCATTGGGACCGTTGGTCATCATCACCACGCGGTCTGCCAGCAGGATCGCCTCGTCGACATCGTGGGTGACCATGATCGCGGTCACCTTGGTGCGGTTCCACACCTCGACCAGGACGTCCTGCAGGTCCCAGCGGGTCAGGCTGTCGAGCATGCCGAAGGGCTCGTCGAGCAGCAGCAGACGGGGGCTGAGCGCAAAGGCGCGGGCAATGCCGACACGCTGGCGCATGCCATTCGACATTTCCGCCGCCAGCTTGTCACGCGCATCGGCAAGGCCCACGCGTTCGAGGTAATAGTCGACAATCTCGCGCCGCTCGCCCTTCGAGGCGTGCGGATAGACCCGCTCCACCCCCAGCGCCACGTTCTGCCGCGCGGTCAGCCAGGGCATCAGGCTGGGGGCCTGGAAGACCACGGCCTTGTCCGGCCCCGCCACGTCGATCTCGCGGTTGTCGAGGATGATCGAGCCCTTGCTGATCGCGTTGAGGCCCGCCGCCATGGTCAGCACGGTCGATTTGCCGCAGCCCGAGTGGCCGATCAGCGAAACGAATTCGCCCTTGTCCATCAGCAGGTTGAAATTCTCCACCACGGTCAGCGGGCCCTTGGGCGTCGGATAGACCTTGTGGAGGTTGTAGAATTCCAGATAGCGCCGCGCGTTGCGGCCCTTGGCGGCTTCTAGATAGGCCTTGGGCAGCGGCGCAAGATCGAGCGGGGTGACGTTCGGCAGATTGCCGAAATCGCTTCCCGCCGCCTGCTTCCCCGACACCAGCGAGCCGAGATAATTGACGATCTCGCGGCGCAGTGCCTGGAACTGGGCATCGTCGTTCATCGCCTCGCGGTCGCGCGGGCGCGGGATCGTCACCTCGAAGATCTGGCCGATGCGGGCAGCAGGCGAAGGCGTAAGAACGGCCACGCGGTCGGCCAGCAGAAGCGCTTCATCAACGTCGTTGGTGACGAGGATGATCGTGCGCTTTTCCTCCTTGCGGATGCGCTCGATCTCATCCTGCAGTTTCGCGCGGGTCAGCGCGTCAAGCGCGGAAAGCGGTTCGTCCATCAGCAGGATTTCGGGCTCCATGGCGAGCGCGCGGGCAACGGCAACGCGCTGGCGCATGCCGCCGGAAAGCTGGGCGGGCTTGCGGTCCATCGCGTGGCCCAGGCCGACGAGTTCGACCTTCTGCCTGACCAGCGCGGCGCGGTCGGCGGCCGAGCGGTCCTTGTGGACCGCATCGACGGCCAGCGCGACGTTCGCTTCCACTGTCAGCCAGGGGAACAGCGAATAGGACTGGAAGACGAGGCCGCGGTCCTTGTCCGGCCCGTCGATCGGATGCCCACGCAGCAGAATCTCCCCGGCATCGGCTTCGATCAGGCCGGCGATGGCGGAGACAAGCGTCGTCTTGCCGGCGCCCGAGAAGCCCAGGACGGCGACGAATTCGCCCTCGCGGACATCAAGATCGATGCCGCCAAGCACTTCGCTGACCGCGCCGCTGCCCGAAACATAGCGCTTGGTGAGGCCCTTGAGCGAAAGGATAGAAGTGTTTGCCATGTTCAGAACGTCCGGTTGCGGCTGACGAAGGACTGGAGCGCCATCATCACCCGGTCGAGCGCGAAGCCGATCAGGCCGATGACGACCACGGCCACCATGATGCGGGAGAGCGACTTTTCATTGCCGTTCTGGAATTCGTCCCAGACGAATTTGCCAAGGCCGGGGTTCTGCGCGAGCATTTCCGCGGCGATCAGCACCATCCAGCCGGTGCCGAGCGACAGGCGCATGCCGGTGAAGATGTAGGGCAGCGAGCTGGGCAGGACGAGCTTGGTCAGGCGCGCGGCCCAGCCGAGCTTGAGCACGCGGCCGACATTGATCAGGTCCTTGTCGATGCTGGCCGTGCCGATGGCCGTGTTGATCAGCGTCGGCCACAGCGAGCAGAGCATGACGACGATGGCCGAGATGACGAAGCTCTTTGGCAGGAAGCTGTCATCGCCGCCCGACATGGAAGCGGAGACGACCATGGTGACGATCGGCAGCCATGCGAGCGGGCTGACCGGGCGCATCACCTGAACCAGCGGATTGATCGCGGCGTTGAAGCCCTTCGACATGCCGGCGACAAGGCCCAGCGGAACGGCGGCGATGGAGGCGAGGATGAAGCCGAGGCCGACCGTTTTCAGCGAGGTGAAGATCTGGTCGATGAAGCTGGGCGGACCGGTGTAGCTGGAACCGCTCGCCTCGGCCGCCGCCGCATCGGCGCGGATGGCCGAGGCTTCGCTCATCAGGCCGGTGAAGGCGGTCCAGACGTCGCCCGGTCCGGGCAGGGTGCCGAGCGAGGTCTTCACCATCGGCGCGAGCACGGCCCAGAGGATCAAAAAACCGACAATGCCGACCATCGGCGGCCAGGCTGACTTGGCGAGGCTGCGCGCCGGAGGGAGGGACGAGAACGCCGCCCCGATCGCGGAGAAAAGGCGAGGTTTGGCTGCTGTGGCAGCCGCCTCTCGCACCTCGGCCGGCGGGTCCACCTCGGCGGCTGTGGCAATGTCTTCTTTCCTGAGCGGAGCGGCGTTCATTTGCGTCATTCCCTGTCTTCTGTCTGTATTCGGCTTACTTGACGCCCGCAGCGGTGACCTTTTGTCCCTGCTTCAGACCAATGGCGAACTTGCCGATGTAGGCGTTGGGCTGCTTGCCATCGAACGTGATGCCGTCGATAAAGCCCGATTGCGGGGCCTTGAAGCCATCGGTTTCCGGCACGGCGGCGGCGGGGATTACGCCCTTTTCCACCAGCGACTTGGCCGCGGCCATGTAGAGGTCGGGGCGATAGACGGCCTTGGCGGTGTCAAAATACCACTGGTCCGTCTTGTCTTCGGGAATCTGGCCCCAGCGGCGCATCTGCGTCAGATCCCAGATCGCGTCGGAATAGAACGGGTATCCGGCGAACTTGTCGAAGAAGATGTTGAAGCCCGGGGCATCACGTGTGTCACCGGGGGCAAAGGTGAACTTGCCGGTCATCGAAGCGGCGATCACTTCCTTGTCCGCCCCGACGTAAATCGGCTTGGACAGGATCTCGACGGCTTCGGCGCGGTTCTTGCCGCCATCGGCATCAAGCCATTGCTGCGCCTTGATTAGCGCGCGCAGCAGCGCCTGTACCGTCTTCGGGTTCTTGTTGGCGAAGTCCTCGGTCAGGCCGAAGATCTTTTCGGGATTGTCAGGGAAAATTTCGGCGTCCGTGATGACGGGAACGCCGATCTTCTTCTTCACCGCGGCCTGGTTCCACGGTTCGCCCACCGAATAGCCGTCAATCGTGCCGGCTTCGAGGGTGGAAGGCATCTGCGGCGGAGGCGTGACCGAAATCTGGACTTCGGCCCCGGTGTTGCCAGCAAGATCACCCGGCAGATAGTAACCCGGGTTGATGCCGCCAGCGGCCAGCCAGTAGCGCAGTTCGTAGTTGTGCGGGCTGACTGGGAACACCATTCCGAACTTCAGGCCCTTGCCGGCCATGGCGGTTTTCAGCGAAGCGGCCGAAATCGGGTGCTTGACCTTGCCGTCGGCGTCCTTGGGCAGGGTGGGGGAAATGGTTTCCCACACCTTGTTCGATACAGTGATGGCGTTGCCGTTGAGGTCCAGGCTGAGCGGCGCGATCAGCTTGGCTTTCGATCCGATGCCGGCCCCGGCCGCAATCGCCTGGCCGGCAAGCATGTGCGCACCGTCCAGCTGGCCGCTGGCGACACCGTCGAGCAAAACCTTCCAGTTGGCCTGCGGCTCAAGCGTGACGTTGAGACCTTCTTCGGCGAAAAAGCCCTTTTCCTTGGCAATCGCCAGCGGGGCCATGTCGGTCAGCTTGATAAAGCCGAGCTTCAGGTTGGACTTTTCGATCCCCTTGGCGGCGGCGACCTTGGCGATTTCGCCCGTATCGGCCGGCGCGCTCGATCCGCCGCCGCCACATCCGGCCAGCGCCACGCTGACGAGCAGCGCCGCAACCATGCCGCGCTTGTCGATCTTGAAACCCTGAGACTTAGTCATCGCGCCGTTTCCCTGTCTGCCGAGCGCGCACAACAAAAAGCCGCCTCGATCGGGTCTCCCGGAGGAGGCCATATCGGGCGGCGACGTTGCCACGCATGTGTCTGTTGTCACGGGGCGGGCACCGTAGCCCGACATTGGGCCACTCCGCTCCGTGGCACTAGGGGTAAGCGATTCGGCCGAAGTGACGCAAGCGAAAAATTTTGCAGCGCAGCAAAAATTTTACGGCAGTTGCGAAAGATAGCTTTCAAGGTGTTCGGGATCGAACGCGATTCCATCGAAGAAGCTGTTGCTTTCCAGCGTCATCGTGCCCTGCTGGGTGCCGACGGCGGTTGTCTGGCCAAGGCTGCCCTCAACCTTGGAACTGGCCCCGGGAAGCGGTTCGCTGGTGCCGAGCAGCGCGGACCGGTACACGTCAGGGCGGAAGACCCGGGCGGCGCGCTCGGCATTGGCGGCATCGAAAGGCAGGCGATCCCACCGGACCATCTGGGTGTAGAGCCACTCCGCCTGGCTGACCCAGGGGAAGTTCGCCGCCTCGCGATGCTGGAACATGAAATCGGGGCAATGGAACGGCTCCTGCCCCCGGGCGAGCAGCAGGCGATCGGCAATGGCGCGGCGGATCAGCTGCGGCGATCCGTCAAGATATTCCGGCCGCGCAAGGATGGCGGCGTTGGCGTCCCAGTTGGCCGGATCGACAAAATGCCGGGCCGCAGCGATCAGCGCGCGGATCAGCGATTCCACCTCGTCGCGCCGGTCTTCCATCACCGGCTCGCGCAGGGCCAGCACCTTTTCTACCCCGCGCCGCCAAATTTGCGCGGTGACCAGCAGGATGCGGCCGACCCCGCGCTCCACCGCCACCGAGTTCCACGGTTCGCCGACGCAGATGGCATCGACCTCGCCGGCCTCCAGCGCATCGGCGCAAAAGGGCGGGGGGACGGTGGAAATCTCGACATCGTCGTCCGGGCGCAGGTCGCAGGCGGCGAGCCAGTAGCGCAGCATGTAGTTGTGGCTGGAATAGCGGTGAACCACGCCGAAGCGCAGCGGATTGCCCTCGATCTTGCGTTCGCGCGCAACATCGGCCAGCGCCTCGCCAACCTGGCGCGGATCGCCAAGGCCGGGCCCGGGCGAAATGCGGTCTGCAAGCGCGGGGGCGAAGGTTATGGCGTTGCCGTTAAGGCCAAGAACGAAGGGCACGGACAGGGGCACAGCCGGCCGGCCGCGGCCCAGCGTGGTGGCAATCGCAAGCGGCGCAACCATGTGGGCGGCGTCGCTGTGGCCATAAAGCAGGCGGTCGAGAACGGTCGCCCAGCTGGTGTCGCGAACCAGCCGCAGCGACAGTCCCTCGGCCTCGGCAAAGCCGTGTTCACGGGCCAGGATCGGCAGACAGGCATCGACGAGCGGCAGAAAGCCGATGGTGAAATCACGGGCCATCAAAGTCCTCCCATCAGCTTGTGTGCGGTAATCAACGCATCGGCAATTTCCGGAATGCGCCGCCCCTGGTCCATCGCCGTCTTGCGCAGTTCGGCATAGGCCTGGGGCTCGGTCAGGCCGCGGCTGTCCATCAGGATGCGCTTGGCCTGATCGACCGCCTCGCGCTCGGCCAGCTTGCCCTTGGCCTCGGCCAGATCGGCCTGCAGGCGGGCAAAGGCGTTGAACCGTTTGACGGCAAGATCAAGGATCGGCCGGATGCGATGCGCCGCAAGGCCATCGACCACATAGGAGGATACGCCAGCCTCGATAGAGGCGGCGATCGCGTCGTCATCGCTGTCATCGACAAACATGGCGATCGGCCGGTCGAGCACGCGGCTGACGACGAAATACTCTTCGAGCACGTCGCGCGACGGGTTGCCGAGGTCCATCAGCACAATATCGGGCGCGATTTGCCCGATGCGGGCAACCAGCGCCTGCCGGCCGGTGACGACAAAGCATTCGCAATCGTCAAAGGCGGCCAGACCCTCCTGGATCACCGCAGCGCGCGAGGCGCTTTCATCGACAATGGCAATGCGCATGGCCTATTGTGCAGTGCAGCAAGAGCAATTGCAACCGCGCCGCAGCGAATTTCGCCGCCCGGGCTTGGTCAATGCAGCCTTCGACGCCGTTCGGCAATTTAGAGAAAAATGGTCGGGACGAGAGGATTCGAACCTCCGACCCCCACACCCCCAGTGTGATGCGCTACCAGGCTGCGCTACGTCCCGACCGGTTCCCGAAAGGCAGGCCTGCACCTGCCGGGGAGAGCGCGCCTATAGGCATGGCGCAGGGCGGATGCAAGCGCGCGAACGCGCCTTTTTCATGCCGGGCAGCACTTGCGGCGCGCGTTGCCCTTTACCATCTTTGCTGCTAACCCGCCCGCCACCAAGGGTCCGGTGGCTTTGCGGGCGCGTCACGGCGTGGCGCTGGGGCCAGAGGACCGTCTGAAAAGAAAGCGAAATTTTCCTCCATGAGCAGCGCAACCCTTACGCTCCTGGCCGCTGGTTCGGCCGCAACTGGCGGGCAGCCCGCGTGGCTTGGCATGATGCCGCTGGTCGGCATGTTCCTGATCTTCTGGTTCCTGATCCTGCGTCCGCAGATGAAGCAGCAGAAGGCGCTTCGCGACAAGATCGCCGGAATCAAGAAGGGCGATCAGGTCGTCACCGGCGGCGGCTTCCTCGCCAAGGTCATCAAGGTCGATGAAAACTACGTCGAACTGGACCTCGGCCAGAACATGAAGGTCAAGGCCCTGCGCAACACCATCCTCGACGTGGTTGCGCCTCCGGGCGCGGCGAACGACTGACCACGACGAAAGCGGCACAGATGCTCGATTTTCCACGCTGGAAGCAGCTTTTCTATTGGGGGCTGACGGCCATCGCGATTGCGGCGGCCCTGCCTTCGATGTTCAACCTGGCCAGCCTCGATTGGCCCAAGGTTCTGCCTAACCCGCAGATCAACCTGGGCCTCGACCTTGCCGGCGGCAGCCACATCCTGCTGGAAGCGGACGCCGATCAGGTGCGCCGCCAGCGTCTGGAAAACATGGAGGAGGACGTTCAGAACCGCCTCCGCCGCGCCGATCCGCAGATTCGCATCGGCGACATCTCTACCCGCGATGGCACGGTCAATTTCCTGCTCGCCGAACCGTCACAGGTGGACAAGGCCCGCGCCCAGATCGAACCGCTGCTCAACAGCAACGCTGCCGGCGCGCGCGAATGGGACTTCCAGGTGTTCGATGGCAACCGCATCGTTCTCACGCCCACGAAGGGCGGCATCGACACCGCGATTGGCCAGGCGATGGACACGGCGGTCGAAGTCGTGCGCAAGCGTATCGACGCGCTCGGCACGCGCGAACCGACGATCATTCGCCAGGGCGCGGACCGCATCGTCGTGCAGGTGCCCGGCCTCAAGGATCCCGCCGCGCTCAAGGCGCAGCTGGGCCAGACGGCAAAGCTCGAATTCAAACTGGTCGACCAGACCGCGCTGGCCGATGATCTGGCCAAGGGCATTGCCCCTCCGGGCAGCCAGTTCGTCCCCTATGCCGATCCGTCGAAGTACGGCGCGCCGGGCATCGCGGTGAAGCGCTATGGCGGGATCAAGGGCGATCAGCTGACCAACGCTATCCAGTCCAACAACCAGCAGACCAACGAAGCGGTCGTCTCGATCACTTTCGATCAGCAGGGCGGCTCGAAGTTCGCCAAGCTGACCAGTGAGAACGTCAACAAGCCCTTCGCCATCATTCTTGACGGCAAGGTGCTGTCCGCCCCCAACATCAACGAACCGATTCTGGGCGGCACGGCGCAGATTTCTGGCGGCTTCACCATCGAATCGGCCAACCAGCTGGCGATCAACCTGCGTTCCGGCGCGCTGCCGGTGGAACTGAAGGTTGTGGAAGAACGCACCGTCGGGCCGGATCTCGGCGCGGAATCGATCCGCAAGGGCCTGATTGCCTTCATGGTCGGTACCGGCGCGCTGATGGCCTTCATGATCGCCACCTATGGCCGTTTCGGCATCTACGCCTGCGTCGGCCTGATCGTGAACACGCTGATGATCCTGGGCGTCATGGCGATTGCCAACACCACGCTGACCCTGCCGGGCATCGCCGGCTTCGTTCTCACCATCGGTGCCGCGGTTGACGCCAACGTGCTGATCAATGAACGAATCCGCGAAGAACGGGCCAGGGGCAGGCGCGTGATCCAGGCGGTGGAAGCCGGCTACAAGGAAGCCAGCCGCGCCATCTTTGACGCCAACATGACCAACGTCATCGCCGCCGTGCTGATGGCTTATTTCGGCACCGGCCCGATCCGCGGCTTCGCGATCGTGCTGCTGATCGGCATCGTCACCTCGGTCTTCACCGCCGTTACGCTGACCCGCATGTGGGTCGCGGGTTGGCTGCGCAAGGCGCGGCCGGCGGATCTGAACCTTTAGGAGCTTGGCCCATGAAACTTCTCAAGCTCATCCCCGATAACACCAACATCCGCTTCCTGCGCTGGCGGGGGCCGTTCTACATCGTCTCGCTGCTGCTGATGGCGGCAAGCATATTCCTTGTTTTCAGCAAGGGCCTCAACATGGGCGTCGATTTCATCGGCGGCCAGATGATCCGCACCACCTTCACCCAGTCGGCCGTGGCGCCGGTGGATTCGCTGCGCGAAGAGGTGGCGAAGCTCGGCTATGGCGAACCGACCATTCAGGAATTCGGCAAACCGAACGAAGTGTCGATCCGCATGAAGCTGCCGGAAGGGTCTGATGCCGATCCGGCGCTGGCCGATGCCATGGCCAAGAAGATCACCACGGCCATCAAGGCCAAGCACCCCGATGCGCGTATCGACGGGGTTGATTCGGTATCGGGCAAGGTCTCGAAGGAACTGGGCTGGATCGCCTTCCAGGCGCTGGGCTTTGCGGCGCTGGCGGTGGCGGCCTATATCTGGTTCCGCTTCGAATGGCAGTTCGGCGTGGGCGCGCTGTGGAGCCTTGTCCACGACGTCACGCTCACGCTCGGGCTGTTTGCCGCGACGCAGATGGAGTTCGATCTCAACATCGTCGCCGCCCTGCTGACGCTGATCGGCTATTCGCTCAACGATACGATCGTCGTCTATGACCGTATCCGCGAAAACCTGCGAAAGTATCGCAAGATGCCGATTGCCGAGCTGCTTGACCTGTCGGTCAACGAGACGCTGTCGCGCACCATCGTCACCTCGCTGTCGGTGCTGATCACGCTGCTCGCGCTGCTGCTGCTTGGTCCCAACGTGATCTTCGGCTTCACCGCTGCCATCACGCTCGGCATCTTCGTCGGCACCTACAGCTCGATCTACATGGCCGCGCCGATCCTCATCTGGCTGAAGGTTACGCCGACCAGCTTCATCGAGCAGGAAACCGCGCTCGACAAGCAGGAACGCCTCGCCCGCGAACAGGGCTGAGTGGGACGCGCTTAAACCGCTGTCTGGCCGGACAATCCGGCAAGGCAGCGGTAATGCGCGGCGATCTGGGCCGCATTAGCCTGCCAGCTGAAGCGCGCAGCATTGGCCGCAACCTCTGCCTGCGGGACGGGATGGGCGATGAGTTCGGACAGCGCACCGGCAATGGCCGCCGGGTTGCGCGCGGCGAGCCGTCCGGCCGATGGGCTGCACACCACCTCGCGCGCGCCGCCGACATCGGGAATGACGATGGGCGTGCCGCAGGCCATCGCCTCCACCCAGGCGTTGGCAAGGCCTTCGCGCTCGGACGGCAGCACCATGGCATTGGCGGCGCAGAGCAGCGGCACCAGCCGGTCT
Source organism: Novosphingobium sp. (assembly GCA_046063225.1). Classification (GTDB taxonomy): domain Bacteria; phylum Pseudomonadota; class Alphaproteobacteria; order Sphingomonadales; family Sphingomonadaceae; genus Novosphingobium. Next base: position 22,436 of record JBJTLW010000055.1, on the reverse strand, counting down.
GGCGGGACGGACCCGGCGAAGGTCACGCGATCTCCCACACCAATCTGCGCGGCTTTCAGAGCAAGGGTCGCGCGTTCCGGCCCATCTCCCGCCACGACCAGGCGGGCATCGGGCAGGCCGGCCAGCGCCTCGATAGCCAGCGCCTGACCTTTCAGCGGGATCAGGTTGCCCACCGCTACGAACAACGGGCCGGAAAACCCTTCGGGCAGCAGGCCATTGGCGGCGGTAATGCGTCGCGCCTCCTCACGCGGCATCGGGTGAAACCGGCTGTGATCGAGGCCTGTGTAGTGAACGTCGATCTTGCGCTCATCCATGCCCAGCGCGCCCATATCGGCCTTGAGCGCGGCGGAGACTGCGCGCAGGCCCTCGGCTTGCTGCGCGGCGTCGAGGATCTGGCGGCGCGCACCGCCAACCGTGCCCCACAGATGAATGTCCGAGCCGCGCGCCGTGATGGAGAGCGGCAAACCAAGCGCGCGGGCCACGATCGCCGCTGCCGGGCCTTCGGGAAAGAAGAACTGCGCGTCGACCACGTGAAACGGGCGTTCGGCATGGAGCCTGCGCGCCAGCGGCAGAACGGCGCGGGCGATCGCACGCGGGTTCCACAAGGCGCCCAGCTTCGGCACCGAGCGAAACGGCACGTAGTGAACCGCGTGGCGCATGGTGCGGGCGGAGGGCGGCTCGAATGCCGCCTGGGCCGGCTTTCGCAGCAGGGACAGCGGCCAGACGGGTACGGACACCGGGCAGATCAGATCGATTTCCACCGATCCTTCGGCGGCGAGCGCGTCGAACTGGCGCGCGACGAACAGGCCAAAGCCGGGACGCGCTGCGCTGGGGAACAGCATGGAAAGCGACAGAACCCGGCAGGTCACAGCGATCGCACCAACATTTCCGCCACAGCCATCCACGCGGTATTGTCCACCACAACCTGCCGTTGACCGGCGCCGGGCGGGAAAATGGCGACGCGCCGGCCATCGCGGTCGATCATGCGGCCGAATGCAAAGCGGCCGCCGGGGCGGGGCAGCAGCACATCGCGGTTGATGCAGCGCGGCCACTCGGCCTCGTCCACCTGCCGGAACCACACCTGGTCTCCGGCGCGGTATTCGCCGCTGCTGCTTTCCACCTGCATGGCCATGAGCGCGCCTTCGCCGCCGAGCGCCGTGGGCAGAATGGCGTCACGCGGGGCGGTCAGGGCTTCGGCGCCGCTGTCGCACAGGCGGGCGACCAGTTTGGGCGAGGGCGCCTCATCGCCGCGCACCAGCAGTTCCGGCTCCACGCCAAGTGCGGCGGCGATGCGGTTCATCCAGGTCAGCGACAATTGCCGCATTCCGGTTTCGAGCCGGCCGATGGTCTGCGCGGTTGTCGGCGGCGTGCAGCGCTCCGCCACGTCGGCCAGCGTCAGCCCCTTCTGACGGCGAATGTCCCTGATGCGGTTGATCACGGCAGATCCTCGATAACCAAATTGGTTTTTTCACTTTCCTACAACCAACCACATTTGGCAAGCCCGAATCCGGCAGCAAGAGGAGTGCGGCGATGCAGAGAGACCTGGTGGAACGCGAACTGACAAGCGAAGGACCTGGGGCCAGCGGTCCGCGCAAAGGGCGCCGCAGCGCGACGGTCAACCTTGCGGAAAGCCCGCTCACCTGGCTGCATTCGCGCGGTCATCTCGATGATCGCCAGTACGCCGCGGGTGAACAGTTGCGTGCCGATTGGGAACGCGCCCAGCTTTCTACCGGTGTCACCATGCGCTGGGACGTGGTTCGCGTGCGCGGCGGTGGCGATCACGGACTGACCCACAACGAACGGCAGATCGCCGCGAAGCAGCGGTTCGATGGCGCGATTGCCATGGCCGGGCCGGGGCTGTCCGACGTGCTGTGGCGTGTCGTCTGCGCGGGTGAGACGCTGGCCGGCGCCGAACGGGCGATGGATTGGCCGGTGCGCAGCGGCAAGCTGGTGCTCAAGCTGGCGCTGGACCGCGTCGCGCAGTTCTACCGCATCGGCTAAACGCCCTCTTTCTTCGACCAACGCCGTGGTTGCGCGGGGGATTGTGTGCGATCCCCCGCAGCACAGAAAACCACGAGCTCGGAAGGTCGATCGATGGAACGTCGCCATTTTCTCGCCGGGGCCAGCGCATCGGCGCTGACGCTTGCCGCATCGGGGGGCACGGCGCTTGCCGCCGCCGCGAAAAAGCGCGGCGCCGATGCGCGGCTCAACGTCCTGCTCAACCGGCTGTTCAACAACGATGTGAACCTGAGCCCGACCACCGCCACTCAGCTCGCGCTGGACAAGGGCGCGCGCGCGGCGATGCGCGGGCGGCTGGACGACAACAGCCCCGCCGGACGCGCTCGCAACGACGCGAACGATCGCGCCGCGCTTGCCGCCCTGCGCAGCTTCAGCGCCGCCGGTCTGTCCGAACAGGGCAAGCTGCACCTTGCCAATGCGCGCTACCTCAATGAACGCGCGGTGGTATCGCAGAAATTCGGTCTGCGGTCGGTCCAGCGGCCCTATGTCATCGCGCAGAACGGCGGCGCCTATTTCAGCATTCCCGATTTTCTCGGCAGCGTGCACCCGGTTGAAAGCGCCGCCGATGCCAGCGCCTATCTGAGCCGTCTGGCGGCCTTCGCCACCTCGCTCGATAACGATACCGCCTATCAGCGGGCGGAAGCGGCGCGGGGTTACCTCGCTCCGGGCTGGTCGCTCGACCTGGCGTTGGGCCAGTTGCGCCGCCTGCGCGGAGCTGCGGCGGCGGACAGCACGCTCACCCGCTCGCTTTCCGATCGGGCAAAGGCCAAGGGACTGGCGGGCGACTGGTCGGCCAGGGCGGCGCGGATCGTCGAACAGCAGGTCTATCCCGCGCTCGACCGGCAGATCGCGCTGATCGAGAAGCTGCGGCCAACCACGCGCGAGGGCGACGGCTTCTGGCGCTTGCCGCGCGGCGAGGACATCTATGCCGAGGCGCTGGCCTCTGCCACGACGACGAGCATGACGCCCGATCAGGTCCACGCCATCGGGCTGGAACAGGTTGCCGATCTGTCGAGCCAGCTCGACGCGATCCTGAAGCAGGCAGGCCTGACCACCGGATCGGTGGGGGACCGGCTGACCGCGCTCAACGCCCGGCCGGAACAGCTTTATGCCAATACCGATGCTGGCCGTAAGGAGCTGATCGACGGTCTCAACGCCGGGGTGGCCGCCATGTGGGACCGCTTGCCGCAAGCCTTCAACGATTTCCCGCGCAAGCCGCTGGAAATCCGCCGCGTGCCGCCCGAAATTCAGGATGGCGCGTCGAACGGCTATTACTACCGCGCGCCGATGGATGGATCGCGCCCGGCGATTTACTGGATCAACCTGAAAGACACGGCCGACTGGCCGAAGTACCAGCTGCCCTCGCTGACCTACCACGAGGGCATTCCGGGCCATCACCTGCAGCTGTCCTACGTCAACGCGGCGGGCGCCTTGCCCAGCTATCTGCGCAACGTGTTCATCTCGGCCTATGGTGAGGGTTGGGCGCTCTATTCCGAACAGCTTACCGATGAACTGGGCGGCTATACGGGGATTGAAAAGGCCGGATACCTGCAAAGCTTCCTGTTCCGCGCCGCGCGCCTCGTCGTGGATACGGGCCTGCACCACAAGCGCTGGAGCCGTGAGAAAGCGGCCGAATACATGGTGGCGACCACCGGCTTCGCGAAGGGCCGCAGCCAGCGTGAGGTGGAACGCTATTGCACGTCTGGCGGGCAGGCCTGTTCGTACAAGATCGGGCACAACAAGTGGCTGGAACTGCGCCAGCGCGCCCAGACCGCGCTGGGTAGCAAGTTCAGCCTGCCGTGGTTCCACGATGTGCTGAAGGAAGGCATCATGCCGCTGTCGCTGCTGGAACAGCGGGTGAATGAACGGATTGCGGCGCGGTTGAAGGGGTAAGAAGACCCCTCCGTCGCCACCCCCCGTTTTCACGACGTGCAAATGGGGAGGGGGACCGCCGACGCTGTCGGTGGTGGAGGGGCCGATCAGCCCTCGACCAGTTCCGCAAGTTCGAGCCAGCGTTCCTCTGCCGCGTCCTTTTCGGCGCGGGCGGCTTCTATCGCCTTCGTCAGTGCGGCGAACTTCGCCGGATCGCGGGTGTAGAGCGCCGGGTCGGACAGCGCCGCTTCGTCGCGGGCGATCTGGGCGTTCAGTTCTTCGACCCGCGCGGGCAGAAGATCGTAATCGCGCTGGTCCTTGTAGGACAGCTTGGTCTTCTGCGGCTTCGGCGGCGCGGCTGCGGCAGGGGCCGGATCGGCCGCCTTGGCGGCCTTTGCCGGGGAGGCAGAAGGCTTCTGGCGCTGCTTTTGCCAGTCGGCATAGCCGCCCGCGACAATGTCCACCTTGCCCGATCCATCGAGGCCGAGCGTGATCGTGACCGTGCGGTCGAGGAAGTCACGGTCATGGCTGACGATCAGCACGGTGCCATCGTAGTCCGAAATGACTTCCTGCAGCAGGTCGAGCGTTTCGAGATCGAGATCGTTGGTCGGCTCGTCGAGCACCAGCAGGTTGGAAAACCGCGCGAATTCGCGGGCCAGAAGCAGGCGGGAACGCTCGCCGCCTGAAAGCGTGCCGACCTTGGCATCGACCAGTCCGGGGTCGAACAGAAAGTCCTTGAGATAGCCCTGCACGTGCTTGCGCACACCGCGGACGTCCACCCAGTCGCCACCTTCGGCCAGCACGTCGCGCAGGCGCTTTTCCGGGCTGAGCAGGCTGCGCTGCTGATCGATCATCACGCCCGACAGCGTCTTGGCGAGCGTTACCGTGCCTTCATCGGGCGCCAGTTCGCCGGTCAGCAGCTTCAGCAGCGTGGTCTTGCCCGCGCCATTGGCACCGACCAGGCCAATGCGGTCGCCGCGCTGCACGCGCAGCGAGAAATCCTTGATGATCGTGCGGTCACCGAAGCGCTTGGTAACGCGGTCCGCGACGATCACCGACTTGGTCTTGGTATCGTCGCTGGCAAGCTGCATCTTGGCCACGCCCTGCGGAGAGAGCAGCGCGGCCCGCTGGGCGCGCAGCTCGTACAGCTTGGCGAGACGGCCCTGGTTGCGCTTGCGGCGTGCAGTAACGCCGCGCGCCAGCCAGTGCGCCTCGATCTTCAGCTGCGCGTCCATCTTGGCGGCAACGCGCGCCTCTTCGGCAAAGACTTCCTCTTCCCAGGCCTCGTAGCCGCCGAAGCCGACATCCTTGCGGCGTAGCACCTTGCGCTCCAGCCACCAGGTCGAGCGGGTCAGCCGGGTGAGGAACGTGCGGTCGTGGCTGATGACCACGAAGGCGCCCTTGAAGCGGTTCAGCCAGCTTTCGAGCCAGTCGATCGCGGCAAGGTCAAGGTGGTTGGTTGGCTCGTCGAGCAGCAGCAGGTCCGGATCCTGCGCCAGAGCGCGGGCCAGAGCGGCGCGGCGACGTTCGCCCCCCGACGCGCTGCTGGCATCGCGGCTCATGTCGATGCCGAGCTGGCCGGCGATCGATTCCACCTCGTGCCGCGGCGGGGCATCATCGCCGTGCAGCGCGAAGTCCATCAGCGTGTCGAAGCCGGTAAAGAACGGGTCTTGTTCCAGCAGCACGATGTTAAGGCCCGGACGCACCGAGCGCTTGCCCTTGTCCGCCTCGATCTGGCCGGCGATCATCCGCAGCAGGGTCGTCTTGCCGGCACCATTGCGGCCGATCAGCGCCAGCCGGTCCCGCTCGCCAATGGTCAGGTCAAGGTCGGAGAACAGCCAGCCGGAGCCCTGGTGCAGGCTGAGGCCTTCGTAGGAGAGGATCGGTGCGGCCATGGTCGCCGCGCCCTATTGGCTGGACCTCGCGTTGACAAGGGCGGCTTTGCGGGGGAAGGGGTGACGATGCGCACGGTCTGGATCAACGGTGAGTGGTTTCTCGAAAACGAAGCCAGGGTTTCGGTATTCGATCGCGGCCTGCTGTTCGCGCAGAGCGTCTATGAGGTCGTGCCGGTCATCGACGGGCGGCTGTGCAACATGGGCTATCACCTCGCGCGGCTGACCAATTCGCTGAAGACCGCGCGGATCGCCGACGATACCGACTGGCCCGCCGTCTTTGCCGAGGCGGTTGCGGCCAATGGCGTGCATGAAGGCCGCGTCTATCTGCAGGTCACGGGCGGATCGGCGGGGGACCGGGATTTCCTGTCGCCGGCCTCGCCAATTGCGCCCACGCGCATTGTCTTCACCCAGTCGGGCGCGGTGATTGATCACCCGCAGGCGCGCACCGGCCTCAGGATCGCGCTCAAGCCCGATGCGCGCTGGACGCTGCGCTCGGCCAAGACCTCGCAGCTCCTCTATGCCGTGCTGATGAAGGAACAGGCGCGCGACGCCGGGATCGACGATGCCTGGCTGGTGGAAGACGGCCACATCACCGAAGGCACCAGTTCCAACGCGCATATCATCGATACCCATGGGGCTCTGGTCTCGCACCCGGTCGATCATGGCGTGCTGCCCGGCGTCACCCGCATCTGCGTGCTGGATATTGCGCGCGGCATGGGGATCACGGTGGAGGAGCGGCCCTTTACCCCGGACGAGCTGTACGCCGCGCGCGAGGCTTTTTCGTCGGCGGCCAGCGCGCTGGTGCTGCCGGTTGTCGAAGTGGGTGGCCGGCCGGTTGGCGATGGCCGCCCCGGCGCGATCACCACGGCCATTCGCGCCGCCTATGTCGAGCGGTTGCGCAGCGCCTGACGGAACCGCACCGCGGCTGGGCCGTTACCCCAGGGTATTCAATTGCCTGGGAGCTTCCCGATGAAACGTATTCTGCCGCTTGCCCTGCTGGCAAGTGCCGCTGCCATTCCGGCCAGCGCCGCCGAGATCCAGATCGCCTCGCAAGGGCCGGTCGTCGAACTGACCGTGACGGAAACGGCGAAGGCCAAGCCGGATGCGGCCGTGGTTACCGCCGGCGTCACCACCCGTGCCCTGCAGGCCGATGCCGCCGCGCGCCAGAACGCCGAACGGATGGAAGCGATCATCGCCAGGCTGAAGCAGATCGGCGTCGCGCGTGAAGACGTGCAGACCAGCAATTTCAGCATCAATCCGCAGTTCCAGTACCGCAACGATGGCCAGCAGCCGACCTTCATCGGCTATGACGTGAGCAACACCGTCTCGGTCAAGCTGCGCAACGTGGCAAAGATCGGTCCGGCGCTCGACGCGCTGATCGCGGCTGGGGCGAACACGGTCTATGGCCCGAATTTCCTGCTGGAAAACGACAAGTCCGCCCGGGAAGACGCGCGCAAGGCGGCCTTTGCCAGCGCGCAGAGCCGGGCCAGGTCGCTCGCCGCGCTTGCCGGATACCGCGACGTGCGCCTGCTCGAAGTGTCAGAAACCTATGCCGCGCGCCCGATGATGATGACGGATGTTGCCGAAACGGTCGCCGTCAGTTCCGCCAAGGCCACGCCGATCGAGCCCGGCCTCGTCGGGGCGGCGGCGACGTTGACGGTCAAGTACGAAATGACACGCTGAGCCTTGGCTGCACGCGGCATTCACTTGATGTTCAAAACGGGCGGGCTAATGAAGCGGCATGGTTCGCACATTGTTTCTTGCCGCTGCCGCACTCGGCCTGACCGTCCCCGTCGGCGTGTCCGTCGTCATGGCGAAGCCTGCCGAGGAGCAAGGCCTGGTGCGCAAGGAGATGCGCGCCGGCAACGTGATGTCGCTGCGCGATATCGAAGGCCGCGTCCTGCCCAGCATGCCCGGAGCGCAATATCTCGGGCCGGAATACGATCCGGTGGCGATGGCCTACCGGCTCAAGTTCATCAAGGATGGCCGCGTGTCTTTCGTCGATGTCGATGCCCGTTCCGGACAGATTCGTTCGCGGCATTGACGCGCAAATCCTTTGGCCGCATTGCACGGCTACATTCCTGAACACGGGACAGAAGCGATGCGTATCCTGATCGTCGAGGACGAACCCACTCTCGGCAAGCAGCTCAAGAACACCCTCGAAGCCACCGGCTATGCCGTCGATCTTTCGACCGATGGCGAAGACGGCCACTTCATGGGGTCGACGGAGGAATACGACGCCGTCGTGCTCGATCTCGGCCTGCCGGAAATCGATGGTCTGACGGTGCTGGGCATGTGGCGCAAGGAAGGCCGCAAATTCCCCGTGCTGGTGCTGACCGCGCGCGATAGCTGGTCAGACAAGGTGGCCGGGCTTGATGCCGGGGCGGATGACTATCTGGCCAAGCCCTTCCAGACGGAAGAGCTGATTGCACGCCTGCGCGCGTTGATCCGCCGCGCATCGGGCAATACCTCCAGCGAACTGACCGCCGGCGACGTGCGGCTGGATACCCGTTCGGGCCGCGTCACGCTGAATGGCGAGCCGGTGAAGCTGACCGCGCAGGAATACAAGCTGCTGTCCTATCTGCTCCACCACAAGGGCAAGGTCGTCAGCCGCACCGAACTGATCGAGCACATCTACGATCAGGATTTCGACCGGGATTCCAACACCATCGAAGTCTTCGTTACCCGCATTCGCAAGAAGCTGGGCGCCGATGTGATCACCACGATCCGCGGGCTTGGCTACAGCCTTGACGATCCCGCTGGTCCGGGACGGGGCTGAGTGATCCTTGGCCGGGTCTGTAACGGAGAGTGAGGACCCCTCACGCACGGTAGCCCCGGCGGCGCCGCACACCGGCAGCCTTGGCCGCCGCATGATGCTGATCGCGGCGGGCTGGATCATCATCCTGCTCTCGTTCGGTGGCTTCGCGCTCGATCGCACGCTGAACGGCCTTGTCGAACGCAATTTCGACGATCAGCTGACCTATATGCTGAACGCCATGATCGCATCGGCAGAGATCGATCAGTACGGCGAAATCTATTTCAACCGGCCTTTGGGCGACCAGCGGTTCCTTGAGCCGAACTCGGGCCTTTACTGGCAGATCAGCGGCAAGGGGCACGAGGATTTTCCGTCGCGCTCCTTGTGGGACCGCACCTTGCAGGTTCACGCCGCCCATACCGATAACCAGCCGCACGCCTACAATTCCAGTCAGTTCGTCAACGAACCGCTGCGGGTGATGGAGCGTTCGATCTACCTTCCCGGCAGCCAGACCAAGTGGTGGTTCGTCGTGGCGCAAAGCCGCTCCAGCGTTGATGACCAGATCGCCCGCATCCGCGCGATCCTGTGGTGGTCCTTTCTGGTGCTGGGGCTCGGCCTGTTTCTGATGGCGGGGCTGCAAACCTGGTACGGCCTTGGCCCGCTGCGCCGCGTGCGGCTGGCGATCAAGCGGCTGCGAACCACCGGCACCAACCGCGTGACCGAGCCGCTGCCGCTGGAAGTTCAGCCGCTGGTCGAGGAATTGAACGCGCTGCTCGCCCACACCGAAAAGCAAGCGGAAGAGGCGCGCACCCACGCCGGAAACCTTGCCCATGCGCTGAAAACGCCGCTCACCGTGGTAATGAACGCGGCCACGGCCAAGGCGCCCGATCTGGCCGATACGGTGATCCGCGAGGCAGCGGTGATGCGCCGGCAGGTGGATCACCACCTGGCCCGCGCTCGTGCTGTCGGCCGCCGCGCGGTCGGCCATTCGCGCGCCTCTGTGGGCGAAAGCGTGGAAGCCGTGCTGCGCGCCGTCACGCGCCTGTATGAACGCGCGCGCTTCGATCTTGATGGCAACCGCGCGGCGGAAGTGGCCATCGAGCGGCAGGACCTGGACGAGATCCTCGGCAACCTGATCGAGAACGCGGCCAAATATGGCGGCGGCTCCGTCTTCGTGACGATTGATGCGGTGCCCGATGCGCCGGTGTGTGAAATCTGGGTCGAGGACGATGGCATGGGCATTCCCGATGCCGAACGCGAACGCATCTTCGATCGCGGCGCGCGGCTGGATACCGGCAAACCGGGGACCGGGCTTGGCCTTGCCATCGTGCGCGACGTGGCGGAAATCTATGGCGGGTCGGTCGAACTGGCCGAGAGCGAGGACCTGGGCGGCCTTCTCGTCAAGCTGCGCCTTCCGCGCGCCCGGTCATAGGCTGCCGGGGCCGTAACCCCGGCCTGCCGGTCAGTCCGCCGTATTGGGCTTGCCCATCTTGCTTTCGGGAACGCCAAGCAGTTCAGCCAGCCGCTTGCGCTCGGCCGCGGTCAGGTCCTTGTAGCCCTTGGCTTTGGGCATGCCGGCCGTCGCAGCCTGCATCTTCTTGATGATGTCCGGCATTTCCTTGGTCAGGGCGGGCACGAATTCCATCATCTTGTTCATCACCGCCGGGTCCATCATCAGCAGCATCGATTCCGATGCAAAGGCGCTGCCGGTGGGTGTGGCGAAAAAGGTGTTGAGATCGGCCAGCTCCTTGGCGGTGAACCGCTTGGCATAGGCCTGTGCCAGCCCTTCGCGCATGCCCGGCTCCAGCGGGGTCATGATGCGGCCCATTTCGCCCATCATCACCTTCATCGTCGCGCTCATCCGCGCATCGAACGCGGGGTCGAGGATCGCCATCATTTCCTTGAGGCTGCCCTTGGAAAGGTTCTTCAGCTCGTTTTCGGGCACGCCGCCCATGCGCGCCAGATCGGCCAGCGGCATCTCGGTGACCTGACCCATGACCGAATCCATCAGGCCGTCCATGCCCGACATCATGCGGGCATAGGTGCCGTCGGGGAACAGCTTGCCCGCCGTGACGCGCGCGGCGGCAAGGCGTTCGGGATCGATCGCTGCCGGGGCGGCCGGTGCCGCAGCCGGGGCGCTTTGCGCCAGCGCGGGGGTGGCGCACGAGATCGCCAGTGCGGCGGCGAAGGACAAGGTTTTCATGAAAGCTCCCTGCGATTGGAGTGTGGATCAGTTCCCGGATTTCGCCTTTTCGTGGTGGCGAATGACCTCTTCGATGACGAAGCGGATGAAGGCTTCGCCAAAATCGGGATCGAGCTGGGCGTCTTCGGCCAGGCCGCGCAGCCGCGCAATCTGCCGTTCCTCGCGGCCCGGATCGCTTGCGGGCAGACCTTTTTCCGCCTTGTAGGCGCCTACCGCCTTGGTGATGCGGAAGCGTTCGGCCAGCATGTGAACCAAGGCAGCATCGATGTTGTCGATCGAAGAGCGGAAGCCGGCGAGGACGGGATCAGGTGCGGTGTCAGACATCGCGACCGCGCTAGCATGAGAAAATGTGAACCGCCAAGGCCCGCTTTGCACTTGCCATGGGGCAAAGTCCGTCGCAAGGCGCGCACATGACTGCCGAAGTCGTCCCCCTGCGCCCGCGTAATGCCGAGCCATCGCTCGGTCCGCTCCTCGCGCTGACCGCGCCGGGCATGAACGCTGTCAACCAGATCATCCTCGATCGCATGCAGAGCGAGATCCCGCTGATCCCCGCTTTGGCCGGTCACCTCATCGCCGGCGGCGGCAAGCGGATGCGCCCGATGCTCACCGTGGCCGGGGCGGAGCTGTGCGAATACCACGGCACGCGCCACCACCTGCTGGCGGCATCGGTGGAGTTCATCCACACCGCCACGCTGCTGCACGACGATGTCGTCGACGGTTCGGACCTGCGGCGCGGCCGTGAAACGGCGAACATCATCTTCGGCAATCCGGCGACCGTGCTTGTCGGCGATTTCCTGTTCACCCGCGCCTTCGAACTAATGGTTGAGGATGGCAGCCTGAAGGTGCTCAAGATCCTGTCGAAGGCCAGCTCGGTGATTGCCGAGGGCGAGGTGGACCAGCTCACCGCCGCTCGCCGGATCGAGACGAGCGAAGAGCATTATCTCCACATCATCGGCGCGAAGACGGCAGCCCTGTTCGCCGCCGCCACGCGCATCGCCGCCGTCGTCGCCGAAAAGTCCGAGGCGGAAGAGCTGGCGCTCGATGCCTATGGCCGCAATCTCGGCATTGCCTTCCAGCTGGTCGACGACGCCATCGACTACGATTCCGAGGCCGCCGAAATGGGCAAGGGCAAGGGCGACGATTTCCGCGAGGGGAAGATGACCCTGCCGGTGATCCTCGCCTATGCCCGCGGCAATGCCGAAGAACGCCAGTTCTGGCAGGACGCGATTGCCGGTTTCCGCAATTCGGATGAGGATCTGGCCGAGGCCGTGCGCCTCATCGCCAAGTACGATACCGTTGCCGCCACGCGTGACCGCGCCCGCCACTTTGCCCAACGCGCGATCGATTCGATCGCTGGCTTCCCCGCCGGTCCCGCCCGCGCCGCCATGGCGGAAGCGGCCGAATTCGCGGTTTCGCGCCGCTACTGAGCGGGCAGCGTGCCCGTCTGGCGCAGCGCTTCACCCAGGGCGAGGCCAGCCGACATGGCAAGGTTCATTGATCGCACCTGCGGCCGCATCGGCAGGCGGAGACGCGCATCGCAGGCATCGAATACGTAATCGGGCACCCCCGCGCTTTCCTTGCCGAACAGCAGCACGTCATCGGCGCGGAAGGCAAAGTCATAGACCGATGACGCGCCGCGCGTGGTGAACAGCAGCAGCCGCGCGCCGTCCAGCGTTTCGCGAAAGGCCTCCCACCCGGCATGGCGGCGCACCTCTACATGGTCGATATAGTCCATCGCCGTGCGGCGCACGCGCTTGTCATCCCAGGTGAAGCCCATCGGCTCGATCAGATCGACGCCCGCGCCCATGCAGGCGCCCAGCCGCAGCACGGCGCCGACGTTTCCGGCGATTTCGGGTTCGAACAGGGCAATGCGCATCGCCGCTCAGTGCCGCTGGACGATCGGCCATGCAAGAGCCAAGTCCTGCACGCTTGCCCGTCCCGCAGCGCCGCCGTAGCCTCTGCGACACGAGAGGGCAGGCCCATGCAGTTCAGCGATTACCAGCACAAGTTCAACACGATCCGGCTGTGGCGTTCGGAAACGGGCGTGCTGGAAGTGACCATGCACACGCGCGGCGGCCCGGCGAAGTGGGGCACGTCGACGCGCTCGCTCCATGCCGAACTGGGCGAATGCTTTGCCGATCTGTCGCGCGACCGGGAAAACAAGGTGGTGATCATCACCGGCACCGGAGACACGTTCTGCACCGACATGGACCGTGAGGAAATGCCGCACGAAGCCGGCCTTGCGCCCATGTGGGAACGCATACTGGAAGAAGGGCAGGCCATGCTGGAAAACCTGCTCGCCATTCCGGTGCCGGTGATCGGCGCGGTCAACGGTCCGGCGACGCTCCATGCCGAGATTGCCGTGCTGTCCGACATCGTGCTCGCCGCCGATCATGCAGAATTTGCCGATCTGGCCCATGTGCCCAACGGCGTCGTGCCGGGTGACGGCGTCCACACCGTCTGGCCTATGCTGCTGGGCCCCAATCGCGGGCGCTATTTCCTGTTGACGGGGGAGCGGATCGGCGCGGCAGAAGCGAAGGCGCTGGGCGTCGTCGGCGAAGTGCTGCCGCTTGACCGGCTGATGCCCCGCGCCCGCGAATTGGCCGAAGGTTTGGCCCGCAATCCCACCCGAATGCTGCGCCACACCCGCGCTGTGCTGATCCGCAATCTGCGCAAGCGGATGAGCGATGAACTGGCATTTGGCCTTGGCAGCGAAGCGCTTGCCACGCTTACCGTCTGAACTGCGCCCCACGCCATCGCTGACCGGGCTCAACCCGCCGCAAACCGTTGTTTTCGCGCGATGAGAGGAGCCGCGCGTTGACGCGAATTTAACCACGAAATCCGATGATCGTAAGTGCTCAGGGGGACCCATGACCTAGTCGAAAGTCCGAGCACATGATTGAATACTCCAACTCCCGTCCCGCCCGCATCGTCGGGCCGAATAACCAGATCCTCACCCGGGAATCGCTGCCGCCGGCCAATACCAGCCGGTGGGTTGCGCACCGCAAGGCGCAGATCGTCGCGGCCGTCGAAAGCGGCCTGATGACTGCTGAGGAAGTGATCGAACGCTACGATCTCTCCATCGAGGAATTTGCCGGTTGGCAACGCGCCATGGACCGTGCCGGAGTGGCCGGCCTGCGCGTCTGCTGGCTGCAAAAGGATCGTGCGAAGCTGAAGCGTGCGCGGCGCCGTCCCACCGGCACCAAGCTCAGCCTGGTAACGCACTGATCGCAGGACGCCGAAGGGCCATAGGTCGCAAAGGCGCCTGAGGGGGCAATTCAGGTGGGCAGGTCGCGTAGATTGGTCTCCGCGCGGCCTGCCACCCTTTGCGACAGGCAGACAAGGCTCTAAGGCGGGCGCGTGAGCCTGCCGATCCACGCCGTCCTGCCAGACCTGCTTGCTGCGCTGCGCGCCAGCACCAGCGCCGTGCTGATCGCGCCGCCCGGCGCGGGCAAGACGACGGCCGTCGCCCCGGCCTTGCTGGGTGAGCCGTGGTGCCAGGGGCAGGTGATCGTCCTCAGTCCCCGGCGTGTCGCCGCGCGTGCGGCGGCGGAACGCATGGCGGATCTGCTGGGCGAAAAGGCGGGCGAGACCATCGGTTACCTGACCCGGCTGGACAGCAAGCGCGGCCCGCGCACCCGCGTGCTGGTGATGACCGAGGCGATCTTCGTGTCCACCATCCTCAAGGACCCGGAGCTTGCCGGCGTGTCAGCCGTGCTGTTTGACGAAGCGCACGAACGGCATCTCGATTCCGATCTTGGCCTGGCACTGGCGATCGAAAGCGCGGCAGTGCTGCGCGATGATCTGCGCCTTCTGGTGATGTCAGCCACCATAGACGGCGCGCGGTTTGGCCGCTTGCTGGGCGACGCGCCGGTGGTGGAAAGCGAAGGCAAGGCCTTTCCGCTGGCGATCCGCTGGCTGGGCGCGCGGCCCGAGCTGCGCCTTGAAGACGCCATGACGTCAGCCATCCAGACCGCCTGGCGCGAGGAGGCGGGCGACATTCTCGCCTTCCTGCCCGGGGTCGGCGAGATCGAGCGCACGCGCGAGCGGCTGGCCGAGCGGCTGCCGTCAGCGCTCATTCTCCCGCTGCATGGCCAGTGCGAGCCGGCCGCGCAGCGTGCAGCCATCCGCCGCGATGCCGAAGGACGCCGGCGGATCGTACTGGCCACCGCCATCGCCGAAACCTCGCTGACGCTTGATGGCGTTTCGGTGGTGGTCGATGCGGGCCTTTCGCGCCGTGCGGAGTTTGACAAGGCCGCCGGAGTAACCCGGCTGGTAACGCACCGCGCCAGCCAGGCCGCCGCCGCGCAGCGGGCCGGGCGCGCGGCGCGGCAGGGGCCGGGCGTGGCCTATCGCCTGTGGGAAGAGGCGGCCCACGCCGGCCGCCCGGAATTCGATCCGCCCGAAGTGCTGGTGTCCGATCTGGCGCCGCTGGCGCTGACCCTGGCGCAATGGGGCAGCGGTGACCCGGCCGGCATGGCCTGGCTCGACGTGCCGCCAGCCCCGGCGATGGAAGCGGCGCACAGTCTGTTGCGGAGCCTTGGCGCGCTCGCCAGCGATGGACGCATCACCGATCACGGCCGAGCCATGGCCAACCTGCCGCTCGAACCGCGCCTCGCACATATGCTGCTGAGCGCGGCAGACCATGGCGCAGAGGATGAGGCGGCCGAACTTGCCCTGCTGTTGCAGGAGCGCGGGCTCGGCGGCCGGGGAGAAGACCTTTCCGCCCGACTCGACCGCTGGCAGCGCGATCGTTCGCCCCGCGCAGAGGCTTCGCGCAAGCTGGCCGCGCGCTGGGCGGCGCAGGCAAGGGGCAGGGGATCGGGCGAAGCGCCCCCGCTCGGCGCGATCCTTGCCGAAGGTTTCCCCGACATGATCGCCCGCCGACGCGATCCATCGGGCGAACAGTGGCTGACCGCCGGGGGCAGGGGCCTGCGGCTTGATCCGGCCAGCAGCCTGATCCGCAGCGAATGGCTTGCCGTGGGGGAGGCGCAGGGCGATGCCAAAGGCGCGCGGATCACCGGAGCGGTGCCGCTGTCCGAGGCCGAGGTGCAGCGCTGGCTGGGCCACCGGATCGAAAAGCGTTCGACGCTCAAATGGATCGAGACCGACGGCCGGGTCGAAGCGCTGCTCGAACAGCGGCTGGGGGCGATCACACTGGCAACCGGGCCTGATCTGAAGCCCGACGCGGATGCCATTCGCGCCTTCCTGATCGATCGCATCCGCAAGGAGGGGCTTGGCCTCGTGCCGCTGGGCCGCGCCAGCGAAAGCCTGCTGCGCCGCGCACGCTTTGCCGGGGTGGAGGCGCTGTCGGAAGAGCGGTTGCTGGCCGACCTTGCCGACTGGCTTGGCCCTTTGCTCACCCGGCGGCTCGATCAACTGGAGCCCGGCAAGGTTCACGACGCGCTTCGCGCCCGGCTGGACTACGCCGGCGGGCAGGCGCTCGACCAGTTGGCACCGGCGCATTTCACCAGCCCCGCAGGCACCAGCCACGCCATCGACTATGACGACCCCGGCGGCCCTTCGGTTGAACTGCGCGTCCAGGCGCTTTTCGGACTGGAGCGCCACCCCAGTTTTGGCCGGCCGCCGCAACCGCTGCTGCTCAAGCTCACCGATCCGGGCGGCAAGCCGCTGCAAACCACCCGCGATCTGCCCGGTTTCTGGCGCGGATCGTGGAAGGACGTGGTCAAGGACATGAAGGGCAGATACCCCAAACACCGCTGGCCGGACGAGCCGTGGACCGAAAAGCCGAGCCTGAAGACCAAGAACGCGTTTAACCGCACTTGATTCCCGCCGCGATTCGAAGCAGGGATTTCGCCATGCCCGCACGTATCTATCAGCGCCCGAAGAACGCCATGCAGTCCGGCAAGGCCTTGCTTGAACAGTGGATCCTCGATTTCGATCCGGCCGAAGCCCGCCATCCCGATCCGCTGATGGGCTGGGCTGGTTCGGGCGACACCCAGGCGCAGGTGACGCTGAAGTTCGCCTCGCAGGCCGAAGCGCAGGCCTATGCGGACAAGCACGGCATTGCCGCGACGGTCCACGCCACGCCGCCGCGCCGCCTGAAGTTGCAGGCCTACGCGGATAATTTCCGCTGATTTTCAGACAGTTGGATAGGCTGCGGCGCGCCGTTCCGGCGCTGCTTCTGCTGCCTTCCCTGATCGCATCGCAAGCGGCGCAGGCCTCGGACTTTGCCGAGATGGGCCATCCCGCCTTCGTCCGTTCGATCGCCATCGGCCTCAAGCAGCGGCGGGAGATCCGGTGCCTCGCGCGGTGGACCGAGCATGGCCAACGCGAGAAGCTGGCACCGCTGGCCGGCGAGATCGTGAGCCGCATTACCACGAGCATTGGTTATCCCGAGATCGTTCGCCGCTCGCTGGCCTTCGAGCCACGCGATGTCGTTCAGATCGAGCTCGTCGCCCCGGAAGAGGGTGAGGCTGCCCCAGATGCTTCGGCGCCCCCAACACCGAAAGAGGAGGCTCGGCCGCGCCCGATCCCGGCGGAATGCGCGCGCCTGTCCGAAGCCTATGAAAAGGGCGGCCTGTCTGCGGCCCGTCTGCTGCTGGGACCGGCGCCAACCGGGCTTATCCCCCTACCGTCTGTGGGCACCTGTCTGGGCTATATGCGCAGCCTTCCCGGACCTGATGGGCAGGGCTGGACGCGGATGGTCGGTGCCATCCGCAAGGCACCGGATGACCGGCTTCCCGCTGCTGAGAAAGACGCAATTCTGCGGGATTTGGCCGGTTTCAAGAAGGGTGCGGCGATTACCTTTGGCGATCCGCAGAGGGCCATGCCGCTCGACGATGACGGGCCGGGCATGATTCTCTGTTTTGGCGCGATTGTCGAACTCCGGATGCGGATCGCCACGCCCGATGACCCGCCAGTCGACATGGTCGATGACCATGTTCACCTGTTCCGCGGCGGGGAGGACATGCTCGATGAGCTGGATGCCGACATGGCCGAACACCCGGAAAAGTATAAAGATCCGAAGGTTCGCGCCTTCCTTGGCCTGACCGACGGCTAGGTTCCCCTCACACCGATCCCCCTTGCAATACCGGAATGTCCCCGCCATATGCGCCGCCGGGAGTCGGTCGGACGCTTGCGTCCGCCAACCTGGTCAGGTCCGGAAGGAAGCAGCCACAACGGGTTGCGGCGGGTCGGCCGGCTCCTTTTTCCCCTCTTCGCTGGTGGTGGCCTGACAGCCGCCTTCGCCTTTGCTGCGGACAGCCGGTGATTCGCCTTCGACAATCCCGGCGCGAGTGCCTAACTAGGCGGCGATGACCGATTCCACCGACATGACCGGCGAAGATCACGAGGGCGAAACTGCGCCGTCGGCGGCAGAGCTTGAGGCTGCCGGTCAGGAATCGATGTTCGGCGCGCCAGAGCCTGCGCCCGTAGCGCCGCCCGTTACCGCATCGCCCAGCACCGCGCCGACCGCAGCCGCCGCGCAGCCCTATCGCGTGCTGGCGCGCAAGTATCGGCCGCAGACCTTTGCCGAGCTGATCGGCCAGGACGCGATGGTCCAGACGCTCGCCAACGCGATCAAGCGTGATCGGCTGGCCCATGCCTTCCTCATGACCGGCGTCCGCGGGGTGGGCAAGACCTCTACCGCGCGGCTGATTGCCAAGGCGCTCAACTGCATCGGACCGGACGGGCAGGGCGGCCCGACGATCGATCCCTGCGGTGTTTGCGAACCGTGCACCGCCATTGCCGAAGGCCGGCACATCGACGTGATCGAGATGGACGCCGCCAGCCATACCGGCGTTGATGACGTGCGCGAAATCATCGAAGCGGTGCGCTATGCTGCGGTTTCGGCGCGCTACAAGATCTACATCATCGACGAAGTTCACATGTTGTCACGCAACGCTTTCAATGCTTTGCTGAAGACACTTGAGGAACCGCCTGCGCATGTGAAGTTCCTGTTCGCGACGACGGAAGTGGACAAACTTCCCGTCACGGTTCTCAGCCGCTGCCAGCGTTTCGACCTGCGGCGCATTCCCGCGACCCTGCTGGGCGAGCACTTCGCCAAGGTCTGCGAGGCCGAAGGCGTTCCTGCCGATCCCGAAGCCCTTTCGATGATCGCCGCCGCTGCCGAAGGTTCGGTGCGCGATGGCCTTTCGATCCTCGATCAGGCGATTGCCCATGCCGATCTTGGCGGCTCGGGCCGGGTGACGCCCGATCAGGTGCAGGACATGTTGGGGCTGGCCGATAAATCGGCGCAGCGGCGCATCCTCTCGGCGCTTCTGGCGGGCGAAGGGGATGCCTTGCTCGACATGGTCGATGCCCAGTTTGCGCTTGGGGTTGAGCCGCTGGCTCTGATGCGCTCGCAGATGGATCTGGTGCACCGCATTACCGTGGCGCAGGTTGGCCGGGCCGGTGCGGATGCTGTTTCCCCCGAGGAGCGCGCCGCGATCGAGGACTGGGCGCACGCGCTTTCGGCAGGCCAGCTGCACCGCTTGTGGCAGTTGCTGCTGAAAGGGCACGACGAAGTGCGGTCCGCCCCCGATCCGCTCGCTTCGGCGCAAATGGCGCTGTTGCGCGTCATGCACGCGGCAGACCTGCCGGATCCCGGCACTTTGGCAAAGCACCTTGAGGAAGCCGTTGCGCGCGGCGGCGCTGCCTTGGCGCAGACGCCGGCCGCCGCTGCTCCAGCCGGTGCCACGGCTGCGGCTCCCGCATCGGCGCCGACCGGTTCTGTCGATTGGGCCGCACTGTGCGAGCGGGTCGAACAGAGCGGCCAGCTGCGCGTGTCGCAAATCATGCGTGATTGGGTGCGGATCATCGCGATCGCCCCGCTGTCGCTGACCTACGCGCTGGTCGATGGCTATCCCGGCGATCCCACCTCGGAACTGCGCGATGCGCTGCTTCGCGCCACGGGTGAGCGCTGGGAAGTCACCCGTGGGGAAGGGGACGCCCAGCCATCGATGCGCGAACGCGCTGAGGAAGCCCGGGCGGCAGAAGATGCCGCCATGCGTGCATCTCCGCTTGTCGAGGCCGCGCTGCGCGCGTTCCCCGATGCCGAATTCATCAATGAAGACAGCTCGCAACAGAATGCGGGCAGTGCAAACCGGAGCCGTTACGCATGAAGTCGATGGAAGAGATGCTCAAGGCCGCGCAGCAAGCTGCCGAGACCATCCAGAAGCAGATGACCGAAGCCCAGACCAAGCTCGATACAATCGAGGTTGAGGGTGTTTCCGGCGGCGGGCTCGTGAAAATTCGCGCCACAGCCAAGGGCCGCATCGTCGGGGTCGCTATCGATGACAGCCTGATGCAGCCGAGCGAAAAGCAGATGCTGGAAGATCTGATCGCGGCCGCGTTCAACGATGCGCGGGTCAAGGCTGACGCCGCAAGTGGTGCGGAAATGGAACGCATCCAGGGCGGCATGGGCCTGCCGCCGGGCTTCAAGATTCCGGGTCTCAACTGATACCTCCGGTGCGCCTCGGCCCCGTAACGGGTCTGGCGCTCGGTCTGTTGATGACCGCAAGTGTCGCGCAGGCCGCGCTCCCGCCCAAATATCAGCGCCTGCGCGAACTGCAGGCGGTGCTTGAAGCGCCGGGCGTGGCTTCGGCCTTTCCGGACGATCAGCCCATCGTTCGTGTCGAATATCTCGCGCCGGACCGGTATCGTGTCGTATCGGTGCGGTGCCTATTGCCTGTTTCGCTGGCCGATGATCCGAATTCCCCCGCGATGCCCGGTCCACGGCGGTTCCGCGTGCTGCCGGGCGCGATCGCTTGCGTGAAGACGCGTTAACGCCGATCGCGCGCCGTCTGCCGTCGCGGGGAGCACCCCGGAGCCACCGTTAACCCACAGAATTTACATTAAGAAATACAGGGTCTTCACCCGCGGTTTACCCTTATCCGCCAAAGCGGCTTGTCCCACCGGAGTTTGTCGCATGACCGCTGTTTCGTTTCTCGCCATGGCTGGCGGCCTGTTTGTTCTCGGCCTGATGCCTT
Source organism: Novosphingobium sp. (assembly GCA_046063225.1). Lineage (GTDB taxonomy): Bacteria > Pseudomonadota > Alphaproteobacteria > Sphingomonadales > Sphingomonadaceae > Novosphingobium. The sequence goes on along the minus strand of JBJTLW010000055.1, from coordinate 1,739 downwards.
TACCCAAGGACAAGCAGATGGCGCTTGCCTCCCAAGCTGCAGGTGGCGTGCTCTTCACCGGCGGGCTGCTGGGGCTGTTCTGGAGCATGGTTCCCGCGCTCGCCTGAAAAATGGCGGCCGCAAGCTGCGCCGATCCACAAGTCATCGCCTTTGCGCCATTGCGCAAGGCACAGGGCGATCCCATATCCGGGTGCAAAGCGAAGGTTCACACCTGAACCTTCACACATACGGATATGGAAATGACTCTTCTTCCCCTGCTTCCCCTGCGCGACATCGTTGTCTTTCCGGGCATGGTCGTGCCGCTTTTCGTCGGTCGCGAGAAATCGGTTGCCGCGCTGGAAGCGGCCATGTCGGGCAACAAGGACATCTTCCTGGTCGCCCAGCTTGACCCGGGCTGCGACGATCCGACGGACGAGGATCTTTACGATCTCGGCGTGATAGCAACAGTTCTCCAGCTGCTTAAGTTGCCCGACGGGACGGTTCGCGTGCTGGTCGAAGGGCAGCAGCGCGCTCGCCTCGAACGCATCGGGGAAGAGGGTGACATGCTCGTCGCCCAGGTCGAAAAGCTTGAAGCCGCGGAAGTGACCGGCAGCGAAGTGACCGCGATGATGCGCTCGGTCGTCGATCAGTTCGGCGAATATGCGAAGCTCAACAAGAAGCTTTCGGCCGATGCCGGCGCCAACTTTGCCGAGCTGACCGATGCCGCTCTGCTGGCAGACGGCGTTGCCGCGCAGATCGGCGCCAAGGTAGCTGACAAGCAGGCGCTGCTGTCGGAAGAGGATGCGCTCAAGCGGCTGGAAATGGTCATGGCCTTCATGGAAGGCGAGCTTGGCGTGCTGCAGGTGGAGCGCAAGATCCGTGGCCGCGTGAAGCGCCAGATGGAAAAGACCCAGCGCGAATATTACCTCAACGAACAGCTGAAGGCGATCCAGAACGAACTGGGCGGCGGTGACGGCGAAGAAACCAACGAAATTGCCGAGCTTCAGGAGAAGATCGACACGCTGAAGCTGTCGAAGGAAGCGCGCGGCAAGGCGCAGGCCGAACTCAAGAAGCTGAAGACCATGCAGCCGATGAGCGCCGAAGCGACGGTTGTGCGGAACTACCTCGACGTGCTGCTGGGCTTGCCCTGGGGCAAGAAGTCCAAGCTGAAGAAGGACATCGGCAAAGCGCAGTCGGTTCTTGATGCCGATCACTATGCGCTGGAAAAGGTCAAGGACCGCATCGTCGAATACCTGGCCGTCCAGGCGCGCACCAACAAGCTGAAGGGGCCGATCCTGTGCCTCGTCGGCCCTCCGGGCGTCGGCAAGACGTCGCTCGGCAAGTCGATTGCCAAGGCGACGGGCCGCGAATTCATTCGCCAGTCGCTGGGCGGCGTGCGCGATGAAGCGGAAATCCGCGGCCACCGCCGCACCTATATCGGCTCGCTGCCCGGCAAGATCATCACCAACCTGAAAAAGGCCGGGACGGCGAACCCGCTGTTCCTGCTCGACGAGATCGACAAGCTGGGGCAGGACTATCGCGGCGATCCGGCATCGGCGCTGCTCGAAGTGCTCGATCCCGAACAGAACGCGAAGTTCCAGGATCACTACCTTGAGGTCGATTTCGACCTTTCGGACGTGATGTTCGTCTGCACGGCGAACAGCCTGAACCTGCCGCAGCCGCTGCTTGATCGCATGGAGATCATCCGGCTTGAAGGCTACACCGAAGACGAAAAGCTGGAAATCGCGACGCGCCACCTG
>JBJTLW010000003.1:0-33894 GCA_046063225.1 Novosphingobium sp. | reverse complement strand
ACGCACCATGTATTCGATGGCGTCCTGATCGCCCAGCCAGTCCGACCCCTTGACGGTATCGTACATGTGCCAGGTCCAGTGATCGGGCGTGTTGTTCTTCAGGCTCGCCGCGATGCCGCCCTGCGCCGCCACGGTGTGGCTGCGGGTGGGGAACACCTTGGTGATGCAGGCCGTGCGCAGGCCGGCCTCGGCGCTTCCCATGGTGGCGCGCAGGCCCGAACCGCCGGCACCGACAACCACGGTATCATAGGTGTGGTCGATGATCTTGTAAGCTGGCGCGGTCATAATCAGGCGGCTCCGAGAGCGATGCGGATGATGGAGAAGACCCCGAATGCCGCCCCGCCGAATGCGGCAAGGTTCAGCGCAGCAAGGGCCGCGAACTTGTTGGCGTGGTCATGCACATAGTCTTCGACCACCACCTGCAGGCCCAGCTTGGCGTGCCAGAAGCTGCTGATCACCAGCAGGGCGACGGCAGTTGCCGGCAGCGGCTGCGCGATCCAGTGGCGCACGACCATGTAGGACAGGTCGGGCAGCAGGGCGAAGGCGGTCAGCAGGTAGGCCAGCAGCACCAGGTTGCCCATGGCGGTGAAGCGTTGCAGCAGCCAGTGGTGCGATCCGCTGTGCGCCGAACCCAGCGCGCGGACGCGGCCGATGGAAGTTCCGTTACCCATTGTCTATTCCCTCAGCGAAGCAGCAGCAGCGCCCAGAAGGCGGCGGTGAGAAGCAGGGCCACGAAGGGCAGCAGCGCCGCCCAACGGTTGTTGGTATCGAGTTCATAGCCGGCGCCGATATCAAGCACGAAGTGGCGCAGGCCCGAAAGCAGGTGCTGGAACATGGCCCACGACAGGCCGACCATGATCACCTTCAGCAGCACCTTGATGGCCGAGCGAACGATGTCCATCCCGCTCCACACCAGGCTGGAAAGATCGGCCCAGACCCACGACTGGAACGTGGCATAGGCTTCCGCGCCGGTGGCCAGCGCGCAAAGCCACCACAGCAGGATGCCGAGGCCGAAGGTGCTGAGGCCGCTGCCGGTAACGCGGTGGAGGATCGAAAGAGCCATCCCCGGCCCCCAGCGCCAGATCTGCAGGTGCGGTGATGTCGGTCGTTTTGAGGCCTTGGCCATCGGGCGTACTTCCCCTGTGACATGTCTGACTCGCGCGCGAACGCGCCTTGCCGGACCCCCTTAGCCAAAATGAAGGGCCTTGCAAGCTGGTCAAATGGGCAATGCAGGGGCGATGGGGCTGTTCCGCTGCTCAGGGCCGCCGCAGCGCCGGGGACGGAGCCGTGGCAAAGCGTTTTCCTACAAGGCGCGAACATGGCAATGTCGCGCCATGCCTCCCCCTTCAAGGCGCGCGTCGTGACGCCCGCCGCATCCGCACCGACCTTTCCGAAAGCCGCGCCCACAGCGCGGCTTTCGCGCATCCGGGCGCGCCCTTATGGCAAATCAAGAGCCTGCACTGCGGATGTGTTTCATCAACTTGCGTTTCACGCAATTGCCGGATCGGCGGGCAAACCCGCGCTTGCCGCGGCCCGGTCCTTGCGGCAAACACGGGCCATGCCCAACGCGTCCACCACGGCCCTTGTCACCGGTTCGTCCCGCGGCATTGGCGCCGCCATCGCCCACGCCCTGCGCCAACGCGGCGTGCGCGTGATCGGCCATGCCACCCGCCCGATCGATAACGAGACTATTCCCGCCGATTTTGCCGAGCCCAGCGCGCCGCAGATTTTGTGGGAAGAAGCGCTCGACATGGCGGACGGCCATATCGACGTGGTGATCAACAACGCCGGCCTGTTCGAGGCGAACCCGATCGACGTTTCGGACATCCAGTGGCTCGATTCCTGGGAAGACACGCTGCGCATCAACCTGACGAGCGCGGCGCAGCTCACCCGCTTTGCCGTTAAGCACTGGCTGGCGGAGGATACCGGCGGGCGGCTCGTCCATATTGCCAGCCGCGCCGGGCATCGCGGGGATTCGCCCAATCACTGGCACTATGCCGCGGCCAAGGGTGGGATGCTTGCCCTGCACAAGACCATCGCCCGGCAATACGCGGCGGACGGCATCATGAGCTATGCCATCACGCCGGGATTTACGGATACCGCCATGGCCGGGGACTATCTTGCCAGCCGGGGTGGTGCGGGCCTGCTCGCCGACATTCCGCTTGGCCGGGTGGCGACGCCGCAGGAAATTGCCGCGATTGCGGTTTTCTGTGCGCTCGATGCGCCCGAAAGCATGACGGGGGCGACGCTTGATGCCAATGGGGCAAGCTATGTCCGCTAAAACTGCCCTCAAGTCTGCGATGGCTGCCGTGCTGGCCCTGACGCTCGCCGCACCGGCGCCGGCGCAGCGCATGATGCCGCGCCCCGGCGCGAGCCGGAACATCGCCGCCGCCTGCGCAGGCGTCGATCCGTGGAGCGAGAAGAGCTGGTCCACCCCCGCCCCGCCGGCGCACATCTTTGGCAACACCTGGTATGTCGGCACCTGCGGCATCACCGTGCTGCTGGTGGAAACCAGCGCCGGACTGGTCCTGCTCGATGGCGGTCCGCCGGAAGCCGCACCACATGTCCTCGCCAATGTTCGCAAGCTTGGATTCAACCCGCGCGAGATTCGGTGGATTCTCGTGAGCCACGAACATTGGGATCATGCCGGTGCACTCGCGGCCCTGCAAAAGGAAACCGGCGCGCGGGTCGTGGCCGGTCCGTTCCAGATGAACGCGCTGATTAGCGGCAAGGCGTCAGGCGAAGACCCCCAACTGCCCTTTTTCAAGGGGCACGAAATGCTGCCACTGAAGGTATCGCACTCCGTGGCTGACAACGCCCGGCAGACGGTTGGCGGGCAGAGCTTCACCGCCATTGCAACCCCGGCCCATTCACCCGGCTCCACATCATGGATCTGGCGTGAGTGCGAGGGCGGGGTCTGCAAGACCCTGGCCTATGCCGACAGCGTGAGCACGCCCGCGCCCGATGGATATCGCTTCTCTGACCATCCCAAACGCCTCGGCGAAGTGCGGCAGGGACTCGCCAGGATGGCAACCATCACCTGCGACGTGCTGATTACGCCGCATCCCGCGCAAAGCGACCTGCTGCCACGCCTTTCGGGCAGCAAAGCGCTGAGCCAGCCGAACGCCTGCCGCGCTTATGCCCAGACCGGAGCATCGCGTTTCAGCGAACGCGTGACTCGAGAGATCAAGCAGGCTCCGGCCGCAAAATGAGCTGGAAACTCACCGCCTTTGGCCCCCGTGCACAGATCGAGGGCGCGCTGCTGGCGCATGAGGATGCCTGGGACTGGGACCCCGACATCGTCATTTCCGGCAGTGAAATCGCCGAGGACAAACCCGATGACTGGCAGCTGGAAGCCTGGCTGCCACGCAAGCCGAACAAGGCGGACAAGACCGCTCTCGCCGGTCTGTTCAGCGATGGCACGCCTGCCTTCGCCGAAGAGAAGCTGCCCGATGTCGATTGGCTGACGCAGAGCCAGCAGGGGCTGGAGCCGATCACGGCGGGGGTTTTCCACGTCCACACGCCCGAGCATCCAGCGATGACTGCCCCCGGCATGCGGGACTATTGCATCCCTGCCAGCCAGGCTTTCGGCACCGGCCAGCACGCGACCACCGCCGGCTGCCTTGCCATGCTCACGCACATGAAGGCGCAGGGCCTCGTCGTGCGCAATCTTGCCGACATCGGCACCGGCACGGGCTTGCTCGCTTTCGCCGGCCTGCACCTGTGGCCCCGCGCGCTCGCAACGGCGAGCGATATCGACGCGGTCTGTGTCGGCGTCGTCGAGGACAATGCCGCGACCAATGGCGTTCCGTTGGGCGGCGGCGCGGGTGAAGTGACCATGCTGGTCGCCGATGGCATGGAACACCCTCTTCTGAAGGCGCGCGGCCCCTATGATCTGGTGATCGCCAACATTCTCGCCGGGCCGCTGATCAACCTTGCGCCAGATTTCGCCCGTGCGCTGGTGCCGGGCGGGCACTTGCTGCTGGCCGGACTGCTGGAAACGCAGGAAGCGCAGGTCCGCCGCGCCTGCCGCATGGCCGGGATGCGCCTTGCCGCGCGGCTCGTGAACGGCGACTGGTCGATCCTCTGGCTTCGCAAGCGGAGCGAGGCGCGGGTCCGGGCATCGCGGGCCGGAGCCCTGGCGGAATGGTCCCGCCGCTGGTGATCCGGGGGCCGGCTCAGGCCATGGCTGGACGGCGCGCTTCGAACTGTTCGGCAAAACTCAGCGTGCCGAGGGCAACCCGCTGCATCACCCGCGGGCCATCCGCCGGGTCCGCAACCTTTGGCCGGGCGTGCTGCAGGGTGCGATTGTCCCAGACAAGGAAATCGCCCGCCTGCCAGCGATGATCGTACCGCCTTTCCGGTGCATAGAGCGTCGCGAAAATGCGTTCCAGCAAGGGCGCACTCGCTTCGCGCCCGAAGCCCTCGATCTCGCGGACATTGTTCTCCGAGACGAACAGCACGGGCCGCCCGCTGCGGGGATGGGCCATGCGCGCCGGGTGCCAGGAATGGAGGTTCTGGAAGGCATCGGAAACCGTGCTTTCGTCAAGAAATTCATGCTTCACATTGCGATTGGCAAGAAGGTCGCACAGGTCCTGGTCAAGCGCATCCCAGCCAAGTGCGGTGCTGATGAAGCTCGTTTCGGTCACCCCCTCCGGCAAGGCTACCGGGTGCAGGCTGAGGCCAAGGAACGGCTCTGGCATGAAGCTAATGTCCGAATGAAACTTCAGTTCGTTCCGCCCAACCGTGTCGCGATTATCAAGATAGGTCCACAGCCTGCCATCCGCATCACGGTTGGCGCCGACCGGACCGAACCACGATGCGATTTCGGCATGGCGCTCACCGCAAATCACGCCGGCGCCGGCAATGATGAGCAAGTGGTATTGATCGAACGCCGCCTGCAAGGCCGAGATTTCGCTGGCCGTGCCCCCACGCTCCAGATCAAAACCGGTCACACGGGCGCCAAAGCCCTGATCGAGAGGGGCTATCTCCATGACCGACATCGTGGACCACGGCCTTGCCTTGTCAATGGATGTGCCGGCATTGATCGCCCTTGCGTCCCGCCGGCAGGTTACCCACCTCGGGCCGATCACGCCCGTCGGAGAGGATGAATGTCGAGCCTTTTTGTCGTTATGCTCTTGTCGGCCGTCCTGCTGCTCAAGCTGCTGCCAGACGCTTCCTTGTCTCGCAGTCTCAGACAGACGATCGTCGCACCTCTGGCCAACTGGTTGCTCAACCGGTCGCGCCGCGATGTGATCTACATCTTCGTGCTGGGCGGACTTCTGCTGTTTGCTGGCGAAGTGGTGCTGATGCTTGGCTCGGCCGATCTCGTCTATGCCTATGCATTGGACCTGGCGCTCTATTTCGACGCCGTGATCGCCGCCAGTCTGATCGGGGCCGCACGCCATGCGCGTGCAGTTGTGCGCACGTTTGGTCGTCTGTTCCCAGTACGCCGCCCAAAACCACGGCAGCGGCGCACCCGCAGCCACACCCGCCATGTTCCCGCCAATGACGACGATGGGCAAACTCTTCTGGCAGCCTGACGGGTCAGTCAGCGGCCTTGACGATCTCGGCCCAGGCGGCCTCGTCAATAACCTGGATACCTAGCGCGGCCGCCTGCTTGAGTTTCGACCCTGCCCCCGGTCCGGCGACAACCAGATCGGTCTTGGCGCTCACCGAACCGGCGGCCTTGGCGCCCAGCCGTTCGGCCTGCGCCTTTGCCTCGTCGCGGCTCATCGTTTCGAGCTTGCCCGTGAAGACGACAGTCTTTCCCGATACGGCGCTGTCCCTTGTCTCGACGACGTAGGGTGGCGGTGAGACTTCAGAGAGCAGGTCATCCCAAACCGCGATGTTGTGGGGTTCGTGGAAGAAATCGCCCAGCGCCTCGATCACTGCAGAGCCAATGCCATCGATGGCGGTCAATTCCGCCAGGGCATCAGCATCCCCATCGTGCGCTTTCTGCGCCGTTTCCCGCAGCGCTGCCAGCGTCGAAAATCGTTTGAGCAAGTCGCGCGCCGTCACCGCGCCGACGTGACGAATGCCCAAGCCGAACAGCAGCCGCGCCGCATCGGGTTCGCGGCGCGCCTCGATCGCAGCAAGCAGGTTGTCGACTGACTTCTCCTTCCAGCCTTCACGCTCCAGAATGGCATCGCGGCGCTTGCGCAGGCGGAAAATGTCCGCAGGGCTTTCCAACCAGCCGAGGGCGAAGAATTCATCGATGGTCTTTTCACCCAGCCCCCCGATATCGAGCGCGCCGCGGCTGACGAAGTGCTTGAGCCTTTCCGTGCGCTGCGCCGGGCAGATCAGCCCGCCGGTGCAGCGCACATCCACTTCGCCTTCTGCCGCCACCGCCTCGCTGCCACATTCGCGGCAGTGGTCGGGAAAGACGAATTCGGGTCGATCGTCGTCGCGGGTCAGGTTTTCGACGACCTGCGGAATGACGTCGCCGGCGCGTTGCAGCACAACCCGGTCCCCCACGCGCAGGCCCAGCCGAGCAATCTCGTCGCGGTTGTGCAGCGTGACGTTGGAGACAACCACGCCACCCACCGTCACCGGTTTCAGGCGACCCACCGGAGTAAGTTTACCGGTTCGACCGACCTGGATATCAATGCCTTCCAGCGTCGTTTCCGCGCGCTCAGCCGGGAATTTGTGCGCCATTCCCCAACGCGGTGCCTTGGCAACGAAACCGAGGCGCTCCTGCCAATCAAGGCGATCAACCTTGTAGACGACGCCGTCAATATCGTAATCAAGATCAGCGCGTTGATGCTCAATATTGCGGTAGTGGTTGAGCATGGCGCCGGTGTCGTCACAGCGAACGAGCAAAGGCGATACCGGCACGCCCCACTCGGCGATGCGGCGCATCATGGCGAACTGGCTGTCCGCCGGCACCGCTGACGCCGCCCCCCAACCGTGCGCGAGAAACCGCAGGCGGCGGCTTGCTGTGATTGCAGCGTCTTTCTGGCGCAGAGATCCGGCTGCGGCATTGCGCGGGTTGGCGAAAATCTTGGCGCCACTGGCCTCTTGCGCAGCATTCAGCGCGACAAAGTCCGACTTAGCCATATAGACTTCGCCGCGTACCTCGAACACGTCTGGAAAATCGCCGGCAAGCTGTTGAGGAATATCGGATATGGTAGCTACGTTGGCCGTTACATCTTCGCCAACCTGACCATCGCCCCGCGTCGCGGCGCGCACCAGCATTCCGTTCTCGTAGCGCAGCGAGCACGAGAGTCCGTCAATCTTGTCTTCCGCCGTCATCGCCACTTCGGCATTTTCCGGCAAATTCAGGAACCGCCGGACCCGTGCAACGAATTCGGCCACGTCTTCGTCCGAAAAGGCGTTGTCGAGGCTCATCATCCGAACCTCATGCGTCACCTTGGACAACGGCGATGCCGCCACCTCATGCCCGACAAGACGGCTCGGGCTATCCTCGCGGATCAGGTGCGGGAATGCGGCTTCTAGTTCGGCGTTGCGACGGACCAGCGCATCGTATTCCGCGTCGGAAATCTCCGGCGCATCCTCTGCGTGATAACGCCGGTTGTGGTGAGCAATCACCTTGGCAAGGCGCATCAGTTCGTTGGCGGCATCCGCTTCGGACAGGACCATCACACGCCTTCCAGCAAGCGATCGGCCTGGGCGCGGGCTTCCGGCGTCACTTCCGCGCCCGACAGCATCCGGGCGATTTCCTCTTGCCGCCCGGCCTGATCGAGCAGCCCGACCGAGGTGCGCGTCACCGTGCCCTCGCTCGATTTTGCGATCATGTAATGGGTGGTGCCGCGCGCAGCCACTTGCGGACTGTGCGTCACGGCAAGCAGTTGTCCACCATGCGCAAGGCGGGCCAGGCGCTCGCCGATCGCGCTGGCCACCGCACCGCCGACGCCGCGATCGATTTCATCGAAGATCACCGTTGCCGCCCCGCCCTCTTCCGCCAGTGCGACCTTGAGTGCGAGGATGAAGCGCGAGAGTTCGCCGCCCGATGCGATCTTGCCCAGCGGAGCAAAGTCGGCGCCCGGATTGGTGGCAATCAGGAATTCCACCGCGTCCATGCCGCCCGGCCCCCAGCGATCATCGGGCAGGCGCAAAATCTGCGTCTTGAATCGCGCGGCATCGAGTTTGAGTGGAGCCAGTTCGGCCGCGACCGCCTTGTCGAGCTTCTGCGAGGCTTCGTAGCGGGTGATCGACAGGGTTTCGGCGAGCGCCTGGTAATGCAGCCCGGCTTCGTGCGCGCGCGCCTCAAGCGCACCAATCTGCGCCTCACCGCCCTCGATGGCATCGAGCGCTTCGCGCATGGCGCGGGCCTTGGCCGGCAGATCATCTACCTGACAGGCGTGTTTGCGCGCTGCCGCGCGAAGCTCGAACAGGCGCGTTTCAATCCGGTCGAGCATCTGGGGATCGTGTGAAAGAGCTTCGGCGGCGCGCGCGATGCGGTCTTCGGCCTCGCTCGCTTCGATGACCGCGCGGTCGAGCGCAGCCAGCGCCTCCCCCAGCAAGGGATGCTCGCCGGCGATCCGATCCAGCCGGCGCGCCGCGCTGCGCAGCGATGCCAGGGCCGAATCCGATCCCGCCCACAGGTGCTGCAATTCGCCGAGATCGCCGGACAGGCGCTCGCCCTTCTGCATCGTGGCGCGAGCTTCGGCCAGTTGCGCTTCCTCGCCCTCTTCCGGAGCAAGGCTGGTCAATTCCGCCAGATGCGCGAGCAACAGATCACGGTCTGCACCGGCCTGTTCAACCCGCGCCCGCGCCGCCTCGAGCGCGTCTTCGGCGATCCGCCAGTCTTTCCACGCCGCCTCAACCCCGGCAACGTCACCGCGTGCGTATCGATCGAGCAAGGCGCGATGGCCGCGCGGATTGACGAGGCCGCGGTCATCATGCTGGCCGTGCAATTCGACCAGAGCGGCAGCGATCTGCCGCAGCAAGGCGACGCCCACGGGCTGATCGTTGATCGAGGCTTTCGATCCACCGTCGGCCTTGACCTGCCGCTTGATGACCAGCGCTTCGCCCGATTCAACCTCGACATCGGCATCGGCCAAGGCCTCGGCAATCGGGGCTGGCAGGGCACCAAATTCGAAAGTCGCGGTCACGCTGGCCTTGTCTTCGCCCGCGCGAACCAGCCCGGAATCGGCCCGATCGCCAAGAATCAGTCCCAGTGCATCAAGCAGGATCGACTTGCCCGCACCCGTCTCCCCCGTGAGCACGCCGAGCCCACGCGAGAAATCGAGGTCCAGCGCCTCGATCAGAACGATATTGCGGATGGATAGCCGGGTGAGCATGTTCGTGCACTGTTCTAGCGAACCGCACAGCCCAAGTCACCCGGCTAAACACCACTCGCGCTTCAGAAAGCGATCTTTATCGTGCCGCCGAAGGTTCTGGGATCGCCAGGGTTGCCTACGATCAGTCCGGTGCTCCCGCTCTGGACCTGCAACTGGTCGAGATACTGCGTGTCGAAGGCGTTGCGGACCCAGCCAAAAATGTCGAATCCGCCCGGCGTGCGGAAGCCGACGCGGAAGTTGGTGAGCGCATAGCCATCGACCCAGGTGTAGGCGGACGGTGAAGGATTGGACGACCAGCGCGAGCGGTACGAGCCGTCTGCGCCGAAATAGACCTCGCCGTCCTTGCCCAAAAGCGATGCCGGAACATTGGTTTCCAATCCCCAGGACAAGGCCCACCTTGAAACGCCGGGAAGGCTCTGTCCGGAAATGTCGCAGTTGGCGGGGCTGTTGCCGACAATGCCGGGTGCAGCGACCGGCGTTCCTGTGCCGCCGCCAGACAGTTCCGGCGGGCACGGCGCATCGACGAACTTGCGATAGGTTGCGTCGGTGTAGGCCGCGTTGACATAGGCGTTGAACCGTTCGCTGGGCCGGATCGAGAAATCGGCTTCGAAGCCTTGGGTGCGAACCTTTTCGGCATTTGCCAAATAGCCCCGCAGGACGCCAAGCTGGCCGTTCTGCACCAGCGCCTGGAAATTGCCGACATCGGTGCGGAAGGCGGCCAGATTGAGCGTAACCTTGCGATCCCAGAACTGTGTCTTCAACCCGGCCTCATAGTGGTTGATCCGTTCCGGCTTCACCGTTGCCGCCGCAAGCAGCGGGCTGCCTGCGGCATCGGCCGGCACGCCATTGAGGTTGATGCCGCCCGACTTGAACGTCCGCGCATAGGTTGCATAGGCATGGATATCGTCCGACACATCGAACTTCGCGGTTACGTCGCCGCTGACATTCCAGCCGGAGAACGTCGCGGAGAAGCTCTGCGGCGGCAGGACAGCCAGTTGCGCCAGTTCGCGCGCTGAGTTGACCGGCTTGAACAGCACCAGATTGCCCGCGCCATCGGTAACCACCGAGGCATAGGAGCCCTTCTTGGTGTCGTAGTTGACCCGAAGGCCCGGCTGGATCGCGAAGCGGTCGGTGACCTTCCACGTCGCCTGCCCGTAAAGTGCGAAGCTGGAATTATCGAAGCGAATGTCGTTATTCGCGGTCAGGCCATTAAGCACCGACGGATCGTTGGAGAGGCTGTTCGACGGCGCGATCAGCCACTTGCTCGCGGCCGCCCCCTGCACCTGGAGCCCTTGGGTACGCACCGTCTGGTGAAAGCCGAACAGGCCGATCTGGTAGTCGAGCCGGTCGCCATCGACGCCATAGCGGAATTCCTGCGTGTACTGATTTTGCTGCGATGGATTTTGCGACTTCGTGGTGATTGGCAGACCGATGAAGTCGCGATCGTTTGAGGGTTTCCAGTCCCAGAAGCGCCAGGCCGTGATCGAGGTTAGCGTCCCGGTGCCAAGATCGGCTTTGACGCGAACCGAAGCGCCGCCAATCTTATTGCCGGCGTTAAGTTCCGCGTCGACATCGGTGAGCCGGTCATAGGGATTGCTCGAAGGCGGCGCATAGCCCTGCGCCGCGGCCAAAGCCGCATATTGGCGGTTTGTCGCGCGCTGCGTCGCACCGGTGCGGACGAAGACGGTCGCGCAGCATTCCGGATCCTGCACGGAATAGTCCCCGGCAAAGGTCACATCGACCCGGTCGCTGGGCCGCCACAGAAGCTGGGCGCGAAGGCCGGTGTTGTCCTGTTCGTTGATGAAAGTGCCAGTGCGGACGTTGAACAGGGTGCCCTTGCGGCTTGTGATCGATACCGCAAGGCGCGCCGCCAGCGTGTCGGACAGAGGCCCCGTTACCGCTGCCTTGGCTTGCTTGAACGCCAGATTGCCGAAAGACACTTCGGCCCTTCCGCCGAATTCTAATTCCGGCTGACGGCTGGTGATGTTGATCGCGCCAGCCGTCGTGTTCTTGCCGTAAAGCGTGCCCTGCGGCCCGCGCAGCACCTCGATCTGCTTGGCATCGAGGAAGTCGAAGGTCGAACTGGCGGCGCGCGAATAGTACACGTCGTCCACATAGATGCCGACGCCCTGTTCGATACCGTCGTTGGTCAGGCCGAACGGCGCACCAAGGCCGCGGATGTTCGCCGCCGAATTGCGCGGGTTCGATGAGTAAAACTGAAAGGTCGGCGTCAATTGCTGCAAGCGGCCGACGTTGAACGAACCGGTGGCGTCGATGTGATCGCCACCGATCACCGAAACGGCGATCGGCACGCTCTGCGAGCTTTCCTCGCGTCGGCGAGCGGTGACGACAATCTCGTCAGCCTCGTCAGAAGCGCCGGTGCCAACCGAGGTTTGCTGCGGCTCATCTTCCGGCGCATCGGCGGCGAAAGCGGGTACGGTAGAAACAAGTGCGGATGCAGCCAGCAGGCTGCTGCGGACGAACAGATGCATTTCCAATCCTTTGGTCAAGGGAATGGATGCATCCGGCGGTCCGGTCTGCATCGGGGGAGAGAGCCGTGGCCGGCCGAATGAAAGCCGGGCGACTGGAAAACGGTTCAGGTAAAGCGGCGGCGTTCGGTCACTTCGATCTGTACGACACGCCCGTCGTGAATGGTCAGTTCGATGGCGCCATACCGCATCCGCGACACAGCCTCAGCCACTGCATCAAGCGGGCCAGAGCCTTGCGAAAAGCCGGTGCTGGCAGCCTTGCTGCGATCGTCTCGGTTCGAATCCATGGTCGCCTCCTGTGGCGCCAAGAATATCTCTACTGAAATTATAGACAATAGAAGAAACGCTTGCCTGCGACAAAGCGTCGCTTTGCTGCGGCAGGTGGATCAGGCTGTCTCGGCCTCTTCGGCGAAGGGTGCTTCCACGTCGATGCGATCGGCGAGCGTCACCTTGTCGAGCATTGCCGCCATTTCATCGCGCAGAGTCAGCATCAATCCGCGCAACCGGCATTCGGCTTCGGGCAGGCAATTCTGGCAATGCTCGTGCGCGTTTCGACTGGCGCAGGGAACAAGGGCAAGGCTGCCGCGAGTCAGGCGAATGATGTCGCCATAGCGGATATCGACGGGCGGCAGGCCGAGTTCGTAACCGCCATCGCGGCCACGGTGAGAGATGACGAGCCCTTCACGCACCATTTCCGACAGGATCACGGTCAGAAACTTGCGCGGAATGTTCTGGGCTTCGGCGATCGCATCCAATCGCACCGGCCCCTGCTGCCAGGTGTCTGACAGATGCTGCAAGGCGCGGATCGTATAACGGGTCTTTTGCGAAAGCATCGCAACAGAAAGCCCGCAATTCCGGCAAAGTCAACTTTTGAAGTAGAAACCCTGCGCCTTGTAACAGGCGATCAGATGGCCTGCGTTCCCGGCGCGTGCTTTTCCATCAGCTTGAACGCGCGTTCGTACCATTCGTTGCCCGGATAGTTCGCGCCCAATACGGCAGCAGACTTCTGCGCTTCGCCCGGCAGACCAAGGACAAGGTTGCTTTCCACCATGCGGTACAGCGCCTCAGGCGTGTGCGAGGTGGTCTGGTACTTTTCAACGACCGTGCGGAAGCGCAGCTGAGCGGCCAGCCACTTGCCCGAACGCTGATAGAAACGGCCGATTTCCATTTCCTTGCCAGCCAGGTGGTCCTTGATCAGGTCCAGCTTGAGCTGCGCGTCGGTGGCATAGCGCGTCTGGGGGAAGCGGCGGACCACTTCGTTCATCGCGTCAAGCGCCTGGGTCGTCGCCTTCTGGTCACGCGTGACGTCGCCGATCTGCTCGTAATAGCAAAGCGCGATCAGGTAGAAGGCGTAAGGCGCGTCCTTGTTGCCCGGGTGGATCGACAGAAAGCGCTGCGCCGCCTGGATCGACTTCGTGTAATCTCGGCCGGCGTAATAGGAGAACGCGCTCATCAGCTGTGCACGGCGTGCCCACGGCGAGTAGGGATGCTGGCGCTCCACCTCGTCAAACAGGGCTGCGGCCACCTTCGTGTCACCGCGATCGAGTTGGTCCTTGGCCGCCGTGTAGAGCGTTTCCACGTCGCGGGCGACATAGGCCGTATCGCGATTCTTGCGGCCGCCGCCGCAACCGGAAGTGAGCAGCAGGCCCGTAGTGGCGAGCGCGAGGACGGCGAGCTTGATCGGCGAGTGCTTCAGCATGGCCGGGTCTATAGCCAGCATGCGCATGAACGCCAAGTGAAAGCGCACGGCTTTTTCCCCTGCACCATTTCCCGGGTTGGAAGCATCGCCCGCCGGTTCCGTTAGCCCGAAAGCGACTCCCCATGCTGCAACGACCGGGAACAATCCTGCGCATGAACCGTTACGCACGACGCACCAGCCTTATTCTGCGCAAAACCCCATCAAATGGAGAAGCCCCATGGCCCGCACGTCCGACGCCTCGCCTGCGCATACCAATGGCCTGCACGATCATGCGCCCGGAAGCGGGCGCCTTACTCCCGAGGAAAATCATGGCAATGCCGGCGAAACGCATCAACAGGTTCCGTCCGATGGCGATCATGCCGACGGTGTATCGCACCTGACCGACAATCATGGGCACCGCATTGCAGACAATCAGAACTCGCTGCGCGCAGGCGAACGCGGGCCGACCCTGCTCGAAGACTTCGTCCTGCGCGAAAAGATCTTCCACTTCGATCACGAGCGCATTCCCGAGCGCATCGTCCACGCGCGCGGTTCTGCCGCTCACGGCGTGTTTGAAGTCACCAAGGCCATTCCACACCTGACCAAGGCGGACCTCTTTGCGAAGGCCGGCAACCAGTGCCCGGTCTTCGTGCGCTTCTCCACCGTTGCGGGCGGCGCTGGTTCGGTCGACACGCCGCGCGACGTGCGCGGGTTTGCGACGAAGTTCTACACCCAGCAGGGCAACTGGGATCTTGTCGGCAACAACATCCCCGTGTTCTTCATCCAGGACGCGATAAAGTTTCCCGACCTGGTCCATGCGGTGAAGATGGAGGCTGACCGCGGCTATCCCCAAGCCGGCAGCGCGCATGATACCTTCTGGGATTTCATCGGACTGATGCCTGAGGCCATGCACATGATCATGTGGGCCATGTCCGACCGCACCCTTCCGCGCAGCCTGCGCACAATGGAAGGCTTCGGCGTGCACACCTTCCGCCTGGTCAACGCCAAGGGTGAAGGTCGCTTCGTGAAATTTCACTGGAAGCCGGTTCTGGGGATGGAATCCACCACCTGGGACGAAGCGGTCAAGATCGCCGGCGCCGACCCCGATTTTCACCGTCGCGATCTGTTCGAGGCGATTGCGGCCGGCAACTTCCCCGCATGGGACCTTGGCGTACAGGTGTTCGATGAAAAGTGGGCAGCCAAGCAGCCCTATGACGTGCTGGACGCCACCAAGCTGATCCCGGAAGAGGACGTGCCTGTAGACATCGTCGGCCGCATGACGCTGAACCGCAACGTCGACAACTTCTTTGCCGAGACGGAGCAGGTTGCTTTCCTGCCGAGCAACATCATTCCCGGCATCGATTTTTCCAACGACCCGCTTTTGCAGGGGCGCCTGTTCTCCTACCTCGACACACAGAAGTCGCGGCTTGGCACCACCAATTTCCATCAGATACCGATCAACGCGCCCAAATGCCCGTTCCACAACATGCAGCGCGACGGCATGATGCAGACGCTGGTGCCCAAGGGGCGGGCAAATTACGAGCCGAACAGCCTGGCCGAAGCCGGGGAAGACGGCGGTCCGCGTGAATGCCCGGAAACCGGCTTTTCCAGCTTCAGCGAAAACGCCGAACGCAACGACCCGACCGAGAAGGTGCGCCTGCGCGCCGAACTGTTCGGCGATCATTACAGTCAGGCTCGAATGTTCTTCCTTTCGTTGACCGCCAACGAACAGGCCCACCTCGCCTCTGCTCTCACATTCGAGCTGTCCAAGGTGACGCTGGAACACGTTCGCAGCCGCGTCCTTTCGCGCCTGCGCAATGTTGACGAAGATCTGGCCAAGCGCGTCGCCAAGGCTTTGGCGATGGACCTGCCGACCAAGGCAAAGGCAAAGCGCGCGCCGGTCAATCTTGGCGTGTCGGACGCGTTGTCGATACAGAAGCAGGCAAAGGCAACATTGCAAGGTCGCTGCGTTGGCATTCTCTACGCCGAAGGATCGAACAAGGCGCAAATCGACGAGCTGAAGAAGGCGATCGAGGCTGAAGGCGGCATGGTCAAGCTGGTGGCGCCGAAGGTTGGCGCTATCCCGGTCAAGGGCGGCACGTTGAAGGCCGACGGCCAACTGGCGGGCACGCCATCGGTCATGTTCGATGCGGTGATTTCCATCCTGATGCCTGATCAGGCTGAAGCTCTTGCCCGCGACGTCGGTGCGGTCGGCTGGTTTGCCGATGCCTGGTTCCACTGCAAGACCATCGCCGCCTGCAATGGCACACGAAAGCACCTTTTCCCGAAGGCCAATATCGAGCCGGACAGCGGTGTCTGCATGCCGGAAGACTTCATGAAGGTGGGCGCCGTGCGCCACTGGGAGCGTGAACCCAAGGTGCGCGATCTCGCTTGACGGCAATGCGGCAAGTCCCTTGACCTAAAGGCCATCGCGCCGAATACCCTTCCAGCAGGGGAGAACGCGCGATGGCCAAGCCGGCAGGACCGATAGCAAAGAACCGCCGCGTGCTGGCCGCCGCGATGATCGGTTCGACGATCGAATACTATGACTTCTTCATCTACGGCACGGCCGCCGCGCTTGTGTTCGGACCGCTTTTCTTTCCCAAACAGGATCCCGCCGCGCAGACCCTTCTGGCGCTGATGTCGTTCGGGCTGGCCTTTGTCGCCCGCCCGCTCGGCGCCATTGCCTTTGGCCATTTCGGCGATCGTGTGGGCCGCAAGGTGACGCTGGTTGTCGCACTGCTGCTGATGGGCATATCGACCACCGCGATCGCTTTTTTGCCAACCTATGCGCAGGTGGGATGGATCGCGCCGGCCATGTTGTGCCTGCTCCGCTTCGGCCAGGGGCTCGGCATAGGTGGCGAATGGGGCGGCGCAGCGCTGCTCGCGGTCGAAAATGCGCCGCCAGGCTGGCGCGCCCGCTTTGGCGCGGCACCGCAGCTGGGCGCACCGCTGGGCCTTGCCCTTGCCAACGTTCTGTTCCTGGGCCTCAACGCGGCACTCGGCGCGGAACGGTTCAACGCCTGGGGGTGGCGCCTGCCGTTCCTGCTGTCGGCCGTGCTGGTCGTGCTTGGCCTGTGGGTGCGGCTGAAGATTTCCGAGACGCCGGAATTCCAGGCTTCGCTCGCCAAAGGGCATCCGCCAAGCGTGCCGCTGGCCCGCATATTCGCCGAGCGGCCGGGCGCGCTGGTCTGGGGCGCGGCCGGAGTAATCACCACTTTCGCCGCGTTCTACATGGCGACGTCGTTTGCCTTGGCGCAAGCGACCACGCAACTCGGCTATGACCGGCAGACCTTCCTGACCATTCAACTGTTCACGCCGCTGTTTTATGCCGCAGGCATCCTCGCTGGCGCCCGCCGCGCCGATAGAACGAGCCCCGGCCAGACCATCGCCGCGAGCGCGCTCGTGATGGCCAGCCTAGGACTTGGCTTCGGCCCCGGACTGGCGATCGGCTCGGTGCCTCTCGCCGCCTTTACCCTATGCCTGACGATGCTGGTTCTGGGCTTCAACAATGCGACGCTGGGCCCGTGGCTCGCCAGTCTGTTTCCTGTACACCTGCGCTACACAGGATCAGGTTTCGCCTTCAATTTTGGCGGGATGATCGGCGGCGCGCTGGTGCCGCTGATCGCCTCGCAGATCATCGCCGCCGGTCACCCGAACCTAACCGGCGTACTGCTCGTCATGGGCGGCCTGATAACCTGGCTTGGCGCGCGCATGGCCCGGCCAGTCGCGTCAGCGGACGGCGCGGACAAAAACGAACAGCCCGTCGCGATCTGAGAAATTCTTGCGCAGCGAGCGGCAGCGGACGTCAGTTCAGCGTTAGCGCCGTCCGCCCGGTCGGCGCGCCGGGAATGGCGCTGCGGGTGCGGTAAAGCGCCGAGTTCTGCTCTGTGATCGGCGCGCCTTCGGCCAGCTTCTGCGCGTCCGCCGGATCGACGATGGTGACATAGAGGTCGCACATGTCTGGGCCGCCGAAGCGGACGTTGGTGCAGGCCGGCCCCGGCAGGGCAAGCCGCGCCACTTCGTCGCCGGCGCTGTCAAGGCACAGCAGGTCGCTGCTGGCAAAGCCGCTGATCCAGATGTTGCCATCCACGTCGAGCGCCATGCCATCGCAATCGTATTTCGCGATCAGTGTGCCCATCGGCCCCAGCGCAAAATCGGGCCCGACGGAGAACGAGCGAATGGCCGAAAAGCTCTCGTTGAAGTAGAGCGTCGAACCGCTTTCATCGAGCGAAAGGCCATTGGCGAAGACCAATCCTTCCTTCAGGATGCGCACCGATCCATCCGCGGCCATGTGCCGGATCGTTGACGGGCCGGGCTTTTTCCCTTGGAGGATCGCCGGCAGATCGATGGTGCCGAACAGCATGCCGCCTTGGCCGTCCGCGCGCATTTCGTTGACGCCCTCGACCCCTGCCAGCAACATTCCCGATGCCCCGCTTGCCGGGTTCACCCAGTCGATCCCACCCTCGCCCGCCACCAGCAGGCTGCCATCAGCGTTCATCAGCAGGCCGCCGATCATGGTGCGTTCGGGCAGCACCGTCTGTCCGGTGCGCAGGTTGTGCACACCGCCGCGCGTGACATCGGTAAACCAGATGTCCTCTCCGTCGACCAACAAGCCTTCGAGATAGAATCCGCGTGCCAGTTCGGTGAAGTCAGTCAAAGGTCATGTTCCTCACATCGGCCAGTTCTGGGCGCGGGCGTGGCAGGCTCGCAAGCAACAGACTCGACGCCAGCATGGTGACGAATGTGCTGAGGAGAAAGGGATCGTAGCTCTGCCATTCATCGAAAACGTGCGCCGCAACCCACGGTCCGAAAGCCGTGCCGATCGATAGCGCTGCAAGGATACCGCCATAAAGGCCGCCGAAATTGCGCAGGCCGAAATAGCGCGTGGTCAGGTAAACCAGAACGTCCACCTCGGCCCCGAGCGTGAAGCCGATACAAGCCGCCGCGACGCCCACCGCGAGCGTAGTCCCGCCGCCGTAGAGCAGTAGGGCGCAGGCGATGGCGGGGAGCAGGAAGGCCACAGCGCCAACATAGGATGCGCGCAACCGGTCAAGCAGCATGCCCGTCACCAGGCGCCCCGGAATCGAGAACCAGCCGATGAGCGAGGCAAGCGCAGCGGCCGAAATCGGCGAGAAACCGAAGCCCTTGAGGATCAGCGGAAAGTGAACATTGAGACCGATGGCCGCAAATGTAAACAGAAGGGCGACGATCAGCAGACGCAGGAACACCGTGGTTTTCAGGCCGTCGAGCAGCGACATGCCGGGCAGGACTTCCGCCGCCTTCACCGGACCGGCTTCCGCGGGCCTGCGCTCATCCTGCGCGCCGCGGAACAGGAAGAAGACCACCGGCCAGGCAATCAGCAGCCAGACCAGCGCCTCGATCCGCATCGCCTGCCGCCAGCCGAAATTCTGGATCAGTTCGGTGCCAAGGAACGGGAACACGATCAACGCCACCGATGCGCCGCACAGCGCTACCGCCAGTGCCAACCCGCGCGAGGCATGGAATCGCGAGGCAACCGCACTGGTCCAGACCGTGGCCTGGATCGGCAGCGAGGCGGCCGACATGACGAGCCAGATCAGATACCAGTTGCCCGTGGTGCCGGTCGCGGTCGAAAGGTTGGCAAAGGCCAGACAGGTCAGAAGAATGCCGACGATGGCCAGTTTTCGCGGCCCGAAGCGATCAACTGCGATGCCAATCGGAATGGCGAGAAAGGCCTGCGCCAAGGTCGAAAGGGTCAACCCGACGGTCACCGCCGCGCGGCTCCAGCCGAATTCCTTGGCGATCGGTTCGATGTAGACGCCAAGGCCATAGATGTGAATGACGCAGGTGGCGTACCCAAGGGCCGCAGCGATGGGCACCATGCCATAGCGCCGCCATTCGGCCAGCGCGCCTTCGGAATTGCCGCTCAAAATCGTCTCCCCGATTGAAATTTCTGGTTTTCAGAAATCAGGCGAACGCCTCTTCGCCTTCCAGTTTGGTGCGATGCATCAGGCGGCCACTGTCCGCCGAATACCACGTGGCCCGGTGCATGGTCCCCGTATTGTCCCAGATCACCGTATCACCCAGTTCCCATTTGTGGCGATAGGTGAATTCGGGGCCCGTTGCCCAATCGCGCAAACGGATGAGCAGATCCTCGCTCTCCGAAACGTCCATGCCGACCACCTGTTGGGCCGTATTTCCCAGAACAAGGCTCTTGCGCCCCGATTCATGCGTCCAGACGAGAGGCAATGTGTTTTCGCCGCGCGACTTCCATTGCTGAAGCCGCGCATAGCTGGGTTCGGGTTCGTGATAGAGCTGCGAACGCCAAAGCGAATGGACGACTTTCAATCCGTCGCACTTCGTCTTGAGATCGTCAGGCAAGGCCTCCCACGCGGCATAAGTGTTGCAGAAATCGGTGTCGCCACCTTCGGACGACAGCCGCCGCGCCGAGAGGATCGAGGCGCGGATCGGCACCTGCGCCATCGTTCCGTCGATATGCCAGAAGAACGCGCCCTTCAGGTAATCGGCGTTGGGATTGATCGCGGTGTCCATGGTGATCGGATAGACCGCGTCCCCGCTTGCACCTTCGCGCTGTTCGCTCTTTTCATGGGCAAAGGTACCCAGCGTCTTCGTAAAGTCGATCTGTTCGTCATCCGACAGGTTGGCGCCGCGAAAAACCAGAACCCCACGTTGCTCGAGAAGGTCGCGGATCTCCGCCGCACGCTCCCCCGAAAGCAGCGTTCCCTTGTCGGCGCGGATCATGGAACCGATCTTCGGCGCGACCTCGGTCACTTCCCACATGGCAACTCTCCGTCAGCGCAACACCTCGTGCGGGGGCGCCGGAGCGGATGTATGGCACGCCGTCGAAGCGGGTCAAGCAAGCTGGCCGGCGCAGCAGCGATGGTGCGCCGGCCAGGGCTGTGTGGTCAGGGGCGCTTCAGTGCAGGAATGTTCGCCTGCATAACAGCGCGCCTGGCCGCCGCCGCCTGCTCGGCTGCTACGCGCGCCTTCGAAGCGTCGATCTCACCCTGATAGATCGGGGTGAACTTCTTGAGCACCTCGATCAGCACCTGGTTCGTCGTCCAATCGGCGTGGGCCTTCTGCTGCGCGTTCACTTCCAGCAGGTGCAGCGTGGAAATGCCCTTGATCTTGTCGAAGCAGATCTTGTCCGAACAGCGCTTCGTCCAGATGGCGCGATAGATTTCGCGATAGTCCTGCGAGATGTCCTTCGTCTTTCGGATGTTCGATTCCGCGACCAGCGATTGTGCCTCCATGTCGGCACGGATGAAATCCTGCGAGAAGTCAGTCAGCTTCAGCTGGGTGTTGGCATCGAACTTGTGCATCGCGGCATAGATCGTCCCTTGCCGCACGAAGCGGATGCCGAAGCGGCACGTCTCGTCCGCGCATTCCGACAGCCACTTGTTGTCAAAGCCCTGCCCCCACTTTTCCAGTTCCATGCCCATGACGCCGGCCGGGCCTGTCTGTTCGTTATAAGCACCCGGTGAAACGGTAATCGTGCGCGAACATTCGGTGCCTTCGTGACAGGCAAATTCGACCCCGCCCGGCGGAAGCTTCAACGCAAGTTGCGGGAACCACACCGGAAAGTTCCAGCTGTGCGACCAGACGGCGACGTCCACGAACAGTCGCGCGTTAAGACCGGGCGTGATCAGGAAAGCCACGTTGTATTTGGGGTCGCTGATGGAAAAACGGCTACGGTTGGCCGAATCGATACCCAGCGGCACGACCTGGCCGGTCTGTGTAATCAGGGTATCGGCGTTCCCGGTCTTGTTGAAGTCATGCAGATTGAAGGTCAGCATGTCAGAGGTCAGCTCGACGCGCACCCCCGGAAAAACCTGCGCGCCGATGACGCCGAAATTGGCTCGCCCGCCGATCAGGTCCACTTCCTCGAAGAACCGTTCCGCCTTGGGATTGTTCAATCCGCCCGGTGTCGGCGGGGTGAACTGTCCCTTGTAAAAATCGCCTGGCAGGTATTCGGTCAGATCGACGCCGACCGGAATGTCGATCGAATCCGAACCGATGATCGGCAGCTTGTATCCCGCCCCGGCATGGGCGCCGATCTGCGCGACGAGTTCCTTGCCGCCGAACAGCTGGCTGCCGGAAAGGCCTGTTGCCAGATAATCGGCCTCACCGCCGTTGAAGGGGGTGATGGCAGCCTTGAACTCGGCCGACTTCGCCCCGCTCTGCTCCTTGAAGGTATAGGTGCCGCCCACCTTCATCGGAAAGCGCAGGCCGAAGCCGTAATTGAACCCGGCAAACACCTCGACATAATAGGTCTTCTTGCAGCTGACGAGACAGGTCTTGATCGTCTTTTCGATCCGCTCCTTCCACTCGTAGGAACGGCCAAGCGTGAAGCCCGTCAGGAACACCTTTTCCGGAACCGTCTGGGTTTTCACCACCGGCCCGGAGCTCATGGCACCGATGATCGCGGGATTGATCGTCCCGCTTGGTTTCACGGTCATCCCGCCGACAAACATCGGGGTCCCCGTATTGGTCTTGGCCATGTTCTTGAACGGGATCTTCTGCGCAATCTCAGGGTCAACGCGGTCAAGACGGGGCACAAACAGCGTCTGCTCGACTGAGGTTTCGCCCGAATTGACGATCTCCGCCTTGATCTGTTCGTCCGTCATCGTTGTGAGGCGCGCCGTTTCACCAGCACCAAGTGCGGCGTCGAACTCGGCGCGCTTCGCCGGGTTGTTGAGCGACGCGCGGATCTGCGCCACCGACTGGTTCAGGTCGGCCTCAATCTGCGCGGACTTTACGCGCGCCTCCTCGATGGCCCGTGCGCGCGCCGTGGCATCGCGAACGTAGTGCGGATCACGCGGGTTGGAAAAGGCCGCCGTGCGCGCCTGATCCGAAAGCTGGGTCGCGCAGGTCAGCCCGGCGGCATAGAGCGCCCCGCGCCGGACGTTGTCGGTGCAGACGCCTGGCTTCACACGATAGGTGAGAAAACTGCGGATCAGCAAACCCTGGTCAACCTCCAGAATTCGCGTGTCCTCCGACAGGACTTCCGCAGCGTTCGCCTGGCCGCGCACCTTCTGGGCGACATTGAACAGCGCCCGCGGGTTATTGAAGGTTGGCTCAAGGTTCATTTCCGTCTGGCCGACCGTCACGCGCCTCATCGCTTTCGCCTGGGCGAGAGTGAACTGCCGTTTCACGACCAGGGATCGCACCATGGCCGAGTTCGGCCCGGCCTTGAGCGTGACCGACCCGGCACCGCCGCGCGTTGCAACTTCCGGGGGCGGAGTGATTTCACTCTGCGTGCCCATCGCTTGCAGGATCGCGGGGTTTACCGGCGTGACCGGCTGAACGCGCATGACTCGCATCGTCGGCGGCGGAGTCGAGCTGTTCGACTGAGCCTGTGCCTGCGAGGCAGCGGACATGGCCAGCACGCTGGCGGCGAGGAAAAATCGGCCTGTCACGGTCATTATCGGTTCCCCCGAATTGCCTGACACCGGATTATTCCGGTTATCCGGACGCGACCGAAGATTAGTCCAGCGCATTGCGAAAATCTTGTCAATTCGCGCCACTGGTCCGCTGACTGTCGCGCGGCGCTTGCAATTAGTAGCATGGCTTATTATCGCCATGCACTGAATGGCTCAGCTGCTTTATCCCTCTCCCACGCGCAAGGCCTTCATTACGGCTTCGGTGATGATCACAACTCTGATCGTCACGATCGACATGACGATCACCGTCGTGGCTGTTCCGAAGATGATGGCGGACTTGCAGGCCGGGCCAGACCAGATCGCTTGGGTCCTTACCTCCTACCTGATCGCCAGCGCCATCATGATGCCGCTGTCGTCGTGGCTGGCGAGCCGGTTCGGGCGCAAACTGGTGATGCTGATTTCCATAGCCATGTTCACGCTCGCGTCGCTGGCCTGCGGCATGGCGCGCGGGATCGAATTTATGGTCTTTGCCCGAATTATCCAGGGCATTGCGGGTGCTGGTCTTATTCCCTTGGGTCAGGCGACCCTGCTTGACATCAACCCGCCCGAAAAACAGCCGACCGCCATGGCCTATGCCGGGCTTGGTGCAATGATGGGCCCGTTGCTCGGCCCGACACTGGGAGGCTGGCTGACCGACAATTACTCGTGGCACTGGGTCTTCCTTATCAACCTTCCGGTGGGCATTGCCGCTTTCATCGGTACATTCGCGCATCTGGAGGTGGTCGACGAAACCCTGCCCAAGTTCGACTGGGTGGGATTCCTTACGCTCACGTTCTTCGTCGGCTGCTTCCAGCTGATGCTGGACCGGGGGGAGCAGGTGGACTGGTTCGACAGCACGGAAATCTGCATTTACGCCGGGATCGTGGCGCTGTCTTTCTACCTGCTGATCGTGCACATGTTCACGCGCACTGACACGTTCCTGCGTGCCGAACTTTTTGCCGACCGCAACTTCGCTATCGGCACCTTTGTGTCCACCGTGATCGGCATCGTCATCTTCGCGTCGAGTCCGATGCTGGTGATGTATGCCGAAAACCTGCTGGGTTATTCGGCGCTCAAGTTCGGGCTGATCAACATCCCGCGCGCGGTCGGCACGATCGTCGGCCTGCTTATCGTGACGCGTGTCATGAAGCGGATCGACGCGCGGATATTGCTGCTGATCGGAATGAGCTGTTCGGTCGTGTCTCTGTATCTCTTCTCATCGCTCAACCTGCAGACCGACGAGATGCCGATCATGATTGCCGGCGCGTTTCAGGGCTTTTCCGGCGGTCTGCTGATCTCGCCTCTGTCGGCCCTGGCCTTTGCCACGCTCAACCCCGTCTTCCGCAACGAGGGCGCCGCGATCTTTGCCCTGATGCGCAACCTTGGCCAGTCGATGGGCATTTCGGCCATGACTCTGATCTCGATCAAGCAGGCAGCACAGGTATCGGGGCGGCTTGCGGAAGGCGTCCGGCCCGACAATCCGATGATCGAATGGGCGCGACCAGGGCTCGATTTCGGTGACACCGGCATGGTTGCGCGCACAATAGGTGAAGTCGCGCGGCAGGCGACAATGGTTGCGACTATCGATGCGTTCTGGCTGTCATGCCTGATCGCGCTGGGGACGATCCCCGTGATCCTGCTGATGAAGAAGCAGAAGCTGGGCCAGGCGCGGCCCGGACCCAGCGTCGATCACTGATCGGCGGCGCCCAGCCTTACTGCCAGGGCTCTTCGCCCTCCAGCTTGGTGCGGTGCATCATGCGTCCGCAATCGGGATCGTACCATTCGGCGCGGTGAACGGTGCCAGTATTGTCCCAGATCACCATGTCGCCAGCGGTCCATTCGTGGCTGTAGGTGAATTGTTCGGAGGTCGCCCAATCGCGCAGCCCGTGAAGGATCAGCGCGCTTTCCGAGGGGCTTTTGCCAACGACCGACTGCGCGGTGTTGCCGAGCACCAAGCTCTTGCGGCCCGACTTGTGCGTCCAGACCAGCGGCAGCTCATTCTCGCCAATACGCATGTAGCCCTGCAGCTTGGCAAGGCTCGGTTCCGGATCATGGTAGAATACCGTCGCCCATGGCGCATGCAGAACCTGCAGGCCGTCATAGCGCGCCTTGTCTTCTTCACTGAGGTCGTCCCAGGCCGCATAGCAATTGGCAAAGCCGGTATTGCCGGTGCCCTTGGGGCTCGGGACCTTGCAAGACAGCAGCGAGGCCAGGATCGGCACGTCGTTGCGGGTGCCGTCGATGTGCCAATAGAGCGAACCCTTGAGGTACTCCGCACTCTCTCCCGCTTCGGTGGGGTCAAGCGTGATCTTGCTGATTACCTCGTCGCCGCCGGCGCGTTCGGGCGCGAACTTGCCCAGCGTCTTGGTGAAGGCAATCTGTTCTTCATCGGTGAAGTTGATCTGCGGGAACACCAGCACGCCGCGCTGTTCCAAAAGGTCGCGGATTTCGGCGGAGAGCTTGCCGGACAGCAGCTCTTCCTTGGTGTTCAAGACACGGGTGCCGATCTTCGGCTTGATCGCTTCGGCGCGAAGGCTGACGTCTGCGGCGGTTGCCATTGCTTATCTCCAGGCGGGGCAGGACTGAACTGCCGCCATATATAAGCGCGCCCCGCCAAGCCGTGAAGCTCGCCGGGGCGATCACCGTCGAATCGAATGTCAGCCCTTGGCAACCTCCCAGGCTTCGCCGCCCTTGATGATCGTGCGGTGCATCATGCGGCCGCAATAGGGATCATAGGGCGTTGCCTTGTGCAGAGACGTGCGGTTGTCCCACATCACCGTATCGCCCAGCTTCCACTTGTGTTCGTACATGTAGGGTTCGCTGGTGGCGAATTCACGCAGACCATGAAGGATCCGCTGGCTGTCCTTCATGTCCAGCCCCTTCACGTAGTGCGCGGTATTGCCGAGCACGAGGCTCTTCTTGCCGGACGAATTGGTGACGACGAGCGGAATCTCCGCCTCCCCCTTCGATTGCCAGTCCTCGATCTGCTCAAGCGTCGGTTCGGGCGTGTGGTAAAACGCCGAACACCACAGCGAATGGACGACGCGCAGGCCTTCGATTTCGGCCTTCCGGTCTTCCGGCAGATCGGCATAGGACGTGGCCGTGTTGGCGAACAGCGTATCGCCGCCTTCGGGCGCAAGCACCTTTGCGGTCAGCATCGAGGCGCGGATCGGGATGGGATTCATCGTCCCGTCGATATGCCAGAACAGCGAACCCTTCAGATATTCGACGACGTTGCGGTGCTGCGCCTTTTCATCGAGCGATACCTTGAACACCGCGTCCTGATTCTGCCCCGCCAGTTCATCAGCGTTGCCGCCCAGTGAATTGGAAAACTGCACCTGTTCGGCATCGCTGAGGTCAAGCTCGGGAAAAACCAGCACGCCGCGGTCTTCCATCAAGTCAAGGATTTGGGCCGATAATTCTCCGGAAAGAAGCTCTTCCTTGGAGTTCAGCACACGCGCGCCGATCTTTGCCTTGATAGGCTCGTAACGCAATTCGACCTTCGTTTCGGCGGCGGTGGCCATGTACATTCTCCCGGTTCTTGTACCTGTCTGTTATTGAACAGGTGTACAGTTCGGCCCGCTCGAGTGCAAGGCAGGTGACAAGGCCCGGCGCGCGCAATACAGATGTGCCGCAGCCTGAATTTGGGGCGCTGCACGAGGCACAACACACATGTCTGACGGAACCGGCACGGCGCGCAGCGGGGTGGCAGACGGGAGCCACGTGTTCCTGAGCTATTCGCGCGATGACCAGAAGCTGGCGCGAACCATGATCGGCCTGCTCGAAGGGCTTGGCTATAACGTCTGGTGGGACGGCCTGATCCCTGGCGGCGAACGCTTCGACAAGGTGACGGGCAATGCGCTGGAAACCGCGCGCGCCGTTGTCGTCCTGTGGTCGAAAACGTCGGTGGACTCGCACTGGGTCAACGATGAGGCCGGCCGCGCGCGCGACAGGGGTCGGCTTGTTCCGATCTCTCTGGACGGCACACACCCGCCCCTGGGCTTTGGGCAATTCCAGTTCATCGACATTTCGAAAGAGGGGATGCGCGCCGACGGACCGCAAATGCAGCGCGCCCTGGCTGCGCTCGCCGCGCTGTTCGATGGCGATGCCCCAGCCCTTCCCCCCGTCCGCGCTCGCAAGGGCGTCAACCGCCGGGCAGCGCTGATTGCCGGCGGCGCGGTCGTTGCGGCCGGAGCCGGCTATGCCGCATTTTCATGGCTGCGCGAAGGCGACGGGCCAAGCAACAGCCTTGCCGTCCTGCCATTTGACAACCTTAGCGGCGATCCCGCGCAGCAGTACCTGTCGGACGGCGTTGCCGCCGAACTGCGCGCGCGTTTTGCCCGCAACCCGGCGCTGATCGTTGCGGGCCAGATTTCCTCAAGCGGCTTCAAGGGCAAGGGGGAGAGCCCCGAGAGCATCGCCAGCAAACTCGGCGTCGCCAGCCTGCTTTCCGGCAATGTCCGCGTTGCCGGTAACGAGGTTCGCGTCGGGGTGGAATTGGTGGAAGCGGCAACCGGTTTCAGCCGGTGGTCGCAAAGCTACCAGCGCCCGCTCGACAATATCCTGAAGCTCCAGGAAGAAATTGCCGAAGCGGTCAACGCCGCCCTCACCCCGCGCCTTGCCGCTGGCAACAGCAAGGAACCGGTGAAACGCAGCGGGACGACCGGTAACGCCGCCGCCTATGACGCCTACCTTCACGGCAAGGAACTGTTCGAATCGCAGATCGACGAAGCGAGCGATCGCGGGGCGCTGGCGCGGTTCGAGGAAGCGATCCGCATCGATCCGGACTTTGCCGCGGCGCGTGCCGCTCGATCGCGCGCATTGGCGGTGATTGCCAACCAGTATGTCCAGGCGGACGAGCGCAAACGCCTGTTCGCCGAGGCTGCGGCCGAAGCCCGCCGCGCGGTCGCGCTTGCCAGCGAATATCCCGAAGGCCACGCCGCGCTGGCCTATGCCCTGCTCTATGGCCAGCTCGACTTTGCCGCCGCGCAGGAGCCATATGAAAGGACGCTTCAGTTCGGATCGGGCAATGCCGGCGTGTTGAGCCGTTATGCGCTTTATCACGCGCGCCGGCGCAATATGGACAAGGCACTGCCAGCCATCGAAAAGGCGATCCGCCTCGACCCGCTCGATCCATCGGTGTTCAAGACCAAGGGGCAAGTCCACATTGCCCTTGGCCAATGGGACGATGCCATTGCCGCAAGCCGCAAGGCGCTTGAGATCAACCCCAAACGATCCACCCTGCATGGCAATATCGGCGATGCCTTGCTGGCGCAGGGCAAGCTTGATGAGGCAGCTGCGGAATACGCTGCGGAAAGTTTCGTGCCAACCTCGCTTCCCGGCAAGGCTGCCATTGCCATGCGCAAGGGCGACAGGCCCGCGGCCGAAAAGGCGCTGGCCGATCTGATCGCGCAGACCGGTGACAATAGCCTCTACCAGCAAGGCCAGGTCCTGGCGCAATGGGGCCGCACGGCTGACGCCATCCGAACTCTGGAGGCCGCCTGGGACATGCGCGACCCGGGATTGCTGCTTGCCTATACCGATCCGATGCTCAAACCCTTGGAAAACGAGGCAGGATTTAAATCGCTTTTAGGCAAGCTGCATTTCGTATAGCCTCGCGATTCTCGGCAATCCTTGCTTGGAGGGGGAATTTGATGCGCAAGATCATTACCACGGTTTCTGCTCTCGCTCTCGTTGCGGCACTCGGCGCTTGCAGCAAGAAGGAAGAAGAAGCTGCTCCCGAAGCAGCAACCACCGAAGCGGCTGCTACGGCGAGCGAAGCTGCTCCTGCCGCCAGCGGCAGCGAAGCCGCTCCGGACGCTTCGGCCAGCTCGGACCACAATACCAATCCCGATCATTGATCGGCTGAACCGGAAAAAAGGCGGTCCGCATGGCGGGCCGCCTTTTTTCTTGCCGGATTACCGCGCGGAGACAGGCTCCGGCACGCGGTTCACCTTGCCGGAATTCTGCGCCAGCCAACCCTTCGCCGCTTCGATCCAGCGATCATAGGCGGCCACCGAGGCAAAGCCGGTCGGCACCTGCGGGCTGCATCCGCGCGAGAAGTTGACCACGCCTACCAGCCGATAGACCCCGCCGACCAGCTGCGTTAGCGGGCCGCCGCTGTCCCCCTTGCAGGTGAACGCCTGCTGACCGGCGCGCGTCTTTGCGCACAGGATGCGATCCGTGACCGAAGCGCCGAGAACGGCTCGGCACGCCCCGCGATCCATGGCGGCCATCGGCGCCTCCTGAAGAATACGCGCCGCCTTCTGGAAACCGCCGGCAGAGTTCACGTGGAAGTTCGCCGCTCGCCACGCGATCTCTTGCGTGTACCCCCAGCCAAAGATCGAAAGGGGCGCGTTAGCCGCCAGATTGCGGGCCGTGCTTCGCGGCGCAAAGGGCCCGCTGTACGGCCGGGCGCCGGTCCGGGGCCGGATTTTCAGCAGGGCAATATCATGGGCATCCTGCAAGGCGCGGTAACCGGCATGAATGGCAATGGCATCGATATCGTAGGCATAGCCGCCACCCAGATTCTGGCTGCCGAGACGGACCTTGCGATTGAGCCGCCCCTTGGCTTCGTTTGGCCCGGCAAAGGGAGGATCGGCGAAACAGTGTGCTGCCGTAAGAACGATGTTTTCCGCAATCAGCGACCCGCCGCAGCGGTGATCCTGCTGCTGCTCCGTCATTTCGGACAGGCCGATGCGCTGCAGCTTGTGCTTCTTGTCGTCCGCTGCGATTTCCTGATCGGTATAGGGGATGATCGAATAGATCTGGGCGATCCACGGCACCTGTGAAAGCGCTGCATTGCGCCCGCCGCCGGCACGCACGCAGTTGCGCGAGGCAATCCGCACCTCGGTCAAACTCGTCGACCAGCCGTCCATTCCCGGAAGCGGGGCCATGGGAGCTTCAGCGTTGCGTGGCAGCAATTCACCTTGGCAACCCTGCTTGAAAGCGCGATTTCCGAAGGCACCCGGCTGCATCAATGACGCAAGCGAAAGGGGCTGCGGCGATGAAAGCGTCAACAGCCGCAATCTTCCGAGAGCCTGAAACGGTTTCAGTGTCAGCATCCGGCGCTCTCCAGGCGCAAGGACGATGTCCTTTCCGCCCTTCCCCGTCAGCCTTGATTCGATCCGGTTCGACCCATCGATGGTGACAAGATAGACGTAGCGCGGCTGATCCGTGCGGTTGCGGAACCACAGAGTAATGGCGGAATCCTGAGTAAAATCGCGCCAGTAGTTGATCAACTCGCGCGGGCTGAAATATTCGCCCACGTCGCAGAATGCCGTCTCAATATCACCCGCATCAATGCAGGTTTCGATCGCATCGCCCCTATTGCGCCGCGCTTCATCAAGCAGGCGCTGCACGCGCCGTTCCTCGATAAGCCGGGCCTTCAAAACATCGCGCCAGTCATTGAGATCAAGATTGCCGAGCCGGAACTGGGGCGGTGCGAGAATGCCGCACCCGTTCGGCCGGGGAAGGCCGACGCTTGTCCATTCCCGCTTGTATTTGGCGAGGTCCACCAGGGTCAGCGTTTTCGGATAGTCGGCCAGAACGGTCAGCTCGAACCGTGCAGGTTCGCCCACCGCGACAAAATCAAGGCTCGTCAGGCTCTCGCGAATGGCGGCCGTGGCATCGCCGAGTTCCGGGTTCAATCGCAGAAGAATAGGCGCAGCTGCTGGATTCGTCCCCGTGCTCGGCGCACGTCCTTTGGAAAGCAGGACGTTTGTCACCAAGTCGTCCCGGCAGTCTGGCCGACCGAGCTCAACGCCGCGTTCAACATCCGCATCCGTGCGGTCGACTTCAGGATCCCACTCTTCGGAAGGGGTTACCGCGTTTGTCTGGGGGACGTTAACGTCATCCTGCGCGAAAGCCGAATTCGGCACGGACAGTGCTGCCAAAACGGCCAGGGCAATTCCGGAAATTCGCGAAACGGACACGGCGCCTCCTCCCACGCGATGGGAATTAGAGTGCGACCCGAAAAATTGCCTGTCAATCAGGCTAGTTCAGTTCAACCTGGCTGACATCATAACCCTTCGAGCGAAGGCCTGCGACCAATGCGTCGAGCTGTTCCTTGTCGCGTGCCTCGCACTCGATATCGGTGATAAGGCCCTTCGCCGGCAGGTGCGTGAAGATGCGCTGATGCCAGATCTCGATGATGTTGATGTTGTGACGGTTGAATTCTTCCATCACCTTGAACAGCGCGCCGGGGCGATCCTGAAGCGTCAGGCGCAGCCGCGCGAGGCGGCCCGAGCGGGCAAGGTCGCGCAGCAGCACATTGGCAAGCAGACGCGTGTCGATATTTCCGCCCGACAGAACGATGCCCACTTTCTTGCCGCGGAACATGTCGGGATTGCGCAGCACGGCAGCTAGTCCGGCAGCGCCAGCCCCTTCCACCACGGTCTTCTCGATCTGCAGGAGCAGCGCCAGTGCGGCTTCCATTTCGCGTTCGCCCACGAGCAGGAAATCGTCGAGCAGGCCGGCCAGCACCTTTGAGGTGAACTCGCCCGGTTCCTTGACCGCGATGCCTTCGGCCAAGGTATCGCCGCCGATCGGCAGGTTGGTGCCTTTCAGGCGGTTGTACATCGACGGGAACAGTTCGGCTTCAACGCCAATCAGACCGATATCCGGCTTGATCGCGCGCGCCGCCGTGCCCATGCCCGATGCAAGGCCGCCGCCGCCCACAGGGATCACCAGCACGTCGAGATCCGGCATGTCTTCGAGCATTTCGAGCGCGACCGTGCCCTGCCCTGCGGCCACCAGCGGATCGTCAAACGGGTGAATGAAGGTCAAGCCAAGCTGCTTTTCCATCGAACGCGCAAAGGCATAGGCCTCGTCGAAAGTCTCTCCTTCGAGCACGACCTTGCCGCCGACCTGTTCGGTTTGCAGCACCTTCACCGTCGGCGTGGTGCGCGGCATGACGATGGTGACCGGAATACCAAGCTTCGTGCCGTGATACGAAAGCCCCTGCGCGTGATTGCCGGCCGAGGCGGCGATCACTCCGCGATCGCGCTGCTCTTGCGACAGATGCAGCAGCGCATTCAAGGCGCCGCGCTCCTTGTAGGCCGCAGTGAATTGCAGGTTTTCAAACTTCAGCCAGATGTCGCACCCGGCAATCTGGCTGAGCGTCTGGGAATAATCCATGTCGGTCCGCACGACGGAGCCCGAAATTCGTTCCGCCGCCGCACGAACATCGGCGATGGTCAGCAGCGACTGGGCTGCAACGGACGGGTTTGCGGTCGTTTCCATGGTGCAGCGCGCCCTAAAGGCAAAGCCGCTGCCTTGCAAACCGCTATTGCGCTGAGGCAACCGGGAGACGCAGGATAATGGCGGCCAGCGCGGTGACGACGACCACGGCCAGCGTATCGGCAATCCAGTCGCGCACGTCGCATTGCCGGTGAAGAACCGGAATGGATTGGACGACCTCGATGATCGCCCCCAGGAAGCTCAGCCGCTCGATCACTTTCCAGCGCGATGCCTGCGGATAGGCAAGCGCCGCCAGCCCCGCCATCGCCGAGAAAGCAAGGATGTGTGCCACCTTGTCGCCAAAACGGTCGGTCGGCATTGCGGGTGGCTTGGGCAGGAACGCCATGGTCACGGAAAGCAGGACCACGGCCCAGAACAGCCAGAAAAACAGGCGCTGTGCGCGGGGGGTTTGGAGGAATTGCATGGCAGCGACACTTACCGGGGGCTGGCACGCGGCGCAATTGTCGCTAACAGGAAGATCATGAGCGAAAAACGCAAGATTTCCTTCCTGGGCCTCGGCGTGATGGGCGGACCGATCGCGCGTCATCTGGCCCGCGCCGGCCACGACCTGACCATCTACAATCGGTCCCCCGAACGGCGCGATCGTTGGCAGGCGGACAACGCCGACCTGTCCGTGCGCGTGGCATCCAGCCCGACCGATGCGGCTGAAGGCGCCGATGTGGTCATAACCTGCGTCGGCAACGACGATGACCTGTCCGATGTGGTGCTTGGCCCCAACGGCGTGTTTCGCAGCCTGAAGCGCGGCGGCCTGTTCATCGATCACACCACGGCATCGGCGCGCATTGCCCGCCAGATCGCTGTCGAGGCACGCGACCTTCAGATCCATTGCGTCGACGCACCGATGACCGGCAGCCAGATCGGCGCGGAACAGGGCAAGCTTACGCTGATGTGCGGCGGGCGGCCGGACGCCATCGCCATCGCCATGCCCGTGTTCGAAGCCTATACAAAACGGGTCGTCCACATCGGCCGCGCCGGTGCGGGCCAGACGGCGAAAATGGTCAACCAGATCTGCATCGCCGGCATTGTCGCTGGCCTTTCCGAAGCCATGCGCTTTGCCCAGGCCAGCCACCTCGATACCGACAAGGTTTATGAGGCCATTTCAGGCGGCGCAGCGCAAAGCTGGCAGATGGACAATCGCTGGAAGACGATGGCCGATGACGAATTCGATTTCGGTTTTGCCGTCGACTGGATGCGCAAGGACCTCGGCCTCGCCATGGATGAAGGGCGCGGGCTTGGCGTCTCGCTGCCGATCACCGCGCTGGTCAACCAGTTCTATGCCGAAGTCCAAGCCATCGGCGGCGGCCGGCAGGATACCAGCGCGCTGGTGCGCCGCCTGCCCAATCCGGCCAAGCGCAAGTGAGGCGTATTGCCCTAGCGGTCGCCCTCGCCGCTGCAACCCCTGCCCTTGCAGATACCCTGATCGACAACGTCGACGGCCTGAGCGTCGACACCAAAGGCAATATCGAGCGGCTGACCGGCCTTGTCATCGATAACGACGGCAAGATCGCCCAAGTTCTCCATCGCGGCGACAAGCGCCCTGCCCGAACCGACTATCTGGTGGATGGCAAGGGCCGGGTGCTGATGCCCGGGCTGATCGACGCCCATGCCCACATCATGGAGATCGGCCTCGCCTCGCTGACGCTCGATCTCTCGACTACGAAGTCGCTGGCTGAGGCGCAGGCGAAGATCGCTGCCTTCGCCGCCGCCCACCCTGAACGCCCGTGGATCATTGGGCGCGGCTGGAATCAGGAGACGTGGAAGCTCGGCCGCTTTCC
>JBJTLW010000054.1:0-3800 GCA_046063225.1 Novosphingobium sp. | reverse complement strand
TGATCTGGCATCGGGCAAGGCCAATGTGATCCCGTTCCGCGTGGCCGATACCCGGCTGGTTATCGATCCGCCGCGCCCGGCAATTCCGGTTGCCCCGGCAAGCTTCAACACCACCATGCCGCGCGGGGCCACCGTATCGCCCGATGGCAGCCAGATCCTGTTCGAAACTCTGGGCAAATTGTGGGTCAAGCCTGCCAGCGGCGGCACCGCGCGGCGGCTGACTTCGGAAACCGAGGCGATGGAGGCCTATCCCTCATGGTCAGCCGACGGGCGGCGCATCGCCTATGTCCGCTGGACCGATGCGGCCCTTGGCGAAGTGCGCACAATTGGTGCGGACGGATCGGGCGCCGCCGCCCTTACCAAGGTTGCCGGCCACTATTCGCGGCCCGTATTCTCGCCCGATGGGCGCACTGTGCTGTTTGAAAAGCAGCAGGGCGGCGGGCTGGTTTCCCCGCGCAATTCATCAGACCCCGGCATCTATCGCGTGCCCGCCAGCGGCGGCGCGGCGGTGCGCGTGCTGCGCGATGGGGGCCATCCGCAATTCGGCGGCGCGAATGACCGCATGTTCGCGGTCGTCTCCGAAGGCAACAAGCAGCGCCTGATCAGCACCGACCTCAACGGCGAGGCCAAACGAGTCCATGCCGAAGGCGAACTGGTCAACGATTACGCCGTTGCGCCCGATGGCAAGTTCTTCGCCTTCCGCCAGAACTATCAGGCCTTTGTCATGCCGATGTTGCCCGGCACGCAAACCTTGTCGGCCGCGCCTTCGGGAACGCCGCTGCCGGTCGTAAAGGCCAGCGGCGATGGGGCCGACTGGATCCATTGGACCAATGGCGGCGCCAAGCTGCGCTGGTCGCTCGGCCCGACGCTCTATACCGCCGATCGCAGCGCCTTCTTTGCCGATGCGCCAGGCGCACGAGCGACCAAATACACGCCGCCTGCCACCGGCGTGTCCCTTTCCATGCCCGTGGCGCTCAGCAAGCCGCAGGGCAGCGTTGCCATCACCGGCGCTCGCATCGTCACCATGGCCGACAAGGACGGCGGCGTCATTGAAGACGGCACGATCCTGATCGAAGGCGATCGAATCAAGGCAGTGGGCGCGCGCGCGGCAGTTGCCGTTCCCGCCGGAACGCCAACGCTGGATGCCGCCGGGAAGACGATCATCCCCGGACTGGTCGATGCTCACGCCCATGGCCCTTACGGTGT
The DNA here is from genome assembly GCA_046063225.1 of Novosphingobium sp. Classification (GTDB taxonomy): domain Bacteria; phylum Pseudomonadota; class Alphaproteobacteria; order Sphingomonadales; family Sphingomonadaceae; genus Novosphingobium. Next base: position 2,594 of record JBJTLW010000054.1, on the reverse strand, counting down.
GGATGAATTGACGCTACAGTCAAACTGGTCAGAACTGGCGAACCTCGCCTTTGGCGTCACCACCCGCCACGATCCGTCGAGCCGCGCGGCGCTCGTCTATCCGCAACTGGAAATGCAGCGCGCCGGGCTGGTGCTTGGCCCCCGCAGCTTTTCCACCGGCGAAATCGTTTATGGCGCAAAGAGCCCGGGCGTCTATGCCGAGATCAACTCCTATGAGGATGCGCTGGCCCATGTCCGCCGCCTGAAGGCGCAAGGGGCGTTCTCCATCAAGAACTACAATCAGCCCCGCCGCGAACAGCGCCAGCAGGTGATGAAGGCGGCACTGGCGGAGAACATGCGCTCCGTGGCGGAAGGCGGTTCGTTATTCGGCTTCGACATGTCGCTGATCGCCGATGGCAATACCACTATCGAGCACAACCTGCCGGTCGACATCATGTACAACGATGTCCTTCAGTACTTCTCGCGCTCAAAGGTTGGCTATACGCCGACGCTTGTCGTTACCTATGGTGGGCCGGCGGGCGATCCCTACTGGCGTTCGCATACGGACCTGACCAAGCATCCGCTGCTCACGAAGCATGAACCGGCGGCCACGCTTGCCGCCAGCTCCGCCCGCCGCGAAATCGCGCCGGAAGAGGACTATGCCGATGATGACAACGCGCGCGAAGCGGCGAAGCTGGCGCGGCTGGGCGTGCCCGTGTCGATTGGCGCACACGGTCAGGAAGCCGGCATCGCCGCGCACTGGGAACTGTGGTCCTTCGTACGCGGTGGTATGACTCCGGTCGAAGCCCTGCGCGCCGGCACCATCGAAAGCGCGCGCAGCCTTGGTTTCGATGGCGACATCGGCAGCCTTGCGCCCGGCAAGCTGGCGGATCTCGTCGTGCTCGATGCCGACCCCACCAAGGACATCCGCAATTCCGACAAGGTGGCCAAGGTGATGATCGGCGGCCGTCTCTACGATGCGGCGACGCTCAATGAGGAAGTTACCGGCACCCGCAAGCGCGTGCCCTACTGGTGGGAGAGCGAAGTGGGTGGCGGTACCGGCCTCGCCGGCGGCCTCGGCGCCGATACCGACTAAGTAATTAGGGGCGCCCTCCGCAGGTGGGCGCCCATTCCCGCCGCGTTGCCATTACTTGCGAACGCGCACGCGTCGCCAGATTTGCTCTGGCCAGCCAGTCCTGCTGCGGTTAACGCTCGCCGCATGGGGGATAATCCGAAGGCTTCCGGTTCTGTGGCGCAGGCGCCGCGGCGCATTGTCGAACTCGACGGTCTGCGCACGATTGCCATTGCGCTTGTCATCCTGTTTCACGTGCTGCGCGTGCCCGTGGCGCATCATAGCCCGCTTGATTATCCAACCCGGCCATTTGCCTTTGGTTGGGGCGGCGTGGACGTATTTTTCGTTCTGTCGGGCTTCCTGATCGGCGGCATCCTGTTTGCCCAGCGCGACCGCCCCGGGGCGATGAAGCGCTTTCTGTTGCGACGGTGTGTGCGCATTCTGCCGCTATATTTCGCGGTTGTGGCCTGCTTCTTCGCGGCGAAGGCCCTGAATGGACCGGCATGGATGCTGGATGGCAGCACACCCGCCTGGACCTACCTGACGCTGACCCAGAACTATGCCACCGCCTTCCTCAAGACAGACGCCTGGGCGCTCGGCCCCACATGGTCGCTCGCCGTCGAGGTGCAATTGTACCTGCTGCTCGGCGTACTGATCCTGTTCGCGCCGCGCCGCGCGATCATGCCGGTGCTGGCTTTGGGGATCGTTCTTTCCGTGGTCCTTCGGCTCGCCCTGGTCGCGGCGGACGAGGGCATCATGGGCTATTTCCTCACACCGGCCCGGATGGATGGCGCGTTCATCGGTGCGCTGGTTTCGCAGGCTATGCTGCGCGATGACATCCGCGGACGGGTTTCGCGTAACGGCGCAAAGCTGTGGCTCCTTTGTGGCGGCCTTTTTGCTCTGGCCATGCTTTCCGCCGCAGCCGGCCAAGGCATCGGCTCGATCGGATCGGGCCTGTTCGGCCATTTCGGCCTTTCGCTGGCGACCGCACTCATCATCCTGCTGATCGTCAGCCGCCCTGGTGACTGGCCGAACGCGCTGCTGCGTTTGCCTGCGATGACCTTTGTCGGCACGATCTCCTATGGCATCTATTTGCTTCACCTGCCGGTGATTGGTGCGGTGCATGAGCTGTTCGGTCGCGACACCGTTCTGCTCGATGGCCCGATTGCGGGATTAGCCACCACACTGGGAATCGCCGCCACGGTCGCGCTGTCTTACCTGTCATTCCGCTGGTTCGAAACGCCGCTGAACCGGATGGCGCACCGCTACACGCCGTCCTGACCCGCCAATCTCGGCCTTGCGCCCGCAGTACGACAACCGATTCCCAGCGAAAAAGGCCGCCCGGCACTGGCAAATCGCACAGGCGCGGTGCCCTCCCCCTTGCCCCATGCCGCACAATTGCTAGAGGGGGCCGCGAAGCTTAGGACGGACACCCATTCATGGCCGAATTTTTCCTCGACGCGAAAAGCAAGATCAGCGGCAAGGGCAAGACCCACAAGGCCGAAGGCGCGGGCAAGGTGAAGAAGTTCACCGTCTATCGCTA
>JBJTLW010000053.1:0-10163 GCA_046063225.1 Novosphingobium sp. | reverse complement strand
GCAAAGGAAGTCGCCGCTCTGATCGCGCGCAGCCGCGCGGCGCAGGCGCAGATCGAGAACGCCACGCAGGAACAGGTGGACCGCTGGATTCGCGGAATGGTCTGGGCCGTGGCCAAGGAATCGACCGCCGAAATGATCGCCCAGCACACGGTGGATGAGACGCAGCTCGGTAATTATGACGGCAAGTACCTAAAGATCTTCCGCAAGACCCGCGCCACCCTGATGGACATCATCGATGACAAGTCGGTGGGCGTGATCGAGGAAGATCCGGTTCGCAACCTGATCAAGATCGTGAAGCCGGTGGGCGTGATCGGCGCGCTTTCGCCTTCGACCAACCCCGAAGCCACCCCGGTGATCAAGGCGATCTCGGCGGTGAAGGGCCGCAACTCGATCATCATCTGCCCGCACCCGCGCGCGAAGATCACCAACAAGATCATCTGCGACCTGATGCGCGGCGCGCTCGAAAAGATGGGCGCCCCTGCCGATCTCGTCATTCCGATCGAAACGCCTTCGGTTGAAAAGACCAATGAAGTGATGAAGCAGTGCGACCGCATTCTCGCCACGGGCGGCACGCCGATGGTCAAGGCCGCCTATTCGAGCGGCACCCCGGCGCTTGGCGTCGGCGTCGGCAATGCGGTGATCACGGTCGACGACACCGCCGATCTCGACGATGCGGCAGAGAAGATCCGCATCTCGAAGACGCTCGATCTTGCCGCTTCTTGCTCGTCCGACAATGCCGTGATCCTGCTCGATGCGATCTACGACGAGATGCTCGAAAAGCTGGTTCATCAGGGCGGCTACATCGTCACCGAGGACGAGAAGGCCAAGCTGCAGGGCGTGATCTGGAACAACGGCGCGATCAACGCCAATGCCGTTGCCCAGCCGGCCGAGAAGATCGCCGGAATGGCAGGCTTCGGACTGCCCGAAGGTAAGGTGTTCTTCATCGTGCCGGAAACCGGCACCGGTCCAGACTATCCGTTCTCGGGCGAGAAGATGACCGTCACCATGGCGCTCTACCGCGCCAAGGACCTCGACGCAGCGATCGCGCTCACCAACGAGATTCAGGCCTATCAGGGCCAGGGCCACTCCTGCGGCATCTATTCGCAGTCGGACGAGAACGTGCTCAAGCTCGCCTTGGGCACCAAGACCAGCCGCGTCATGGTCAACCAGCCGCAGTCAGCCTCGAACTCGGGCAACCTGTGGAACGGCATGCGCCAGACCTTCAGCCTCGGCTGCGGTTCGTGGGGCGGCAACGCGACGAACAACAACATCACCTGGGCCGATCTGGTCAACGTCACGTGGGTCTCCAAGCCGCTCGCCCAGACCAAGGTCATTCCGAGCGACGAAGACCTGTTCGGCAAGGACATCATCGAGCTGATTGGCTGATGATGCGCCTGTTGCGCATGCTGCTGCTGGCGCTGTCGCTTCTGGCGGCACCGGCGGCGCATGCCGACAAGCGGATCGCGCTGACCTTTGATGATGTCCCGCGCGCGCGGGGTAGCAGTTTTTCGCCGGACGAGCGTGCGGCCTTGATCGTGTCCAGCCTGAAGCATGAAAAGGTGCGTCAGGCGGCGTTCTTCATCAATCCCGGGCGCCTGGCAGAACCGGACGGCGTCGGCGGCGAAGCGCGCATCGTCCGCTATGCCGCTGCCGGCCACGTCATCGCAAACCACGGCTACAGCCATCTGGCGCTTACGGCGGTCTCGTCCGAGGCCTATCTCGCCGATATTGACCGGGCGGAAGCCTGGTTGAAGGGCAAGCCGGGGCGCCGGCCGTGGTTCCGCTTTCCGTTCCTCAACGAAGGCGGTGGGGACAAGGCGAAGCGCGATGCCGTGCGCGCCGGGCTGGCGAGCCGTAAGCTTTCAAATGCCTATGTCACGGTCGATGCCGCAGACTGGCAGATCGACGCGATGGTCACCGCGGCAAAGGCTGCGGGCAAGACCATTGACCCCGCTGGCCTGCGCGACTTCTTCATTGCCCGCCATGTCGAAGCAGCGAACTATAACGACGAGCTGGCGCGCCGCACACTGGGCAGGGCGCCCGTGCAGGTCATGCTGCTGCACGAAACCGACGTGACGGCCAGCTACATCGCGCTTTTGGTGCAGGCCTTGCGCAAGGATGGCTGGACCATCGAAACGGCAGACAAGGCCTATGCCGATCCGATCTACCGGTTGCAGCCCGATGTGCCCCACAGCACCGGGACGCTGACCGAACGCCTCGCCTGGGAAAAGGGACTGCCGGCACCGCGCTGGTATCGCTATCTCAACTCGGGCGAAGTCACCCGACTTTTCAATCAACAGGTTCTTGGGGAAACGCAAAGCCGATGACCGGACAATTCGACCTTACCGAAGACCAGCTTGCCATTCAGGACATGGCGCGCAAGTTCACGGCCGATCAGATCACGCCCTTCGCCGCCAAGTGGGATGAAGACCACCACTATCCCGTCGACGTATGGAAGGCCGCCGGCGAGCTTGGCTTCGGCGCTATCTATGTGTCGGAAGAAAACGGCGGCATCGGCCTTGGCCGGCTCGAAGCGGCGTTGATCATGGAGGCCATGGCCTATGGCTGCCCGGCGACCAGCGCCTATATCTCGATCCACAACATGGCCGCCTGGATGATCGACACCTTCGGCGGTGACGAGCTGAAGGCGCGCTATCTGCCGCAGCTGGTGGGCATGGAGAAGATCGCCAGCTACTGCCTGACCGAGCCCGGTTCGGGTTCGGATGCGGCGGCGCTGAAGACCACGGCGAAGCTTGAAGGCGATCACTATGTGATCAACGGCACCAAGCAGTTCATTTCGGGCGGTGGCGTCAACGACATATATGTCGTCATGGTCCGCACCGGGGTGGACGGCCCCAAGGGCATTTCCTGCCTCGTGGTGGAAAAGGACACGCCCGGCCTGTCGTTCGGCGCGCCGGAAAAGAAGCTGGGCTGGAACGCCTCGCCGACCGCGCAGGTGATCTTCGACAACGTCCGCGTGCCCGTTGCCAACCGCGTCGGCGAAGAAGGCGATGGCTTCAAGTTCGCCATGGCCGGGCTCGATGGCGGGCGCATCAACATTGGCGCCTGCTCGCTTGGCGGGGCGCAGCGCTGCCTTGATGAGGCGGTGCAGTACGTCAAGGACCGCAGCCAGTTCGGCCAGCCCATCGCCGCCTTCCAGAACACGCAGTTCCAGCTTGCCGACATGGCGACCGACCTCGAAGCCGCGCGCGCGCTGCTCTATCTCGCGGCCACGAAGGTGACGGCAGGATCGCCCGACAAGTCGCGCTTCTCCGCCATGGCCAAGAAGCTGGCGTCCGACAGCGGCAGCGAGATCGTCGACAAGGCGCTGCAGATGTTCGGCGGCTACGGTTATCTGCGCGACTATCCGATCGAGCGTTTCTGGCGCGATCTGCGCGTCCACCGCATCCTTGAAGGCACCAACGAGGTCATGCGCATGATCATCGGCCGGGATCTTCTCAAGTGAGCGCACCTGTTGAAATGAGCGAGGCGGGCGAACTGATTGTCCGCCGCGACGGTGCGGCGGGTTTCCTGACGCTGAACCGGCCCAAGGCGATCCACGCCCTGACGCAGGGCATGGTCAAGGGCATGACCGAAGCGCTGCTCGCATGGCAGAACGATGATGCCGTGCAGGTCGTGATCCTCGATCACAGCGAGGGCAGGGGCTTCTGCTCGGGCGGAGACATCAACCTGCTGCGCGAATCCGCGCTGAACGATGGCGGCGCTTCGGGGCGGCAGTTCTTCTACGAGGAATACCAGCTCAACCACCTGCTGATGACCTATGCCAAGCCGGTCGTTGCCTTCATGGACGGTATCACGATGGGCGGCGGCGTTGGCATTGCGCTGCCCGCTCGCCTGCGCGTCGCGACAGAAAACACCCGTTTCGCCATGCCGGAAACCGGCATTGGCCTGTTCCCCGATGTCGGCGGAGGATGGCACCTGTCGCGCCTGTCCGGTCGGCTCGGCCAGTTCCTCGCGCTCACCGGCGCGCGGCTTGATGGTGCGGAATGCCTGTGGACCGGCCTGGCGACGCATTACCTGCCGGCCGAAAGCCTTGCCGATGCCAAGGCGCGGATCGCGCAGGGGCATGAACCGGGGCAGGTTCTTGCGGCCCTGTCCGCAACGCCGCCTGCTGCCAAGATCGAGGCCAATGCGGCCCAGATCGCCCGGCATTTCGCTTCGGATCGCTACGAGGACGTTCTTGCCAGCCTTGATGCCGATGGCAGCGAATGGGCCGCCAAGGAACTTGCCGCGCTTCGCACCAAGAGCCCGCAGACCTGCAAGGTTGCGCTGCGCCAGCTGCATGACAGCCTGTCGTGCGCCGATTTCGCTGAAAACATGGTGATGGAATACCGCATCGCCGCGCGCGTGCTGACGCTGCCCGATTTCGCCGAAGGCGTGCGCGCGCTGATCGTCGACAAGACCAACGACCCCAAATGGAACCCGGCCACACCCGAAGAGGTCAGCGATGCGCTGATCGATTCGATCTTCGCGCCGCTTCCTGCCGATGAGGAATGGAAACCGCTATGAGCTATGAAACGATCCTGGTCGAACAGCGTGACGCCGTCACCCTGATCACGCTGAACCGCCCGCAGGCGCTCAACGCGCTGAACAGCCTCGTTCTCGACGAATTGATCGACGCCTTTGCCAAGTTCGAGGCGGATGCCGGCCAACGCTGCGCGGTGATCACCGGTTCGGGCGAAAAGGCCTTTGCCGCGGGCGCTGACATCAAGGAAATGTCGGAAAAACTCACGGCCGAATTCTACGCCGGCGATTTCTTCTCGAAGTGGACGAGCCACATCGTGCGCCTCACACGCAAGCCCTGGATCGCGGCAGTCAACGGCTTCGCGCTTGGCGGTGGCTGCGAACTGGCGATGATGGCCGATTTCATCATCGCTTCGGAAAACGCAAAGTTCGGCCAGCCGGAAATCAAGCTGGGCGTTGCCCCCGGCATGGGCGGTTCGCAGCGCCTGACCAAGGCCGTCGGCAAGTCAAAGGCCATGGACATGTGCCTGACCGGCCGCATGATGGACGCCGCTGAAGCCGAACGGTCTGGCCTTGTCAGCCGCGTCGTGCCGCTCGCCGACCTGCTCGACACCGCGCTCAAGGTGGCGGCCGAAATCGCCGGAATGCCGCCGCTTGCCGCCATGATGAACAAGGAAATGGTCAACGTGGCCTTCGAAACCACGCTCGATCAGGGTCTGCTGGCCGAACGCCGCATGTTCCAGGTTCTGACCGCGACCGAAGACAAGGCCGAAGGCATGGCTGCCTTCGTCGAAAAGCGCGCCGGAGTGTGGAAGGGCCGTTGATCTTCGCTCTGGTCCTGACGGCTGCCGGGGTGTTTTTCACCTGGGCGGCCATCATGGGCTGGCGTCACCGCCGTGAGGAATCGGTCAGCCTGCTTGAAGCGGCGATCCTGAAGGTCACGGGGGCGGAGCCTTTGCCAATCAGCCGTTTTGACAGGTGGTTGCAGCGCTTCCACCTTGTAATGACCTCAATCATGGGTCCCTCGGCGCTGGTCATCGGGGGCTATGGTCTGTTCAGAGAAATGGGTTTGCTATGAAAATCGCGTTCATTGGCCTTGGCAACATGGGCGGCGGCATGGCCGCGAACCTGGTGAAGGCGGGGCACGATGTCCGCGCTTTCGACCTGTCCGAAGCCGCGCTGGCGCAGGCGAAGGAGAACGGCTGCAACACCTTCACCGCCGCGCGCGAAGCGGTGGAGGGCGTCGATGCCGTGGTTTCGATGCTGCCCAACGGCAAGATCGTCGATGCGGTCTATGGCTCTGACGTCATCGGCGTAGCGCCGAAGTCCGCCATTCTGCTCGACTGTTCGACGATCGACGTCGCCACCGCAAAATCTGTTGCCGAAGCCGCCGCTGCGGCCGGATACCAGATGGTCGATGCGCCGGTTTCGGGCGGCATCGCGGCGGCCAATGCCGGCACGCTGACCTTCATGGTCGGCGGCAGCGCCGACGGTTTCGCTCAGGCCGAGCCGATCCTTGCCAAAATGGGCAAGGCGGTGATCCACGCCGGCGGCAGTGGTGCAGGGCAGGCCGCGAAGATCTGCAACAACATGCTGCTCGGCATCCACATGATCGGCACATGCGAGGCTTTTGCCATGGCGCAGAATCTGGGGCTCGATCCGCAGACCTTCTACGACATCGCCTCGGTTTCGTCCGGCCAGTGCTGGTCGATGACGAGCTATTGTCCGGTCCCCGGCGCTGGCCCGCAGAGTCCGGCGGACAACGATTACAAGCCCGGCTTTGCCGCGGCGCTGATGCTGAAGGACCTGACGCTCGCCATGGAAGCGGCGGACACGGCCGGCGTCGATGCCGAAATGGGCAAGCGCGCCAAGGAGCTGTATCAGGCATGGGTCGATGCCGGGAACGGCGGCGTCGATTTCAGCGGGATCATCCGCGACCTCTAGCCGAGCAGGCTGGCGCCCATCAGCAGCAGCAGCTTGCCGTCGATCGCATCGCCAAGCGCGCGGCGTTCGGCAATGAAAGTAGAGAGATCGCGCAAAGGAACGCGGTGGACGGTGATATTCTCACCGTCCGTGCCGCCGCCATCGCCCACCCGCACCAGATCGTGCGCGCGCACCAGCGTGTAGCTTTCGCTGAGCATCCCCGGTGAGGACCAGAACTGCCCAAGCGATTCGAGGCGGCCGGCGCGGTATCCGGTTTCTTCTTCCAGTTCGCGGGCAGCGGCGACCAGATCGTCCTCGTCTGCGCTGTCGTCATGGTCGCCGATCAGGCCGGCGGGCAGTTCGATGCAATTGCGGCCCAGCGGCACGCGGTACTGCTCGACCAGAATGGCCTGCCCTTCCTCGTCGATCGCCACGATCACCGCGGCGCGAATGCCGCGCGATCGGCTGACGTATTCCCACTTGCCGTTGACCTTGGCGGTGACAAAACGCCCCTGCCAGACAATCTGTTCGTCGGACATCAGACCTCTATCAGCCGGTCGGGCAGTTCGTTGACATCGTTGGCGTCGCGCGGGAAATGCTGGGCAAGCACCTGACCCACTTCGCTGACCGCGGCGATCATGCCATCGGCCATGCTTCCCTGCCGGATAAGCGCGATCATGGAGGCCATGGCGTGGCCCCAGACCTCGGGGCTGACCTTGGCGGCGATGGCCTCGTCCGCGACGATTTCGGCCCGGTGTTCGGCCATCGACAGATAGATGAGGATACCCGTCCGCCCGTGGGTCCGTCGCTCCGCGCCAACCTTGAAGCAGGTAACGGCCCGGGCGCGAACCCGCGTGTTGCGGATGGAACGCGGCGTCAGCCACAGGCGCAGCGGCTGCCAGAGGAGGATCAGCCAGGTTCCCGCAAACTTCAGGCCTGCAATCAGCAGCGCCAGCTCCAGCACCTGGCGCGGCGACCAATCCTCACCCCATCGCCCGAAAATGCCGTCCCACATGCCAAGATAAAATTCGGTAAAGGTTGCCACCACGCCAAGCGCGAGCAGGGCGGCGATTGCCGACCAGACAAGGGCGACGTCGTGATAGGTATCGGATTGGTCGGTGATGATCGTCACGATCTCGCCCGCGCTGCCCGATTCGGCCGCGCGTACGGCTTCCGCCACGCGGGCCCGATCGTCCGGGGTGAGGGCTGGTTGGTTGGCCATTCTTGCGCTCCCTACCAGCTGCCCGACGAACCGCCGCCGCCGAAGCTGCCGCCGCCGCCCGAAAATCCGCCGCCGCCAAATCCGCCGCCGCCGGAAAATCCACCGCCGCCGCCGCCATGGCTGCGGCTGTTCGCCAGGCCTTCCAGCACCGACCACATGATCACCGATCCCAAGCCGCTATCGTCCCGATACCGGCGCCCGCGCGATTTTGACCGGATCATGGCCGGCAGGATGAAAATCATGAAGAACAGGAAGATGAAGAACAGCGCAGGCACGACCGGCGCCTGCTGTTTGGGCTGAACCTTAGCCGCCGCGACGACCTTGGCCGCTTCTTCGGGTGGCAGGGTCAATTGCTTGATGATCGCGTCGGTGCCCGCCTCGATCCCGCCGGGCATGTCGCCCGCCTTGAACAGCGGCAGGATGGTATTCTGCACGATGAGGGCGGAAAGCCCGTCGGTCAGCGTCGGCTCCAGGCCGTAGCCGACTTCGATGCGTACCTTGCGCTCGTTGGGGGCGACGATCAGCAGGGCGCCGTCGTCACGCTCCTTGTCGCCCAGTGCCCAGTGGCGACCGAGCTGATAGCCGTAGTCGGAGATCTCGTAGCCTTGCAGGTCGGCCAGCGTGACCACCACGAGCTGGCGCTGGGACTGCTTTTCCAGACCTTCGAGCTTCTGGGTAAGCCGCTGTTCGACATCATCGGGGATGATGTTCGCGCCATCGACCACGCGGCCTGTCAGCTTCGGAAAATCCTGCGCGTGGGCAGGCAGCGCGAAGAACGCGGCCACCAGCAGGGCGAAGGCCAGCGCGGCCGCACCTAAGGCGCGAGCGCCATGCAGGCGGAAGGCCTGCCCACGCATGGTCATGTCTCCTAGAGCTTGCCTTCAAGGCTGGGGGCGACATTCGAACCCGGAGTGACCGACTGATAGGGCACCATCGGCTTCGAACCGTAGAACACCTTGGCGCCGATCGCATCGGGGAAGGTGCGGATCGTGGTGTTATAGGCCTGCACCGCCTCGTTATAGTCCTTGATGGCGATACGGATGCGGTTTTCCTGGCCCTCAAGCTGGCTTTGCAGCATCTGGTAATTGCCGATCGACTTCAGCTCCGGATAGGCCTCGACATTGGCGAACAGACGGCCAAGCCCGCCGATCGAGCTGCTCAGCTGGTTCTGCGCATCCTGAAACGCCTTCACCTTTGCCGGATCGGTCAGATCCTCGGTGCTGAGCTTGATGCTGGTGGCCTGCGCGCGGGCCTGCGTGATGCCGACGAGAATGCCCTTTTCCTGCTCGGCCGCGCCCTTGGCAGTGGCGGCGATGTTGGGGATCAGGTTTGCGCGTTCCTGAAAGGCGGCTTCGACGTTGCCCCACTTGGCCTTGGCGTTTTCCTCCGCCGTAGGGACCGAATTGATCCCGCAGCCGGCCAGGCTGAGCGCCGCCGCGCCGACAGTGAGGTTGCGAACAAGCGTGCGGCCCAACGAATCGCGCATCTGATCAATTCCCTTCCAACGCGGCAACGGCCGCCTGTGCGTGGAATGTAGAAGGCCGCGCCGCCAGTTCAAGCGGAACTGGCGAACATTCTGGTTAATAAGGTATTTCTTGCCAGAACCGGCCTGTCATGGCAGCCTCTTACGGCCCGCGTGGGGAGCGCTCGTGTTCAAACGAGGATATAAGGGGAAGCAACATGGGAATGATGAGCGAATTCAAGGATTTCGTTAACAAAGGCAACGTGATGGACCTGGCTGTCGGTGTCATCATCGGCGGGGCCTTTGGCAAGATCGTCACGGCACTGACCGATGACATCATCATGCCGATCATCGGCGCAATTTTTGGCGGTCTCGATTTTTCGAGCCACTACGTCGTCCTTGGCGGCGGTGAGAAGGTGACCGATGGCATGTCGCTTGAAGCGGCGCGCGCCGCCGGCGCAAACGTGCTTGCCTGGGGCGATCTGGTCAGCGTGGTCATCAACTTCCTGATCCTGGCCTTTGTCATCTTCCAGCTCGTGAAGTTCGCCAATCGGCTCAATCCGCCGGCGCCCGCCGCACCGGCCGGCCCCAGCGAAGTGGAACTGCTGGCGGAAATTCGCGACGCACTGAAAAAGTAAGCCATTTCAGATTTCTGAGAGCCTAGGGCGGAGGTCTTTTGACCTTCGCCCTTTTCTTTTGCGCGCGGCCACCTATATTGCATCCTGCCGGTTTCGGCCGGCTATGGTGATAAATTGCGGCGTGCAATAGGCACAGCGGACCCGGGGGCGGTACCCGGCGGCTCCACCACCTTCCTCCGCGCAGGCGAGGGAATATGACGGGGCCGAACTAGGATCGACGTGTGTTGAAAAGCGCTGTTTTTGCCCGGGCTGAGTAACCCGTTCAAGGCTCAAAACTCATAAGTGCCAACGATAACGAAGCACTTGCTCTCGCAGCGTAATTCTAGGGGCTAACGCCCTGAAGTTACAAAGTTAGAACGCGGTTGGACCCACCGGGCAACAGAAGCGGATTCCAGCGGCCCGGGGTGGGCCGGGCAACAGAACCACCCCACTG
>JBJTLW010000052.1:0-9523 GCA_046063225.1 Novosphingobium sp. | reverse complement strand
GCTCGGCCCCGGCTGGCCCGGCGTGCTGCTGCACGAAGCCGTTGGCCACGGGCTTGAGGGCGATTTCAACCGCAAGGGTTCCAGCGCCTTTTCCGGCCGGATTGGCGAGCGCGTGGGCGCCCCCGGCGTGACCGTGGTGGACGACGGCTCCATCGCGGCGCGGCGCGGATCGCTGTCGATCGACGATGAAGGCACGCCGACCCAGGAAAACGTGCTGATCGAGGACGGCATCCTGAAAGGCTACATGCAGGACCGGCTGAACGCGCGCCTGATGGGCGTTGCCGCCACCGGCAATGGCCGGCGTGAAAGTTATGCCCATGCGCCCATGCCCCGCATGACCAACACCTTCATGCGCGGCGGCAATGACGATCCGGCGGAACTGCTTGGCCGCATGAAGAACGGCATTTTCGCCAAGAGCTTTGGCGGCGGCCAGGTGGACATCGTTTCGGGCAAGTTCGTGTTTTCCTGCACCGAGGCCTACAAGGTGGAGAACGGCAAGCTGGGCGCGCCGATCAAGGGCGCGACGCTGATCGGCGATGGCCCCACCGTGCTGACCCGCGTCACCGGCATCGGCAATGACATGGCGCTGGATCACGGCGTGGGCATGTGCGGCAAGGGCGGCCAGTCCGTCCCCGCGGGTGTCGGCCAGCCGACTTTGCTGATCGAAGGCTTGACGGTGGGCGGCACGGCATGATCTTCATGGTCCGTTCAGGCAAACTGGCGCAGCATTTGCGCGATCATTCGGGAGAATCGTGATGAAGAAGCTCGTTCTCGCCCTTGCTGCCCTGCCCCTGCTGGCAGCGCCTGCGGCCGTATCGGCCAAGCCCAAGCTGACGCCCGAGCAGAAGCTGGACAAGCTGCTGGAAGGCCGCGTTGCCGGTGAACCGGTCAGCTGCATCAGCCTCAGCAACACGCGCGACACGCAGATCATCGACAAGACGGCAATTGTCTATAATTCCGGCTCGGTGATCTATGTGAACCGGCCCAAGTTCGCCAAGTCGCTTGACGATGACGATATCATGGTGACCGAAACCCACGGCAGCCAGCTGTGCCGTATGGACGTGGTGAAGATGCACGACCGTCCGGGCATGTGGTTCCGCGGCTTCGTCAGCCTTGAAGACTTCGTGCCCTATCGGAAGGTGCCGAAGGGCAGCTGAACCCGGTAAGGCGCGCCATGCGCGCGCAGTTCTGGTCGCGCATCGCGCTTGGCCTCTTGTATCTTGTCGCGGGCGTCCTCCATCTGGTGGCGCCCGCGCCGTTTGTCGGCATCGTGCCGCCCTGGGTTCCCGCCCCGCACGTCGTGGTAGCCGCCACTGGCCTTGCCGAGCTGGCCGGCGCTGCGGCGATAGTGCAGCCGTGGTCGCACAGCCTGCGCCGCGCTGGCGGCATCGGCCTTGCGCTCTACGCGCTGTGCGTCTGGCCGGCGAATGTGCAGCATATGCTGATCGATCTGGCCAAGCCCGATGGCGGCGCGGGCCTTGGCTACCACGTGCCGCGACTGGCCTTCCAGCCGGTGCTGATCTGGCTTGCGCTCTGGGCGGCCGACGTCCTGCGCTGGCCCTTTGCCGCCAAGCTGGCTAAGCCGCCGCAATGACTCAATCCGGCATCCTCGTCCTCACCACCGGCGGCACTATCGACAAGGCCTATTTCGACGCGCTGAGCGAATACCAGATCGTCGACAGCGGCATTCCCGATCTGCTCAAGGAAGCGCGCGTGGCGCTGCCGTTCCGCGTGGTCGAACTGATGCGCAAGGACAGCCTGGAACTGACCGAGGCGGACCGCGCGCTGATCGCCTCTGCCGCCCGCGAGGCGCCGGAAACCCGCATCGTCGTCACCCACGGCACCGACACCATGACCGAGACGGCGAAGGTGCTCGCCGCCGAAGTACCGGGCAAGACCCTGGTCCTTACCGGCGCGCTCAGCCCCGCACGCTTTGCCGAGACTGACGCCAACTTCAATCTCGGCATGGCCTTCGCCACCGCGCAAACCGCCGCGCCCGGCGTGTGGATCGCGATGAGCGGGCAGGTGTTCGACGGACTGAAGGTGCGGAAGGATCGCGAGGCGGGGCGGTTCGTGGCGGTATAGGGGCGGTCTAGGCGCGGGCGCGCACCATCCGCGCCGCAGCGAAAAGCGCCGCACAGGGCAGCCATACCCACAGAAGTTCCGACAGCGCCGTCTCCAGCCCGCGAGAGCTGAAGAAACCTGCGCCAATCGGCGACACGCGAATGGGCGTCCAGTCAAAGAAATGCCGCGCTGTCTCGATTGGCCAGAACAGGGCAACACCCAGTCCGCCGTCGGTCAGCATGTCAAGCAGCCCATGCGATGCCGCGGCGAAAAACAGAAAGGCCAGCGCGATCCGGCTGCGCGAGGCGGGAACCAGTGCTGCGGTCAATCCAGCAAGCAACAGCGCTATCGCAAGCGAGTGCGTCGCGCCGCGATGGCCCCAGTTGTCGGCGTAGGCGATACCAAACCGGAAGCCCAGCACATCGGCATCGGGCAGCATGGCGAGCAGGGCACCGGCCATGGCAATCGGCGGGTTTATGCGGTCCCTTCCAGCGGCGCTGGCGATGGTCAGGGGAACAATAGCGTGCGTGACAATCGTTGGCATGGTTGGCTCGCCCCTGCGGCTCCTTGCGTCGCCGAGTAAATCGGGTGAACGTCCCCCGGACGTTCACGGATTCCGATTTACTCCCACTCGATCGTGCCCGGCGGCTTTGACGTATAGTCATAGACCACGCGGTTGATGCCCTTCACCTCGTTGATGATGCGCGTGGCGCAGCGGCTGAGGAACTTGGCATCGAAGGGATAGATGTCCGCCGTCATGCCATCGGTGCTGGTCACGGCGCGCAGGGCGCAGACGCTGTCATAGGTGCGGTGATCGCCCATGACGCCGACGGTGCGGACCGGAAGCAGCACGGCGAAGGCCTGCCAGATCTCGTCATAAAGGCCGGCGTTGCGGATTTCTTCAAGGTAGATCGCATCGGCCTTGCGCAGGATCTCGCAGCGCTCGTGGTTGACCTCGCCGGGGATGCGGATGGCAAGGCCCGGCCCCGGGAAGGGATGGCGGCCGACGAAGATCTCCGGCAGGCCAAGCTCGCGGCCCAGCTCGCGCACTTCGTCCTTGAACAGTTCGCGCAGCGGTTCGACCAGCGCCATGTTCATGCGTTCGGGCAGACCGCCGACGTTGTGGTGGCTCTTGATCGTCACCGAGGGGCCACCGGTGAAGGAGACGCTTTCGATGACGTCCGGGTAGAGCGTGCCCTGGGCGAGGAAGTCCGCGCCGCCAAGCTTGTTCGCCTCTTCCTCGAACACGTTGATGAATTCCGCGCCGATGAACTTGCGCTTCTTTTCCGGGTCGGTGACGCCGTCGAGGCCCTTCATGAAGCGCTCTTCGGCGTCCACGACGACCAGCGGGATGTTGTAATGCCCGCGGAACAGCTCTTCCACCTGTTGACGCTCGTTCATGCGCAGCAAGCCGTGATCGACGAAGACGCAGTGCAGCTGGTCGCCGTCGCCTCATGGATGAGCACGGCGGCAACGGCGGAATCGACCCCGCCGGACAGGCCGCAGATGACCCGGCCTTTGCCCACCTGCGCGCGGATATCGGCGATCTTGGTGGCGCGGAATTCGGCCATGGTCCAGTCACCGGCGAGGCCGCAGATCTTGTGCACGAAGTTGGAGATGAGCTTCGCGCCGTCGGGCGTGTGCACCACTTCGGGGTGGAACATGGTGGTGTAATAGCGCTTCGCCTCGTTCACGCAGATGGCGAAGGGCGCGTTGGGCGAAGTGCCGATGACTTCGAAGCCATCGGGCGCCACGGTAACGCGGTCACCATGGCTCATCCATACGGGGTATTGCTGGCCGACGTCCCAGAAGCCGTCGAACAGGGGCGAAGCCTTGTGGATCAGCACGTCGGCCCGGCCAAATTCCGCCGCGTGGCCGCCCTCCACCTTGCCGCCCAGCTGGGTGACGAGGGTCTGCTGGCCATAGCAGATCGCCAGGATCGGCAGGCCGCTGTCAAAGATCACCTGCGGGGCGCGCGGGCTGCCGTCTGCCGTGACCGAGGCCGGGCCGCCCGACAGGATGACGCCCTTCGGCTTCATCCGGTGGAAGGCTTCCTCAGCGGAATTGAACGGGGCGATTTCGGAATAGACCCCCGCTTCGCGCACGCGGCGCGCGATCAGCTGGGTCACCTGGCTGCCGAAATCGACGATAAGGACGGAATCAGAAGGCTGGACGCTCATGCAGCGCCGATAATGGCGGCGTTGCCCGGTGTCCAGCACAGTCCCGCGACGATCCCCAAACGACCACCGCGGAAAAGGGGCAACGATCTGTTTACCTGCTCAAGCTAAAGGCAGTTGACATATAATAAGCACTGTTATATTCACCCACGCAAGCAACGCGGAAATCGCGTTCACTGATTCGGAGACAGACCATGCACAGCCGCAACGAAACCATCCTTGGCGCCGTCCTTGCCATGCTCGCCAGCACCCTCGGATTTGCCCTCACCCTGATGTAAATCCCCATCCTTCCAGTTTCGGCCTGATCAGACGCCAGGCCGTTGGGGGTCGCCTGCATCCGCACGGCGGCCCTCCTTTTTTCTGTGCCGAGCCGATTGCCAGCGCGCAGCCGCCACCCTATCCCCCGCGAAACCGACGCTGCTTGTTCTGGCGGGAGCCCTGATGTCCAAACCCGTGTCGCATCGCTCCACGCTGGGCTTTGTGTTTGCCATCGTACTGATCGACATGCTCGGCTTCGGGATCATCATGCCCGTCTTGCCGGGCCTGATCATGCAGCTGGGCCACGTCGACATTGATGGCGCCGCGCGCTTTGCCGGGTGGCTCGGCGCTGGCTATGCCGCCACGCAGTTCCTGTTCGCCCCGGTCATCGGCAACCTTTCAGACCGGTTCGGCCGCCGGCCGGTGATGCTTGCCAGCGTCGGCGCGATGTCGGTCGATTACCTGCTGCAGGGCATGGCGCCGAATCTGTGGTGGCTGGTCATCGGCCGGCTCGTCGCCGGGATGACCGGCGCGAGCTATTCCGCCGCCTATGCCGCCATCGCCGATATCACGCCGCCGGAAAAGCGCGCGGCCAGCTTTGGCATGATGGGCATGGCTTTTGGTTTCGGCTTCATCGCCGGACCGGCGCTGGGGGGTATCCTGTCCGAATTCGGCCCGCGCACGCCGTTCTACGCCGCTTCTGTCCTGGCACTGGCGAACTTCCTGTTCGGGCTGTTCTTCCTGCGCGAAACGCTAGATCCGGAAAATCGCCGGCCGTTCGAATGGCGGCGCGCCAACGCCTTTGCCGCGCTGAAGGCGCTGAAGGGGCAGAACCGCACCGTCCTGTGGTTCATTGCCGCGCTGGCCGTCTGGCAGCTGGCGCATGTCGTCTATCCGGCGATCTGGTCCTACTTCGCGATTGCCGCCTATGGCTTCAGCCAGCGCGAGGTCGGGCTGGCCCTGGGCATGGTCGGCCTGACAAGCGCGCTGGTGCAAGGGTTCGGCCTGCGGCGGATTGCCCCGGTAATTGGCGAGACGTGGTCGGTCGCCGTCGGAGTCATCGGCGTTTGCGTGTCCTCCGTGGTCTATGCCCTCGCAACGACGACGCCGGTTGTCTATCTAGCGATCACGCTGGGCGCCTTGCAGGGCCTGATCCAGCCTTCAATTTCGGCCATGAACAGCCGCGCTGTCGATGCGCGCAGCCAAGGGGAGCTGCAGGGCGCGGTGCAATCGATGGGCAGCATCGCCTCGATCATCGGGCCGCCGCTTTATTCCGAGGTTTTCGCCCGGTTCAGCGGTGCTGGTGCCGTGATCCATTTCCCGGCGATGCCGCTTTTCGTCGCCAGCCTGTTTGCCCTTATCGCCTTTGCCCTGTTTCGCATCGGCGCGCGCAACCTTCCTGCCTAGGTGCTTGGTTGCGTTTCTTGCAACTGCCTGCGCGCCCTTTGCGTTTGCTAAGTCTACTCATTTAGTTATGTTGCAAGTGCGAACACAGTTCGCGAATGCAACAGGAGAAACCCCATGCGCAGCATCGTATCGATCGTGCTGCCGGTGATTGCCGCGGTTACCGCCAGCGGCCTTATGTTCACCGCAACGCTCGCCTGAGCGTTTAAGCAGCACTCCCCAAGAAAGCGGCCGTTCGGCATCTGCCGGACGGCCGTTTTTCTTGCCGGATGCCGGGCCGACTCTACCGTCAGATCTCCAGGCGAGCGGTAATGCGGATGTCTCGCCCGGCCAGCGGCGCATAGTCCTTCAGATAGCTGGCGTGGCGGCGCGCGTTCACATCGAAAATGTTGTTGGCGCTGAGCAGCAGAGACAGCGGCTTGTCGTTACCCCACGGGCGCCAGGCGAGTTCGACATTGGCGAGTGTATAACCCGGCGTCGGATCCTCGTTTGGCGCGGTGCGGTTCTGGCCCGTTACCCGCTCGACCGTGGCCTTGAGATCCCACTTCCACGACGTCAGCTCCAGCCCGCCGAGAAAACGCAACGGCGGAATGCGCGGCGCCGGTCCATAGCCGGTGATATCGGCGTGAACGTAGTCCGCCAGGGCTTCGGCCTTCAGCTTCCAGTCGCCGAATTCGGCCAGGGTGTATTCGCCCTGCACCTCGAACCCGTAATAGCGCGCCTTGCCCTGGCGCAGCTGGTATTCCGGCAGGCCATCGACTATGGCGCCGGTGCGGTCTTCGTAGATGAAGTTGGAAAACCAGCTACTGTAGGCGCTGAGTTCGAAGGAAAACTTCGGACCGTGGCCGCGCAGGATGGCCTCAGCGCTCCACGCCGTTTCCGGGCGGAGCGAGGGATCGCCGACTTCGAAGGTTTCCGTCCCGGCATGGGGGCCATTGGCCAGCAGTTCCTCTGCCGCCGGCGCACGCGAAGTGCGCGAGAGATTGACGCCGAATTTCCACGAAGGGGCAAAGCTGTACATGCCCCCCAGTGCGGCGGAAAAGGTGTCGAACCCGATCTTCCCGTTGGCAAACTGCGGCTGCGACGGCAGCGGGGACGAGGTGACGCGGCTGTGTTCGTAGCGCGCACCGGCCTCGAAATTCCACGGCCCGGTTTCGTACTGTTGGAGCGCGAAAACCCCGATTTGCGAAGAGCTGTTCTTGGGCAGGAAGGCTTCGGCGCCAACAACGTCGAAATCGCGCGACACCAGCTGCAGGCCGGTCACCCCCTTCCATCCCCCGCGATCGGCCTGCGCCAGTTCGAACCGCGCTTCGATACCCTGATTGTAGAAGGTGGTGCCGATCGACCCGTCGGGTTCAAGCTCGGCGTGCTGGTAATCGGCATAGCCGAGGCGGAAGGCGAGCTTTTCAATCAGCGAACCATCGGTGTTGATTTCCGCCCGGCCATCGATCCGGTCCTGCTTCAGCGCGATACGCGGCGCTTCCTGTTCCTGCCCCGGCTCGGTCGCAAGGCGCAGGGGAATGCCATAGACGTTGTCGGTATGGCTGTAGGCGACGCCGATGGAGCCGCCTTCGTTGATGTAGCTGATGCCCGCGCCCGCCGTCCAGTTGCGCGCCGATGAATTGGGCAGGACGCCGGCCGTCGCGGCGTTGGCGGCAAAATCGATGTCGGAATCAGGGTCGGGCGGCAGGAGGCTTGAGGCCAGGGCCTTCGCGCGCAAGGCCGGCGACAAGGCATAGCCGCCGATGCGCAGGTCATCGCTCTTCGACCAGGAGCCGTCGGCATGGAAGACAAGGCCTTCGCGGACGACAAGATCGGCCGAGCCCGACAGCGAGCGCTCCTTGGCGGCCGAACCATAAGTGGCGATGCCGCCCAGATGCAGCGTTTCGTCCGGCAGCTTGGACGGCAGGCGGCGGTCAATCACGTTGACCACCCCGCCAATCGCCGCCGCGCCATAGAGCAGCGATTGCGGGCCGCGCAGCACCTCGATCCGTTCGGCAAGCAGCGGATTGACGACAACGGCATGATCGACCGAGGTGTTGGAGACGTCGATCGCGCCGATCCCGCCGGTCAGCACGCGCACGCGCTCTCCCTGCAGGCCGCGCAGCACTGGGCGCGAGGCGCTGGGGCCGAACGAGGTCGCCGAAACGCCGGGGATGTTCTGCAAGGTTTCGCCGATCGACGGACGCATGGCCTGTGCCAGGTCTTCCGACTGGATCACAGCTACGCCCGAAAGCACGTCCTCTCGCGAACGGATCAGCGTTCCGGTGACGACGATTTCTTCCGGTTCGTGGTGGCTGTCATCCTGCGCGATGGCGGGCTGGCTGCCGATGGCGAAGAGCGAAATTGAGGCAAGCAAGACTGAACGCTTCATGGTGACTTCAACGATTCCCGTAACGTGTAACCCGCCCCCGCCGCGTGCCATTAGACCAAGCCAGGCGGTGTTACAACATATCATTTTGCATTGCGGCGCGATTTTTCAGGGCGCTTGCCGCAGGGGTTTCGCCACCCGCCGGATCGGGCAGTGCGCTTGACATCGTGGAATTTCAGCCGCCTAGTCTGCCTTGTCGCAAGAGGGGAATGCCAGATGTTTCAATTCCGTCGCACCGCCGCGCTTCTGGCTCTCCTCGCCACGGCGAATCCCCTTGCCGCGCAATCGACCGTTGCCCCGGGCCCATCGCCGCACAGCGACAGCAGGGTGCAGGTCGGCATCGTCTTGCCGCTTGGCCAATCGGGCACCCGCGCGGAAAACGCACCGCGACTTGAAGCCTGGAGCGAACGCACCCGCCGCGCCGGGGGGACGGGAACGTCGCTCGAACCCGTCCGGTCGGCATCGCACCACCGGCTGGGCATGTCGCTGACCGGGCAGCCCCGGCTGCTGGTCGATGGCCGCGAAATTCCGCAGCAATCAGGCCAGAACAATGTCTCGGCACTGGGCTGGGCCGGGATTGCCGTGGGCGTTGTCGCCGTCGGTCTGGGCCTTGGACTTCTGGGCGTATTCGGCCGGACGGAATAGCAACAGCGCCCGGTTTGCCTGATGGGCAAAACCACTGGAAAAATTCGGCCTTCCCCTTGGGTTTCGCAGCGCATGAGCCTATGTGAGCGCAATGTCTGAAACACCGGAAAACCAGCCGAACCAGAACGCCTACGGGGCCGATTCGATCAAGGTCCTCAAGGGGCTTGATGCCGTGCGCAAGCGCCCGGGCATGTACATCGGCGATACCGACGATGGCTCTGGCCTGCACCACATGGTTTTCGAAGTGTCCGACAACGCCATTGACGAGGCGCTGGCTGGTCATTGCGACCTGGTCCTGATCGAACTGAACCCGGACGGTTCGGTCTCGGTGGAGGATAACGGCCGCGGCATTCCCACCGGGCTGCACCCCGAGGAAGGGGTCTCGGCCGCCGAAGTCATCATGACCCAGCTCCATGCGGGCGGCAAGTTCGAGAACACCAGCGATGACAACGCCTACAAGGTTTCGGGCGGCCTCCACGGCGTCGGCGTCTCGGTGGTGAACGCCCTGTCCGAATGGCTGGAGCTGACCGTGTGGCGCGACGGGCAGGAACACTGGATGAAGTTCGCCCACGGCGATGCCGTCGCCCCGCTGCGCGTCAATGGC
>JBJTLW010000051.1:0-13020 GCA_046063225.1 Novosphingobium sp. | reverse complement strand
GAACTGGCGCGGCTGATGCACCCGGCAACCATGCGATAGCTCGGTGCGCGAACGAAACCAATCGCCATAGCCTTCGCGCGCATCGACCAGAACCAGCGCATCGGGATAGTCGCGCAGCACGGTCAGTTCGAAATCGGCATTATCGTCAATCGTCACAAAGCCCAGCCGGTCGATTGCCGCTCGCACCGGTGCCTGTGCCGCACCAAGGCTGTCGTTGATCCGCACAAAGATCCGCGACCGATCCCGCGGCGCCCCACCTTGCAGCGGGCCATCGAAGACGACATTTGAATCAAGCCCCGCGCACCCCTTTGGCAGATAGGCGCGCACGCCGCCCAATGGCTTATGTTCGCGGTGCAGCGGTGATGCTGCGGCGGCTGGGCCGGAACGGACATCGCTGCCGTTTTGCGCCTGTGCTTGGGCTGATGCCGTCAGGCCGAGGAAGGCCAGCCAGAGCCAGACAGCGCCCATCCTGATCAGCCACATCGCACGTCTCCCCGATGCTGACCCGCATCGAAGGTGCTGGCAATAGACAGACCTGTCAACTGATCGGAAACAGCGCCTCAGGCATCAAGGCTGCATCGCCGGAACCTGTCTGTCAGTGCAGCTCAACCTGGCTCACGTCATATCCTGCGTTGCGCAGCGAAGCGACCAGGGCGTCAAGCTGATCCTTGTCACGTGCTTCGCATTCGATGTCGGTGATCAGACCCTTGGCCGGCAGGTGCGTGAAGATGCGCTGATGCCAGATTTCGATGATGTTGATGTTATGCTTGTTGAATTCTTCCATCACCTTGAACAACGCGCCGGGGCGGTCCTGCAAGGTCAGCCGCAACCGCGCAAGGCGGCCCGAACGGGCAAGATCGCGCAGCAGCACGTTTGCCAGCAGGCGCGTATCGATATTGCCGCCCGAAAGGACGATGCCCACTTTCTTGCCGCGGAACATTTCCGGGTTGCGCAGCACGGCGGCAAGGCCGGCGGCTCCTGCACCTTCAACAACGGTTTTTTCGATCTGCAACAGCAAGGCCAGCGCCGCTTCCATCTCACGCTCACCGACCAGCAGGAAATCGTCGAGCAGGCCCGCCAGAACCTTTGAGGTAAAGTCGCCCGGTTCCTTCACCGCGATGCCTTCGGCCAGGGTATCGCCGCCGATTGGCAGGTTCGTGCCCTTCAAGCGGTTGTACATCGAAGGAAACAGTTCCGCTTCCACCCCGATCAGGCCGATATCGGGCTTGATCGCCCGCGCCGCCGTGCCCATGCCAGACGACAGACCGCCGCCGCCGACCGGGATCACCAGGACATCGAGATCGGGCATGTCCTCGAGCATTTCGAGCGCAACGGTTCCCTGCCCCGCCACGACAAGAGGATCGTCGAACGGGTGGATAAAGGTCAGGCCCAGTTGCTGCACCATCGCGCGGGCATGGGCCAGGGCCTCGTCAAACGTCTCTCCTTCCAGCACAACCTTGCCGCCAACCTGCTCGGTCTGCATGACCTTAACCGTTGGCGTGGTGCGCGGCATTACGATTGTCACCGGGATGCCCAGCTTGGTGCCGTGATAGGAAAGCCCCTGCGCGTGATTGCCCGCAGAAGCCGCGATCACGCCGCGATTGCGCTGTTCCTCGGTCAGCATAAGCAGCGCGTTCAATGCACCGCGTTCCTTGTAGGCAGCCGTGAATTGCAGGTTTTCAAACTTCAGCCAGATGTCGCAGCCGGCGATGAGACTGAGCGTTTGCGAATAGTCCAAGTCGGTGCGCACGACCGCGCCCGAAATTCGCTCCGCCGCCGCGCGAACATCGGCGAGGGTTAGCAGCGCGTCGGCTGCAACGGGCGTTTTTACGGGCGTATCCATGATGCAGCGCGCCCTAATGGCAAAGCGCGCGCCATGCAAACGCTAGAGCACTTTTCGACCATTCCCGGTCACGGTGATCCGCAATGGCCGAAAAGTGCTCTATTGCGCGGCGCGGCGCAGCACCAGCGCGGCCAGGCCGGTAACCACAACCACGGCCGCCGTATCGGCAATCCAGTCACGAATGTCGCAGCTTCGGTGCAATGCCGGGATCGACTGAACGAGTTCGATGAAGGCGCCGAAGAATGACAGGCGCTCTATCACCTGCCAATGCCGGATGCGTGGAAATGCCAGTGCGGCAAGGCCTGCCATGCTGGCAAAGGCGAGCACATGGTTGAACTTGTCGCCAAACCGGTCACTGGGCATTTCCGGCGGCTTGGGCAAGAACGCCATGGTCAGCGAAAAGATCACGGCCGCCCAGAACAGCCAGAAAGCAAGGCGCTGCATGCGCGGCGAGGCAAGGAATTGCATGGCGCCGCTTTAGCGGGGGGTGGCATGCCGCGCAATTGGCGCTAACAGGCAAGGCATGAGCGAAAAACGCAAGATATCGTTTCTGGGATTGGGCGTGATGGGCGGGCCAATCGCACGCCACCTTGCCCGGGCTGGCCACGCACTGACCATTTACAACCGTTCCCCCGAACGGCGTGAGCGCTGGCAGGCTGAAAATCCCGATCTTGCCGTGGAGGTGGCAACAAGCCCGGCGGAAGCGGCAGAGAGCGCGGAAGTGGTCATCACCTGCGTTGGCAATGACGATGACCTGTCCGACGTCGTGCTTGGTCCCAATGGCGTGTTTCGCAGCTTGAAGCGTGGCGGGCTGTTTATCGATCATACCACGGCATCCGCGCGCATTGCCCGTCAGATTGCGGTGGAAGCGCGGGATTTGCAAGTCCACTGCGTCGATGCCCCGATGACCGGCAGCCAGATTGGTGCCGAAGAAGGCAAGCTAACCCTGATGTGCGGCGGACGCGGCGATGCCATCGCCCTCGCCCTGCCCGTGTTCGAAGCCTATACCAA
The DNA here is from genome assembly GCA_046063225.1 of Novosphingobium sp. GTDB lineage: Bacteria > Pseudomonadota > Alphaproteobacteria > Sphingomonadales > Sphingomonadaceae > Novosphingobium. The sequence goes on along the minus strand of JBJTLW010000051.1, from coordinate 10,166 downwards.
GCGCGTCGTCCATATTGGTCGTGCGGGTGCCGGCCAGACCGCCAAGATGGCAAACCAGATCTGCATTGCCGGTATTGTCGCCGGACTGTCGGAAGCGATGCGGTTTGCCCAAGCCAGTCACCTTGATACGGACAAGGTTTACGAAGCCATTTCCGGCGGCGCGGCACAAAGCTGGCAGATGGACAACCGTTGGAAGACCATGGCGGAGGATTCGTTCGACTTCGGCTTTGCCGTGGACTGGATGCGCAAGGATCTTGGCCTGGCCATGGACGAAGGACGGGGACTTGGCGTTTCGCTGCCCATCACCGCGCTGGTCAACCAGTTCTATGCCGAAGTGCAGGCGATCGGCGGAGGCCGCTGGGATACCAGCGCGCTCGTCCGCCGACTGCCTCTGCCGGGGAAGCGCACGTGATGCGGAACGCCACAATCGCCGCTTTTGGCGCCGCGCTTGGCGCCACCCTCCTCCTGTCGCAGCCGGTGTTGGCCGATACGCTCGTCGATAATGTCGACGGCTTCACGCTCGACGACAAGGGCCAGATAGACCGGATCACCGGTCTCGTATTCGATGCCGATGGCAAGGTGGTCAAAGTGCTCCACCGCGGCGAAAAGCGTCCGCCGAAGCCGGATTATTACATCGACGGCAAGGGCCGCGTTCTGATGCCGGGCCTGATCGATGCCCACGTTCACATCATGGGCCTGGGCATTTCCGCCCTTACGCTCGACCTGTCCGGCACAAAGTCGCTCGCCGAGGCCCAGGCGGCAATCGCGAAGTTCGCGGCCGAACATCCCGAGCGCAAATGGATCATCGGGCGCGGGTGGAATCAGGAAGTCTGGAAGCTCGGACGGTTTCCCACCGCTGCGGAAATTGACGCCGTGGTCAAGGACCGGCCGGTCTGGCTTGAACGGGTCGATGGCCATGCCGGTTGGGGCAACAGCCTTGCGCTGGCGACCGCCGGCGTAACCGCCGCAACGAAGGATCCGGCAGGCGGACGGATCGAGCGGACGGGAACAAGCCTGGTGCCCTCCGGCGTGCTGATCGATGCGGCAACAGCGCTGATCGACAAGCACGTGCCCCAACCTCGCGCGGCCGAGCGCGACTTTGCCCTTGAAAAGGCGCAGACGCTGCTCGCAAGCAAGGGCATCACGGCCGTCGCGGACATGGGGACGACTATCGATGACTGGCAGGCGCTGCGCCGCGCCGGTGACAGTGGACGGTTGCACATCCGCGTGATGGCCTACGCTGCCGGCATCGATGCGATGGCGCTGATTGGTGGGTCGCAACCGGGACCATGGCTCTACGGTGACAAGCTCCATCTCAACGGCGTGAAACTGTACATGGACGGCGCGCTGGGATCGCGCGGCGCGTCGCTGAAGGCGCCTTACGCCGATGCGCCGCAGAACAAGGGCCTCGCCTTTCTGACGCCAGCGCAGATCCGCAACCTGATGAGCCGCGCGGCGATGGACGATTTTCAGGTCGCCGTGCACGCCATTGGCGACAAGGCCAATGCAGAAGTCCTCGATGCCGTGTCCGAGCTCAACCAGACCTACAAGGGCGACCGGCGCTGGCGGATCGAACACGCTCAGGTTGTCGATCCGGCCGATCTCAAGCGCTTTGGCGAATTGGGCGTGATCGCATCGATGCAGCCGGTGCACCAGACGTCGGATCGCGTGATGGCCGAAGCGCGCCTTGGCCCGGCAAGGCTGGCGGGCGCCTATGCCTGGAAGAGCATAGCCGCCGCCGGTGGGGTTTTGGCCTTTGGGTCTGATGCACCGGTGGAATCGCCCGATCCTTTCGCCGGCCTTGCCGCTGCGATGAGCCGTCAGGGCAGCGACGGACAGCCTTTCGGGGGTTGGCAGCCGCAGGAGCGCGTGTCGCGCGAAGCGGCCCTTGCCGGCTTCACGACCGGGGCGGCCTATGCCGGATTAGCCGAAAAGCGATTCGGCCGACTCGCGCCCGGAATGCGCGCGGACTTCCTGTTCATCGACCGGGACCTGTTGCTGTCCAGCCCGTCCGATCTTGCCCAGACACAGGTCCTAGAAACATGGGTTGGCGGAACCAAGGTGTGGGAGCGCGCTGCCGAAACCAAAAATTCGGGTCGATGACCGGGAACCCTTCGGCATCAGGATTGTTACGCAGGCGGTGCAACCCTTTGTTAAATCTCATCCACTGACCGACAATCCTGAACGACTCAGCCAGTTCAAAGCGAATTTTGGCTTGCGCGAATCAAGGGGATGGTTCAACGGGAAGCTCCATCGGGCGCAAAAGGAACGGTTTGGATTATCCCAACCGATGATATTTGTTGTCTGAGACGGTTACCGCTTGAATACTTTTTGCTTGTCGGTTAAGCGGAAGTTGAAGAGCTCAAAAGGAGAGACTCGATGAAGTTTCGTGATCTGGCTGCTAGTGCTGCAGCTCTGTTGGTTTCGGCTCCGGCCTTCGCGCAAAACGCGGACGTCGCCCGTGCCTCCACGCAGGTTGCTGATGCCAGCCAGTTTGGCGGCGACTCGACCATTCTTCTGATCCTTGCGATCCTCGCGATCGGCGCAGGCGTTGCCCTTCTGGTTGGCAACGAAAGCGACAAGCCGTCGAGCCCCTGATTGGTTCGTCGACATTGTCGAAACAGGGAAGCGGGGTTTTTGCCCCGCTTTTTTGTTGCCCGCTTTCCGCGTGACCCTGCCGAACGGCTGATCGCAAGCAAGCCATGCGATCAGGGGGATTTATGAAAGCGCCACCAGCGGGCGGGTAGCCAGCCATTTCAGCTCACACGTTTCGCACTTTTGGTGAAATGTGCCGACTTATTCGATCGGCGCAGTGACCTCTGCGTCCGTTGCAACGGCAGGCAGCTTTGCCTTTTCTGCCGCTTCTTTGCGCTCGGTGAACCACATGATGAGCAGGGCGCCTTCGAACAGCAGGAACAGCGGCACCGCCAGCATCAGCTGGGAAAGCACGTCGGGAGGCGTAATCACGGCAGCCAGAATGGTAATCCCGACTATGACGTAGCGGCGCATGCCAATCAGCTGCGCCCGGCTGACGATGCCCGCCCGGTTCAGCAGCAGGAGCAGCAGGGGCAGCAGAAAGCTGAACCCGAAGGCCAGGATGAACTGCATGACCAGGCCAAGATAATCTTCGGAACTCGGCCATGCGTCGATGGTCAGGCCGCCAACGGAGCCCTGAAAACCCAGAAACCACGGGAACGCCGTGGGCATGACGACATAGTAAGCCAGCGCTCCGCCGCCGATGAACAATACGGGAGTCATCAGCAGGAAGGGCAGAAAAGCCCTCTTTTCCTTCGCGTAGAGACCCGGCGCAATAAATGCCCAGAGCTGGTTGGCGATTATCGGAAAGCTGATGAAGAAGCCGGCAAACACCGCCACCTTCAGTTCAACGAAAAACTGACCGTAAAGCTTGGTGTAGACGAGCCGTGTCTGCCCGGCATCGACAAGCGGCTGAACCAGAAACGCCAGAATATCGCGCGCGAAGTACAGGCACAGCCCGAAAGCCAGCAGCAGCGCAAAAATGCAGCGCATCAGGCGCGTGCGCAGTTCGACCAGGTGATCGAGCAGCGGCGCCTGCGTTTCGTCGATTTCGCGGATCTTGAATACCATGACCCGTCCTTAACGCGGCGGTGACAGCGACTGATCGCCCACGCCAGCGTCCGGCATGGCAGGATCAGGAGACGGCGCCAAAGGAAGCATTGAGACATCGCCTTCGGCCGCCGCCGTGGCAGCCGCCGCCTCCGCGTCAGGACCAGGATCTGGATGCGCGGAAAGGATCGCGGCGTTTTGTTCGCGCCACTTCTTTTCCATTTCCTCAAGCTCCGCCTCGCGGATCATCGTTTCGATGCCCGACCGGAAGTGGCCGGATACCCGGCGAACTTTTGCAACCCACCGCCCAACCGTGCGCAGGGCCATTGGCAGGTCCTTGGGCCCGATGACCACTATCGCCACAATGGCGATCAGCAGCATCTCGTCGAAGCCGACGTCAAACATGGCTGGACGACCGGCTTACTCGCCGGTCTTGGTCGTTTCGCTGGCGGTCGGCGCCGGAGCGCTTTCCGGCGCGGAAATCTGGGCGGGCGGCGGCGGGACTGGCTTGTTATCCTCGTCCGCCATGCCTTGCTTGAAGCTCTTCAGTCCCTTGCCGAATTCACCCATGACATCGGCAACCCGACCACGGCCAAACAGCACCAGAACAACGATCAGCACCACGATCCAGTGCCAGGCAGACCCGAAACCCATCTCGAAAAACTCCGCAAAGCATCTTGTTCAGACGCCGGTGTGCGCCCCACGAGGCGCTATCTAGGCGCTTTCATCCCCGCTTGCCAGTGCGTCGGTCGGATTTTCGTCGTCACCGGCACTTTCCGCCTCGGCGTCACCTGTATCGGTTGTCTCGGCCGCCATAGCGGCTTCAAGCGCCTCGTCCACGGGGTCCAGCAGGCCGGCGGCCCGAAGCTCATCGATTCCCGGCAGATCCTTGCGCGATCCAAGGCCAAAGTGGGCGAGGAATTCGGGTGTTGTCGCATAGATGACGGGGCGCCCCGGAACTTCACGACGACCAGCCACGCGCACCCAGCCCGCTTCCAGAAGCACGTCGAGCGTGCCCTTTGCGGTCTGTACGCCGCGTATCGATTCGATCTCCGCACGGCTGACCGGTTCGTGATAGGCGACAATGGCCAACGTTTCCGTCGCCGCGCGCGACAGGCGGCGCACCTCTTCACGTTCACGGCGCAGCAGATGCGCGAGATCGGCCGAAGTCTGGAAATGCCAGCGCCCGCCCCGTTCGACGACGGCAATGCCGCGTCCCTGATAATGGGCCGCCAGTTCGCGCAAGGCCGGCTTCACATCGGCTCCGCCGAGATGCGTGGAAATCGCCTCCGCCGTCATTGGCCCGTCGGCGGCGAACAGCGTCGCTTCCACCGCGCGGACGAGATCGTCGGGCCGTTCCCCGTTCATGCCTGAACCTTTCGCAGGCGTAGCGGGCCGAAGGTCTCATCCTGCGTCATTTCCGCCTTGCCCAGCCGCGCCAGTTCGAGCGCGGCAACGAAGCTGGAAGCGAGCGCGGAACGGCGCAGACGCGGATCGGCGTGCGGCGGCAGGAAATCGCGCAATTCCATCCAGTCGAGCGTTACACCGAGCATCGAGGATACACGTGCCAGCGCCGAATCGAGCGTCATCACCATGCGATCGCGCACCATGTGCACCACCGGTGCCGTGCGCGCCTTCACCTGGCCGTAGGCCTGGACAAGTTCAAACCAGTCGCACTGCCACAGGTTCTTGCGATCAACGCGCAGCCCCTCAGGCGCGCCGCGCAGGAACACGTCGCGGCCCAATCGATCACGCCCCATCAGCCGGGCGGCGGCATCGCGCATAGCAGCCAGGCGCTGCAGCCGCAGTTGCAGGCGCATGGCCAGTTCCTCGGCGCTTGGCTCTTCCTGTTCCTCTTTTGGCAGAAGCAGGGCCGACTTCAGATAGGCGAGCCAGGCGGCCATCACGAGATAGTCGGCCGCCAGCTCCAGCCGCAGCGCTTCAGCGCGTTCAATGTAGGTGAGATACTGATCGACAAGGCCGAGGATCGAAATCTTGCGCAGATCCACCTTCTGCCGCCGCGCAAGATCGAGCAGCAGGTCAAGCGGCCCTTCCCACCCGTCGAGTTCGAGGTAGAGCGCGTCATCGCCGCTCGCTGCCGCTGCCGGGCCACCCCATTCTACCGGATCGGCACTGGCGCCTCCGGGAAGGTCGAGGCTTTCCTGCGTCATGCTTGCGCCACGTCGAGCGCAAGGAGCGCATCGCGCTTCGCGAACAGCGCGGGCTGATCGAGACTGCGATCGAGCGGCACGCGCGTTGGCGCAATCGCACGGTCCAGCCGCGCCGCGCTCTCAGCGCGCAGGACCGGGCACGCTTTGGCAATGCCGACCATGTCATCGATCTTCGCCCAGCAGTTGAGTGCGACATCGCAGCCGGCGGCAAGTGCGCGCGCCGCGTTCTCCGGGATCGGCCCGGTCAGCGCCTGCATGTCGATGTCGTCGGTCATCAGCAGGCCGTCAAAGCCGATGCGGCCGCGAATGATTTCCTGCACGACAAAGGGCGATAGCGTGCCCGGGTTTTCCTTGTCCCATGCCATGTAGCGGACGTGCGCGGTCATTCCCATGGCGGCGCCGGCCAAGGCCTTGAACGGAGCGATATCGCGTTCGAGTTCCTCTTCGCTGGCGGTGACGGTCGGCAGTTCCTTGTGACTGTCTGCACAAGCACGGCCGTGGCCGGGGATATGCTTTATGGTGCCGGCAACCCCGCCGCGTGCCAAGCCATCGAGAACGGCGCGGCCGATGGCGGCGACACGAACCGGTTCAAAGCCATAGGCCCGATCACCGATAACATCGTGCGCGCCTGCGGCCCGGACATCGAGTACCGGCGCGTGCGTGCAACTGATGCCGACCTCGGCGAGGTCGATGGCCAAAGCTTCCGCATTGGCGCGGGCCGCCTCGATCGCGCTGGCCGGTGCAATGGCATACAGGCGGTCGAAATCTGCGCCCGAAGGATAGGCCGGCCAGACCGGCGGCCTCATCCGCTGCACCCGCCCGCCTTCCTGATCGATGGTGATAAGCAGCCGATCACGCCCGTGTATCGCACGCAGTTCATCGGTCAGCGCGCGGACCTGGTCGCGGCTTTCGATATTACGGCCGAACAGGATGTACCCCACCGGATCGGCATCGGCGAAAAAGGCGCGTTCCTCCGCGCCGAGCGTCAATCCGGAAAGGCCGAAAATTGCGGGAACCATGGCCGGAAAGTGGCCTCCGCCGCGCATCAATGCAAGCGGGCAGAGGCCATCAAATGTGGATGATTAGCGCTTTACCTGACAGGAAATGCCGCTCGCCTGAAGCTTGCCGCACAGTGCATCTGCCGCAGCGCCATCGCCAGCGACCGCCTGAAGACGGAACACCTTGCCGATGTCGGCCGTACCTTCGACGACACGGTGGCTGACGCCCTTCAGCGCAGGACTGCGACCGGCAAGCATGGACCAGGCCTGCTCGGCCTTTTCGCGGCTGCCATAAGCGCCGACCTGCACGCCGACACCGCCGGTGTTCGAGTTTGTCTGCCCAGTTCCCGCATCGATCGTCGGCTTGGGCGCTTCACCGCCACCGGCAAGCTTGGTCTGGCTGTCCTTGCCCTGCGCCACCGAATAGGAGGTATCGCCCTGGCCGGCGAACGACTTGCCGCCCGGTGCCTTCGGCGCTTCCTTGTAGGGTTCGGTTGGCGCTGCAATGGTGCTACCATCCGCGACAAGAGCCGGATCGGGCGTGCGGTGGCTGAACCACCAGATGGCATAGACCAGTGCCGCAAGCGCCAGCAGGCCCGCGATCACGAAACCGAACACTCGCGCGCCGTCCACGCCCTCATCGTCGTAATCGTCATCGGCCGATTCCAGCCAGGGCAGGCGATCATCTTCGTCCAGATCGAGCTGGGCGTTTTCATCGGTCACGTAGACGGCATCCTGCGCCTCGTCCGCGGCCCCTTCGATCTCGTCACGGATATCTTCCGGATCCCGGCCATTGTCCTCGATCATCGCGCCCTCCGCAGCTGCCCCCCGGGGCAGCGATTACATTTCTTCGACAGCCTCTACGCCCAGAATGGCGAGGCCGTTTCGTATCAGTTGCCCGATTTGCGCGGCAAGGAAAAGCCTTGCCCCTGTAACCTCTTGGTCTTGTGCCACAATGAACCGCTTTTCGGGCCGGTCATTGCCGAGATTGTAGTACGAATGGAACGCCCCGGCGAGGTCGTAAAGATAGAAGGCGATCCGGTGCGGCTCGCGCGCTGAAGCGGCAGCCTCCACGAGACGCGGAAACTGCGCGGCAAGCTTGACCAGATCGAGCTCTTCGACCCCCAGACGATCAAGGTGAGCGTCCGAGGCTGCGAAGCCTTCATCCGCGCCCTTGCGCATGTTCCGGCGAATACGCGCATGGGCGTACTGCACGTAGAACACGGGGTTGTCCTTGCTGGCTTCGACCACCTTGTCGAAATCGAAGTCCATCATGGCGTCGGGCTTGCGGGTGAGCATGGTGAAGCGCACCACGTCCTTGCCAACCATTTCCACCACGTCGGCGAGCGTGACGAAGTTGCCCGCGCGCTTCGACATCTTGAACGGCTGGCCACCCTTCATCAGCTGGACCATCTGCACCAGCTTGACCTCGAAAGGCGTCGGCTTGCCATCGGCGCCGGTCATGGCAGCAACCGCGGCCTTGATGCGCTTGACCGTGCCGGCATGGTCCGCGCCCCAGATGTCGACCAGCGCATCAGCGCTTTGCGCCTTCTGATAGTGATAGGCGAGATCGGCGCCGAAATAGGTCCAGCTGCCGTCCGATTTCTTGATCGGTCGATCCTGATCGTCGCCGAACTTGGTCGAGCGGAACAGCGGCAGTTCCACCGGTTCCCAATCGTCCGGAGTCTTGCCCTTCGGTGCTTCGAGGTGGCCATCATAGACCAGATCCTGCGCCCGCAACCACGTCTCCGCCTCGTCTGGCTTCCCAGCGGCCTGAAGCTCAGCCTCGGAAGAAAACAGATCGTGATGAATGCCCAGCAGAGCGAGATCGTCCTTGATCATTGCCAGCATGGCGGCAACCGCACGGCTGCGGAACAGCACCAGCCATTCGCTATCGGGGGCAGAAACGTAGCGGTCGCCAAATTCGGCGGCGAGCGCCTGGCCGACTGGAACGAGATAGTCGCCGGGGTACAGTCCTTCCGGAATCTCGCCAATCGCCTCGCCCAGTGCTTCACGATAGCGCATGTGCGCCGAGCGGGCGAGCACATCGACCTGCGCCCCGGCATCGTTGACGTAGTATTCGCGGATAACCTTGTGGCCCGACCATTCCAGCAGACTGGCCAGCGCATCGCCCACAACCGCGCCGCGGCAATGGCCCATGTGCATCGGCCCCGTCGGGTTGGCGGAAACGTATTCCACGTTCACCGTCGAACCGCCACCCGATGCCGACCGGCCATAGTCCGCCCCAAGCGTTGCGATTGCGCGAAGTTCAGCGATCCAGGCCGCATCGGCAAGGCGCAGATTGATGAAGCCCGGCCCGGCAATGTCCGCACTGGTGACACCCGGCACCTTGGTAAGTTCGGCCACCAGTGCCTCGGCCAGCGCGCGCGGGTTGGTGCCGGCGCCCTTGGCCAGCACCATCGCGGCGTTGGTTGCGAGATCGCCGTGCGAGGGATCGCGCGGCGGCTCCACCGTCACGGCGCCTCGCGGCAGGCCGGCGGGCAGCACGCCCGATTGCTCGAGCGCGTCCAACGCAGCGGAAAGGTGGCCGGCATAGGCGGCGTACAGCGTTTCAGTCATGGGCATAGTCGCGGCGGTTAGCCGTTTTGGCCGCGCTTGGAAACCTCCCGCAGGAGGTAGGGTTCAAGACCCCTGTGATCAGCGCGTCGCGTTATAGTTCAGCTGGTTCTGATCAAGCTGGAAGCCGACCAGCACCTCGAAGGTAGCGCGGTTGACCGCGGCGCGGATTTCCGGGCGCGACAGCGGATCGGTTGCCGCGTCGGTATCGCCGGCCTTGCGCTTGCGCGTGATCTCACGGCGGATCTCTTCCGGCAGGGTCGCTTCCGCCTTGTCGACATAGGCCGAACCCTGGCCGCGCGCCTGTGCGCGTTCCTGGCCATCGGCGAAGTTCAGGGTAACCGTGCCGACGCGCTTCGAAATCACGGCGGAACGGCCACGAAGCACGGTGACGAAATAGGGGATCTGAACGGTGCGAGCGCCGCGCACGTCGGTGCGGCGGGCCAGAACGTCGAAAGTCGAGGTCGAATAGACCTTTGCGCCGGCCTCGTTGCACTGGGTCCGCAGATTGGTGATCGCTGCCGTGACGTCAATCGAGGCTGCATCGGTAGCGCCCGGGGTACGGAACAGCGTCACATCGCCGGTATAGTCCGGAATGCCGACAGCCGGGCAAGCCGTGCGGACAGCGGTAATGCCCACGCCTTCGTCAACGACGATATCGCCCGTTCCGCGGCAACCAGCGAGCGCGGCAACAAGGGCAGTGGCGGCAATCAGGCGAGTGCGGGCAGTCATCGCAATCCGGTTCCTTCAAATTCGTTTTGCTGCCCTAGCGGCAGAGCGAGGGAAGCGCTAGTGGCGATGAAATGAACGCCAGATTATCCGCAAGTCCGCTGCG
>JBJTLW010000002.1:0-25405 GCA_046063225.1 Novosphingobium sp. | reverse complement strand
TGACGCGCATTCCGACAGGAGGGAAATCTCAATGATCCGCAAGCTTCTTTGTGGCGTCGGCGCGATGGGGGCCACGATGCTCTCCGCCACTGCCGCCTTTGCCCAGGACGGACCGGTCAAGGCACCGACCGTCGAACAAATGGCCACCATGGTCGACAAGGGCGACACCAGCTGGATGCTGGTCTCGTCCGTTCTCGTGCTTCTGATGAGCATTCCGGCGCTGGCACTGTTCTACGGCGGTCTGGTGCGCACCAAGAACATGCTTTCCGTGCTGATGCAGGTCTTCATGATCGTCAGCATCGCCGCGCTGGTCTGGGTGGGCTGGGGCTACACGATGGCCTTCACCAGCACCAATTCGCCATGGCCGACGTTGGTCGGCGGGTTCGACAAGGCGTTCCTGAAGGGCGTTTCGGCATCGACCTATGCCGCAACCTTTTCGAACAACGTCTATCTGCCAGAATTCGTTTTCGTGATCTTCCAGATGACCTTCGCCTGCATCACGCCGGCACTGATCGTCGGCGCCTTCGCGGAACGCATCAAGTTCTGGCCGCTGATGCTCTTCACGGTCCTGTGGCTGACGATCGTCTATTTCCCGATCGCGCACATGGTCTGGTACTGGGCTGGTCCGGACTTCCTCGTCGATGCTCCGACCGACATGGGTTACCTCTGGGGCATGGGCGCGCTGGACTTTGCTGGCGGCACCGTGGTGCACATCAACGCCGGTATCGCTGGCCTCGTTGGCTGCCTCATGATCGGCAAGCGCGTCGGCTTCGGCAAGGAAGCCACCCCGCCGCACTCGCTGACCATGACCATGATCGGCGCTTCGCTGCTGTGGGTGGGCTGGTTCGGCTTCAACGCCGGCTCCAACCTTGAAGTCAACGGCGTCACCGCAGTCGCCTTCATCAACACCTTCGTCGCCACGGCCGCCGCCGCGCTGTCCTGGTCGCTGGTCGAACAGGCACACCACGGCAAGCCTTCCATGCTGGGTGCTGCCACGGGTGCCGTCGCCGGCCTCGTCGCGATCACCCCGGCTTCGGGCTTCGCAGCCCCGATGACCTCGATCGCGCTGGGCCTGATCGTTTCGCCGATCTGCTACTTCTTTGTCTCCACGGTGAAGAACAAGCTGAAGTATGACGATACGCTCGACGTCTTCGGCGTCCACTGCGTGGGCGGCATCGTTGGCGCGCTGGCCACCGCCATCGTCGCGGATCCGGCGCTCGGCGGCCAGGGCTTCTTCGACTACACGAAGTTCCCCGCCGTCCCCGGCGCCTATGACATGGGCGCCCAGATGATCACCCAGATCAAGGCCGTGGTCATCACGCTGATCTGGTCGGGCGGTGTCTCCGCGGTCCTGTTCTTCGCCATCGACAAGGTCTTCGGCCTTCGTCCGACCGAAGACGCAGAGCGCGAAGGTCTTGACCTCAACGAACATGGCGAGCGCGCCTACAACTACTGATCGCTCGCACAACAAGCTTGGCGGGACCGGGGGCTCCTCCTCCTCTCCTCACCCTCGGTCCCGCCTCCCGACGTTCCTCCTGCGAACGCAAACTCAAAGGGCCGGAAGCGCGAAGCTTCCGGCTCCTTTTTTTGTCATTTCCGGACTGGCTTCAGGGCGTGATCGAAGGTTCTGGCAGCCCATTCGCCCGCTGCGCCCTGCGGAACTCTTCCTGGCTAATCGGCCCGATCAGCTTTTCCGGATCGGTGCCCCAGCCCGACTTCTCCCTGGCAATGCGCCGGAACCAGACGTAGGTTCCATCCCCCAGCCGCACCACGACGTGCCGGGCGTCGGCTCCGGCAGCGACAACGCCAGGCCCCGGCAAGCCATCCACCGCACAGCTCTTGCCGCCCTCAAGACAGCGGAACAGGTAAACCTCGCCCGGATCCTCGATGAAGCCGATGTAGAAGGGGTCAGACACTTCGGTCATGGTGTCGCACGCGCTGAGCGCCAGCACGGATAGCGCCGCAAGCATCCTGGGCAGCGCGGCAAAGGAAACGCGCAGTATCACTCCTGCCCGGCGCGCCAGCGTTCGCGGATCATGTCGCTGGTTTGTCGGCTCCCGTCATGGGTCCAGCCCGGAACCCGCCAGATGTAGGAAACCTTGTGCCGGAAGGGCGCCTTCCACACGTCTCTGGCGATGCCGATCCATTCGTGGAAGGCCACCCACAGTACGTTGAAGCTGCCAAGCTGGCGAACGATGCCATAGTGGATCGGCACGTCATCGTCTTCCCGATGGAAGGTGCCGAACAGCCGGTCCCAGACGATGAAGACGCCGGCGTAGTTCCGGTCGAGATATTGCGGGTTGATCGCGTGATGGACGCGGTGATGGCTGGGCGTGTTCATCACGGCTTCGAACCAGCGGGGAAAGCGGTGGATCGCCTCGGTATGGATCCAGAACTGATAGACCAGATTGACCCCCGCACAGGCCAGGATCATCGCCGGATCAAAGCCGATGAAGGCAAGCGGCAGGCGGAACAGGAAGCCCAGCGCAATGAAGCTCGTCCAGCTCTGCCGCAGTGCGGTCGACAGGTTGTAGTGCTGGCTGGAGTGGTGATTGACGTGGCTGGCCCAGAACCAGCGCACGCGGTGGCCGGTCCGGTGGATCCAGTAATAGGTCAGATCGTCGAGTACGAAGCAGGCGATCCACGCCCACCACTGCCAGCCGATCGTCATCAGCCGCGCGTCATGGGCCAGGAACAGCAGCGCCAGCGTAAAAGCGCCGGCCAGCATCCCGGCGGCCACGCTGCCCAGGCCCATCAACAGGGACACCAGCGTGTCGCGCGGCTCATAGGCGGTCGGCCGCTTTCGCCGCGCCCAGACCATTTCGATCAGGATCAGCGCGATGAACAGCGGTGTTGCCAGAGTGACCGGATCGAGCTTCACCGCTGCCCCCCGATCCGCCGCAAACTTGCCGCCCAGGCCTGTGCCTGCGGGCCAAGGTCCAGCGTGACGGCCCCGAAGGTGGCTTCACCGGTTGAAAGCGTCAGGAGGTTCCGGTCCAGCCGCGCGCCATCGAAGCCGGGCAGGAGCCGCGCGGCGAAATGGACGCCGTGGCGCCGGATCAGCATGACGCGATCCTGCGAATCGCGAAGCAGGGCGCCAATCCCTGCTCGGTCGATGGAAACTTCAACCGGATCGAAGCCCGTGACGGCTAGCTCCGCAATCGTCCTGGCCTGCGCTTCGCTGCGCAAGCGAACGTCGCCGCCAAGCCCCAGCCAGACGGTAAAGCCGGACACGGCCAGCACGGCCAGCAGTGAAACGCCCAATTGCAGGAGCGCCGAAGTCACCGCGCCTGTGCAGCAAACATGTCAAGGATAGGGCGGATGGGCGCAAGGTCATACCCGGCGCTGGCCGCTGCTTCGGCCAGATCGTCCGGATCTTGACCGCGACTCGCCTCTGCCAGGGCCCACAGGAGCGTCGAACGCGTGCCCGACCGGCAATATGCAAGCACCTTGCCTTCGCCGGCAAGCGCCCCTGCCATGGCCTTGACCTGCGGCTCGCTGAAGCCCGCATGGGTCACCGGGATCGCGACATATTCCATCCCGGCCGCGCGCGCCGCCGCTTCAATGGCATCGCCGGGCGTCTGGTCAGGACTTTCACCTTCCGGCCGGTTGTTGATCACCAGTGAAAAGCCCGAATTTGCAGCTTCTGCAACGTCATCCAGCGAAATCTGGGGGCTGGCAAACACACGATCGGTAAGCTTGCGGAACATCTGGAAGTCTCCTCCCGCCCTTCTGTTGGGCTCCGCCGGCTTATGTGGCAGGTGCATGGCTTCATTCAAGCCGCAAGGCAAAGAACCTGTTCACCGTGCAGAAATGTCACTGTGGCCCGGGATTTTTCGACAGCCCTGATTCTGTTCGCACTTGCCGATATTTTGGTCTATGCCAGAAAGTGCAGAGGGAAGTGTTACCTGCAAAAGGTGGATGCTTGTCCTGTCGCCCGGCGCGTTTCGTCCGCGCCGTCCGGGCAGTGATGACTGGGCGAAGCGAAGGTAATTGCAGGTTTATGGGTTTCGATAGAGGACGTCGCGGCCGGGGACGCGACAAGCGTGACGGTTTCGGAGAGGATAATTTCGACCCGTTCATGGGCGGCGGTGGTGACCGCTTCGGCGGTGGCGGCGATCGTTTCGGCGGTGGCGGTGACCGATTCGGAGGCGGCGGAAACCGTGGCGGCTTCGGCGGCGGTGATCGTGGCGGCTTCGGCGGCGGTGCGCGCCCAGGTGGCGGCGGCGGTGGCTTTGGCGGCCCGCGTGGCGGTGGCGGCGGAGGCGGCGGCATGCCTGCCCAAGTCGTTGGCCAGGGCAAGGGCGTCGTCAAGTTCTTCAACGCCGGCAAGGGCTTTGGCTTCATCCAGCAGGAAGGTGGCGGCGAAGACGTCTTCGTTCACATCAGCTCGGTTGAACGCGCCGGCCTTGACGGTCTGGCCGAAGGTCAGGGCCTTGAATTCACGCTCGTCGATCGCGGCGGCAAGATTTCGGCCAGCGACCTTGTCGTCGTTGGCGATGTCATCGCCGTGGAAAAGCGTGAAGCGGCTCCGCAGCGTCAGCTGACTGGCGAAAAGGCAACCGGAACGGTGAAGTTCTTCAATTCCATGAAGGGCTTTGGCTTCATCACGCGCGATGACGGCCAGCCGGACGCATTCGTGCACATCAGCGCCGTCGAGCGTTCGGGCCTGCGCGGCCTGAACGAAGGCGACCGGATGGAATTCGACATCGAGGTCGATCGACGAGGCAAGTACTCGGCGGTCAACCTGGTGCCGCGCCAGGATTGACGGTCGGCGTATCGCTGCCGGGATTTGACCGGCAGATCGCAAACGCATAAACGCGTGGCAATGGCGGCTCCGGATGGAGTCGCCATTTGTCGTTTGCGTTTCCCCGTTCAGCACTTCCGTGAATTCAAAGGATCCGTTCGATGTCGATTACTCCGCTCATGCTAGTCTATCCCCGGTGTGCCTTTCGCCCGGTGAAGGGTGAGCATTGCCACCTGATCGGTGAAGATGGTCAGCGTTATCTCGACTTTGCCGCCGGTATTGCCGTCAATATGCTCGGTCATTCGCACAAGGGGCTGATCGGCGCGATCCAGCGCCAGGCGGAAACGTTGATGCACGTCTCGAACCTTTACGGCAGCCCGCAGGGGGAGGCTCTGGCCAAGCGGCTCGTGGAAATGACCTTTGCGGATACGGTGTTTTTCACCAATTCCGGAGCGGAAGCGGTCGAATGCGCGATCAAGACCGCGCGCGCCTATCACAGCCACGCCGGTAACGACCACAAGTTCGAACTGATCACCTTCAAGAACGCGTTTCATGGCCGCACCATGGGCACGATCAGCGCATCCAATCAGGAGAAGATGCATAAGGGCTTCCTGCCCCTTCTGCCCGGCTTCAAATATGTCGATTTCGACGATCTGGAGGCAGCAAAGGCGGCAATCGGCCCCAACACGGCCGGCTTCCTCGTAGAGCCCGTGCAGGGCGAAGGCGGCATCCGTCCGGCATCCGACGCCTTCATGAGGGGGCTGCGCGCGCTGTGCGACGAACACGATCTCATGCTCGTGCTCGACGAAGTCCAGTGCGGATACGCGCGCACGGGCACCTTCTTCGCCTACGAGCAGTACGGCATTGAACCCGATATTCTCGCCAGCGCAAAGGGGATCGGCGGCGGCTTCCCGCTTGGCGCCTGCCTTGCGACGGAAAAAGCTGCCGCCGGTATGGTGATCGGCACACATGGGTCGACCTACGGCGGCAATCCGCTGGCGATGGCGGCGGGTGAAGCCGTGCTCGATGCAATTGTCAGCGACGATATTCTGGCCAACGTCAAAGCCAAGGGCGACCTTATCCGGGCCCGGCTCGAGCAGTTCATCGGCAATTATCCTGACCTCTTCGAAGAGGTTCGCGGTCGCGGTTTGATGCTGGGCGTGAAGATGAAGGTCGAACCGCGCGGTTTCGTCGCCCACATGCGCGACAATCATCGGCTCTTGACCGTGGCCGGCGGTGACAACACGTTCCGGATCGTGCCACCGCTTGTCATCGACGAGGGCCATGTCGACGAGTTCATGGAAAAGCTCTCGGCCGCTTCGGCGAGCTATGTGCCGGAGGGTTCTGCATGAGCCAGCGCCACTTTCTCAACCTTGGCGATGCCGGGGGCGATGCGATCGCGGCGATGATCAACGATGCGATCGATCGCAAAGCGGCGCGTGCGCAATTGCCCAAGGGCGCCGCAGACGGCGACGCGCCGCTAGCCGGGCGCACGCTGGCGATGATCTTTGAGAAAAGCTCGACCCGCACACGCGTAAGTTTCGACATGGCCATCCGTCAGCTGGGCGGAACGGCCATCATCATGGATGCGGGTTCCATGCAACTCGGCCGCGGCGAAACTATTGCGGATACAGCGCGTGTTCTGAGCCGCATGGTGGATGCGATCATGATCCGTACAGACGATCACGCCAAGGTCGAGGAAATGGCGGCCAACGCCACAGTGCCGGTGATCAACGGGCTGACGGACCTCTCCCATCCCTGCCAGATCGTTGCCGATCTGCTGACGATCATAGAGCATGGTAAGGCGCTTCCCGGCCTTGATGTCGCATGGCTTGGCGATGGCAACAACGTGCTGAATTCGATTGTCGAGGCAGCCGGCCTGATGAAGTTCAATGTCCGGATTGGCGTGCCCGGTGGCTACGACTGCGATCAGGATTTCGTCGCTCGAGCACGTGCAGAAGGTGCGACCGTTACGGTGCATCGCGACGCGGCTTCAGCCGCGGCAAACGCAGATGTTGTGGTGACAGACACCTGGGTTTCCATGGGGCAAACCGGCGCAGAGGCGCGGATCGCGGCGATGGAGCCTTTTCAGGTCAACGAAGCTCTGATGGCAGGGGCGAAAGGCGACGCTCTCTTCCTCCATTGCCTTCCGGCGCATCGCGGCGAAGAGGTGACTTCGGAGGTGATCGATGGCCCTCAATCGGTTGTCTGGGATGAGGCCGAGAACCGGATTCATGCGCAGAAGAGTATTCTGCTCTGGGCATTTGGAGCACTGTAGCCAACATGGCCATTGCAGAGGATGAGACCGGTTTCGACCGCGTTTTGGGGTTTACCATTGCCGAGCGCAATGCGCGCGGCCGCGCTGTCAGGCTTGGGCCTGTGCTCGACGATGTGCTCTCGGCCCATTCATACCCTTTGGCAATCCGTCGTCTTTTGGCGGAGGCGCTGGCGGTAACGGCGTTGCTTGGCTCCCTCCTGAAGGACGATGGCAGCCAATTGACCATGCAGGCGCAGTCCCAGGACGGTATCGTTGAGCTCCTCGTATGCGATTATCGGTCAGGAGAGCTGAGGGGCTATGTGCGGCACGACGCAGACCGGCTCGCCGCTCTCGAAACGATGCGTGGTCTGAGTGCCCTGTTCGGCAAAGGCTATCTGGCGATCACGTTCGACATTGGCGAAACGGGTCAGCGGTACCAGGGTATTGTGCCACTTGAAGGCGAGTCACTGGCCGAGGCTTGCGAATCGTATTTCGCCCAGTCGGAGCAGGTGCCGACGCGTATTCGCATTGCCGTCCGCACCGGTCGCAGTGAAACCGTTGCCGGAGGCTTGCTGGTTCAGCATCTTGCCGATGGTGAAGAAGGGCGAGAACGGCTGCACGTTCGCATGGACCACCCTGAATGGCAGCATGTTTCCATCATGGCGGGTTCCGTGACCGACGAGGAATTGGGCGATGCCGATTTGTCGCTCGAACAAATCGTTTGGCGGCTGTTCCACAACGATGGTGAAATCCGGATCGAACCGCGCCACAGCCTCGAAAAAGGCTGCCGCTGCAACGTAGAGCACTACCATTCGGTTCTGTCTCAATTTCCTGAATCCGAGCGGGCAGAGATGCGTGACGAAAGCGGGATCATTTCGGTTGACTGCGCGTTCTGTTCGAAAATCTTCAAGATCGACCTTTAGTACCAACTCAACGCCGAAAATACACGGTTGGTCGTCAGGTGTGATTGGATTATAATCGAATCGCGGGCTTGGCCCGTCCAAGGAGTAGTCCCGATGCGCTTTGCGCAAATTGTCCGACCTGTGATCTTGGCCGCAGCCCTGCTGGCGGTGGGTGCGCATGGGCAGGCAATGGGTCAGCGCAGGCCTTTGGTCATGCTCGATCAGCTGACGGAAGGGCGCTGGGAATTGCGGCTGCGCGGAGAGCGCAAGCCGGTTGAGCGCATTTGCATACAGGACGGGCGAAGCCTCATCCAGCTACGGCATCCTGATCAACCTTGTGATCGCCTTGTTGTAGAAGATGCGTCAGATTCAGTGACTGTGCAGTACACATGCCGTGGCCGGGGGTACGGTCGAACGCATATCCGGCGTGAGAGCGACCAGCTGGTGCAGGTTGAATCGCAAGGCATAGCTGGCGGCCTACCTTTTGACTTCGCTGCAGAAGCGCGCCGCATCGGCAGCTGCGCAGGCTGAACGGGCGGCGTTGCAACGGCGCCGACCAAGGTTTAGCGGTCGATGATGAGCACAATTCTTCAGCAGGGCCGCGCTGCGGTTGTCCTCCTGTCCGGTGGACTTGATTCAATGGTTTCGGCTGCCTTGGCAAAGGAAGCCGGCTATCGCCTGTTCGCGCTTACGATTGACTACAATCAGCGACACAAGATTGAGATTGAGGCCGCCAGAACAATTGCAATGGCTCTTGGCGCCGAGCGACACGAGGTCATCAAGCTCGATCTGAGCCAGTTTGGTGGGTCCGCTCTCACCGACGACATCGCCGTTCCAAAGGATGGTCTCACGGACGGTATTCCGGTGACCTACGTGCCGGCACGTAACCTCGTTTTCCTCTCGCTCACTTTGGCCTGGGCGGAGACGCTTGATGCCAGAGACATCTTTATCGGCGTCAACGCGCTCGATTATTCTGGTTATCCGGACTGCCGTCCTGAGTTTATCGAAGGTTTTGCCAAACTTGCCAATTTGGCAACAAAGGCCGGTGATGAAGGCCGATCCTTTCAGATCCATGCCCCGCTTCAGTTTCTTGGCAAAGCGGAAATCGCCGCGGAGGCCGACCGGCTTGGCCTGGATGTAGGCTTGAGTTGGTCTTGCTACGATCCGCAGCCAGGCGGTCTTGCCTGCGGCAAATGCGACAGTTGCCGGTTGCGATTGGCGGGGTTCCAGGGGGCCGGCTTGGCCGACCGGGTGGCCTACGCAACCTGACTGATGTTCAGCGGGATCTGATTTCCGGCCTGAACTTGCTTTTCGAACAGACAAAGAAAAAGGGGCCGGATTTCTCCGGCCCCCAATTCGTTAGCCTTGCGGCTGAGATCAGTTGCCCGAACCCGGACCGTAGTTGATCTCAACGCGACGGTTCTGCAGTTCGCGAACACCGTCAGCAGTCGGGACGCGGTTGACCGATTCACCGAATGCCTGGCTGGTGATGACACCACCCGGGACACCATGGCTGGTGAGGTAGGCCGTGACCGATTCGTTACGACGCTGGGACAGGCCCACGTTGTACTTCGGCGAACCCGAACGGTCGGCGTGGCCGGCGAGCGAGATCGCAGCAGAGCCGCAGTTGCCGTAAGCCGTGATAGCGTTGTCGAGGATCGACGCGGCTTCAGGCGTGATGTCCGACTTATCCCAGTCGAAGAACACGATGTACGGCCCCTTGTTGCACGGCGGCGGCGGCGGAGGCGGCGGCGGCGGCGGCGGGGGAGGCGGCGGCGGCGGCGGCGGCGGCGGCGGCGGCGGCGGCGGAGCTTCTGCACCACCGAAGTTGTAGGTCAGCGAGCCGAGAAGGCTGTGCGACCGGAACCGCGTGCTGAGCGCACGACCGTCGGTATCAACCATGTCAACGTTGTTCACGTTGAAGAAGCGATACTTGAGGCCAACATCCCAGTGGTCGTTCAGCGGAGCGCGAACGCCAGCAAGAGCCTGCCAGGCGAAACCGGAGTCGCTGTCGTTCACGATGCCCGGGCCAGCCGAGTTGATCGAGTAGTGTGCGCCAACGCGGGCGACACCAACACCACCACCGATGAAGCCCTGAAGGCCATCGTCTTCACCGAAATCGAGCAGGCCGTTGAGCATGAAGCTCAGGGCATTGCTGTCACCGGCAACGTAGTCGTAACGACCCAGACCGTACTTACCGCTTGCAACGCTGCCAGCTGCGGCAACACGCGAAGTGGTCGTCAGGACCTGCGGATCAGCTTCGCGCCAGCTCGCCTCGGCTTCGAGACGGAACATGCCGAAGTCATAGCCAACGATACCACCGAAGTCGTAACCGTAGTCATGATCGATCGACATGGCAGCAGGAGCAGTGCCGATATCGTACTTAAGGTCTTCGACAATCATGGCGCCGCCGTCAACTTCGACGTACCACGAATCGTCACGGGCCAGAGCCGGCGTGGCGAGGGCAGTCGAAGCCAGCGCCATCCCTATGACCAGTTTCCGCATTACAAATTCCCCTCTTTTTGGAATTGATGCCACCGAGTAGCGACTGTCTATCGCCTAAGATTTTGCCGCGCAAGCGAACAAAGCACCAATCTGTTGCACGAATGCCGCATTTTGCGGGCAACGGTCAACAAAATTTCCGCAAAATCGTCGGAAGGGACTGAAATCGGCTCGATACGCTGATCGCGCCGTCAGATTTCCTGCCCGAAAATCCCGGCGTCGCGCAGGCTCGAAACGAGCGCTGCAAAGGATGTGCGCAATTCGGTGTCGACAACAGTTCCGGCCGTCGGCGTGGCTGGCGGCGATGCTGCCTTCCATTGCCCGGACACATACCGCAAATCCTGCGAAGTCAGGCGGTTTGTGACGCGCATCCCCTCCGCCTGATTTAGGAAAATCCAGCCGCCGGCTTGCTGCAGGGCGAGGCGGTCGGGCTGCCCCGCCCAAGGGCCTGTAGGTTCCGGTCCAACCAGCCAGACCTTACCGTCTTCAGCCGACGCCGGTGGGGTGTTTTCGATGCCCTCGACAACGCAATGAAGCAGCGCATCCAGGCGAACGAGCGCTTCGTTTACGAACACTTCTTTCTGGGATTGCCCGGAATAGAGAAATGGCAGGCCCAGCCTTGCCGACTTGGCGTTGAGGGCGATGGGATCAGGCATGACGCGGTACTCCAGATCGTTCAGATATTGAGAGAAATTTCGAGCCCGGCAGAAAGCGCATGCGTGCCTTGCTGGCGGATGACAGCGCGACGGTTAACGGCAACAGACGGAAGGCCGGCGAGTGTTTCGGCTGGCACAATCAGACCCGGTTCGCTCACCGACCATTGCGCAAATGCAACACCATCCGCCTCGATCGAGACCAGATAACTTTCACGCTCTTCGTTGACCGGTGTCTCGATCTGATCGTGCCAGTTCCACGCGCCACGCGCACGCCTTGTCCAGGTGAGGGCAATACCGCCACCTTCGGTTGGTCTTGCCGTTCCGTGCACAGGGCAAAGCGGTTGGCGCGTACGGCCCATGCCGGCGATTGCGCTGTAGACCGGACTGGCCTGACCCAAGCCCAATGCCGCAATTCGCGTCGTACTCGATTGGCCTACGATCGTGGCATCAAGCGTTGCAGCAGTCCCGTCAAGCAGGACAAATGACTCTCCATCGCTGTGTTCACCAATCGCTGGCTCGGTGCCGCCACGGCCACGCAAAAGCCCGGAAATGCGCCAGTTTCCATTTTCAAGCCGATCGGCTTCGGCGAACTGTATAATCTCTTGCCCGACCAGCGCACGATTGGCGCCGAACGCCATTTGCTCTGGCGTGGCTGCCGTCAGGACAAGGTCCGGTCCGGACAAGGCAATGTCCAGCGTGGATGCGCGATCGAAAACGTGTGCGGGACCTTGCGGCAGATGCCCTACCACCGCTCCCATGATTGCGCGGGATCGGCCGGATGCACCCAGCGACAGCAGTTGCCCGTCACCGTGATCGGCAAAAAGGGCTGCCCCTTGCCAGCCTGCCGAGTTTGATGACACCGCCGCAAACAGGCTGGGTGCATCGCCGGAACCCAGACCATCCCACGGCAATTCAAAGGCCTGAAGGGCGACTGATCCAGCGGGCAGGTCCTGCGGCGGTGAAGCGCGTCCCGAATCCCCAGCCACGATTCCGGCGTCGCGCGCATTGACGCGGAGCAAGGCCAGTTCAACTCCGCCTTCTCGCCATTCCCAGTCCTGAACGCGCCACGTCCCTGCCTGGCCGGGAACCGTTACATTGCTGCCTGGCGCAATCGCCGGATCGAGTTCAGCGCTGCGCCAAGACAGGGTCTGCCGCGCCCATGCCGATCGCCGGGAAATTCCGGAGGCAAGGGTTCGCGCCGTTTGTGCGGTCATTGCCATAGGCAGGTCTATCGACGTCGGCTGTGCCTGCCCCGGCCCGCCCGGCGCACGCTGAAGGCCGGGCTGATAATCGCGATCAACATCATAGTAGCGCAGGATTTCAGGAGCCTGCGCCGGTCTCGGAAGATGTTTGCGGACGAAACCTTGCCGCGCGCCGAATGCATCGTCAGCGACAGCAATCGCAGGCTCTCGCAAAGGCAGCACCGGTGAGCCGCCTTCTCTGCCAATGGAAAGGCCATCTCCGCTGACATTGCAGTCGAGTGGAAAGGCCTGATCGATTTCCGCGAACGTCCCGGCTAGTGGTCCTTCACACGAAAGGCCCGAAATGCCGTCGAGACGTAGGCTGCAGCGCACATCATCGATCACGCCGGCGAGGATTTGCGCGGGCGAAACATCGCCTTCGTCAGCAAAGACTTCGAAGGTAAGTGCCGGAATGCGATTGCCAAAGTCACCCAGTTGCAGATCCTCAAACACCGCATAGGACAGGCCGCGATAGGCAGGAGCAGCCCCCTGCCCTTCGGCAGCGAGCAGCAGCGGGTCTGCATCCTGATCTGCATGGCCCTGATAGAACCGCATGGTCCCGCCGGCCTTGAGATCGCCAGCCGCCCCGCGCAGCAAGTTTCCGTCAGCCCAGATCCGGCCAATGCCTGACAAAGGCCGGCTTGACAGGGCAACCGCGAAGGACGCCGAATAGGAATAGGTCGTGTACGACGGCTTACCCTTGCCCCCGCCCTGCTTGTCCTTGTGTTCGACAAGATCTGTGGCCCAGATGATGGTTCCTGCCGTCCGCATGCGTCCATGGATGCGCGGTATCGGCGAACCATAGCTTGAGGTCGTGACGGACAGTTCCTTGAGCCGCGGCCCTTCACGACTGGACGAGCCGCCCAGAATGGCGCGGTCGACCTGGTTGCCGATCAGTGCGCCAACGGCGCCGAATATCCGCCCACCGACCAAGGTGCCGATGGCGGAGAAGAGAAGAGTTGCCATGGTTGGTTCTCACGTCATGCGCCAGCGGCGAAGTTGCAGGTGCGGACTGGCAAGCGGAGCCGCCACCACGCGCCGAAGGCCGGCATGGGCCTCGATCTGGGTACACGGCGCGCGGGCGACGATGGCGAAATGCATTTGCGTTTCGCAGGGTCGTAACAGGCAGATATCCCCGGGCAGGGCCGGCGAGCGGACGGGTGCGAAACCAACAGCTTGCGCAAAAGCTTCAAGCCCTTCCCAGGCCGAGGTTCGCAGCGAATAGCCATTGGGAAAACGGACATCGTATCCCACTGACCTGAAGACGCATTCCAGCAGTCCCACGCAATCAACGCCGGTACGGGGATCGCGTCCGTGGAGCCGAAAGGGGGTGCCCACAAGCGCTTCGGCCGCGCGGGCCACGTCTTCACCGGTCACGTTTGCGGCGTCGGATAGCGAGCGATCAGGTCGTTACCGGGAAGATAGGGTTCGCCCTGGAAGTTCGCGGCATTGCCAAAGCGGCTGCCGCAGGTCGCGATCGTCCGGTCACAACCTTCGCGTAGAAGGATGCGCGTGCCCGTAGCTGGTCCGACATCGAGAGCAGTTGCCAGAAAGAGCTCATCGCCTTCAACCTCGGCGATCTGCGCCGTCATTCCGGCGAGCGGCCCGTCAAGCCAGCGCAGCGAACCGTGCTGATAGACAGATGGCAGCACGGCCGTCGGCAGTCGAACCGCGTTGCGGCGCGTATCGCTCGACGCAATCGCTATTTCCTGCATGAAACGCTGCGCCGAAAGGCCGCAGCCCGGCCCACAGAAAGCAGCGCGGCAGGTGGGACTGGTGCGCGGCACGGGGTCACGCTGGAGCTCTGCCTTGCGCGAAACCAGCTCGGCGTTGAACTTTCCGTCCTCCTCCTCGATCTGGCCGATGGCGCCGCGATAGAGAACGTGTCGATCGAGGCTTTGCCAGTCGACCACGCCAATCGCTACCCGGGCTCCGTCGAAGCGCCCGGCAGACAGGTCTTCAGACGAAATCGATTCATGGCTGAGCGCGCCCTCAACCTCGGCGCTGTCGGGTTCAAGATCGGCGCTGCGGCGAATGGCAGAAGGAAGCATTCCTGGCACGGCGCGGTGCAACACGCCGTCAAACCACAGGTCGCGATCATGCGTGGTGAACCCCAGGGTCACGCCATCCTTGCGCGCCACCCGCCAGAAGGTGGCAACGGTCTCCAGCGGTTCGGAAAACCACACGCGCGTCATGGCGCTTCTCGCACTTCGACAATCGGCACGGTCGGCGCTTCGCCAGCCGCGAAGCTGGCACCGGACACCTGCAGGCTGTCTTCTGCGAAACGCACCGGCACGTCGAACAGGAATCCGGCCCGCACTTCGGCGCCTGCTGCCGGGGCAACGGTAAAGGTTACCATGCCTTGCGAACCCAGCGCCCAACCGCTTGTCTGGGCAACGCCGTCAACCGAGACCGTGACCGTCTCCGCAACCGGACGAGAAATGCGGCGGCGCTGGGCATCGACTCCTTCTCCGTAGATCTTGGAAAGCGCAAAGCTGGCTGTCGTTCCGTCGCCGATCCCGAGCAGCTGATCGGAGGCCGTGGGCGTGCCGGTCATTCCGTTGGAGCTGAAGTCGGTCGGGTCGCGCAGACGGAAACCGCGGGCCGCACCGCGCCGGGCGCGGAAAAAGGCGATCAGTTCGCCCAGTTCCAGTTCGGAACGGATGCCAGGGCCAACATCGAAGCGCAGGCGGGCGTTCGACCACAGGCTGTTGCGCCGCTCGAAACCCGAAGCCGTCACCGAAACGCTGGTCGAAAATTCAGGTGTGACCGTGGCATCGCGACCCAGGGCCAGCGGATAGGCCACATCGTCAAAGGCTTGCATCGGACTTTCCTCTTCAGAAATGGGCAGGCGAACAAAGCCATCGCGGCACACCTGCGGCAGCGCCCAGACGAACACTTCATGGCCGACACGCGCGATCGCCTCATCGATGCCGGCATCGATCTGGCGCCACAGGTCGCGGTCAGCGCCTGCTGGCACGAAGCCGGCGAGGTAATCCTGCTCGCTTGGGGGATAGCCCAGCCGTGCGTCGGCAAAGGCGTAGGCTGCGTTGCGACGGGCTGTCTTGCCGGCGGTAAGCCAGTCATAGTCTTCCAGCTGCAAACGGTCGAAGGCCGGAAAGGCCCAGCCGACCGGCAGGTTCGCGCGGTAAGCCTCGGGCATCGCGGGATCGAGCACGGTGGGCAGGAAAGCCAGCAGCAGCACTTCCGCATCTTGCGGTGCGGCGGCGGTGCGCACGGCATCGCGCAGATCTGTCGTCGACTGCGCCAGGATCGCTCCCGCCTGATCGAGCAGGGTCTTCTGCGCCGCGCTCAGCGGTGACCGCATATCGGGAATATCCGCCGGACTTCCGCCAAGAGCCGCCTTCGCAGCGCTGTCGTAGATGCAGACGCGTCCCTGGCTATCGACCCACCACCAAGGCTCGCCGATCTGGAAGCGCGCGGCAGCACCTGCCTCCGTCATCATCGCCACCGCCGCTCCAGCCACCTTGCGCAGCCAGGCCATCGCCGCCTCATTCGCCGGAGAGAGAAGCGCAGACGGCGGAACCCAGCCGGTGCGCGCTGGCGTGCCATCAAAGGCGCGTTGCTGCCAATCGGACGGGCAATGCTGGGCCAGCAGTTCGTAGGACAGCGACGCAATCGGCGCGTACCCCGCTTCGTGGCAGGCCGCGAAATAGGCACGGTGCCAAGCCTCCGCCGGGGCGCAGAAGGCCGGGGCGGCCGGATCGACAAGATAGTCCGGCCCATTCGCAGCGAGCCGGAAAAAGTGGCTCATGCCCAGATAGTGCAGAACCGAACCGCGATAACCGAGCGCGCGGAAATTGCGGATCAGGCGCTGCGGCGTCTGGTTGCAGGCATCGTCATAGGCCGTGGCAATGGCGAGCACGTGCGGTGGCATGAACACGTCGCCGATTTCCAGCATGGCGCGCGCGCCGGTGCAGGCTATCTCGGAAAGTTCAACCCAGCCTTCCGCGGCTGCGGGCAACGGCGCGGTGCTGCCCGCCACATAACCGGGCGCGACGAGCGAAATGAACATCCGGTCTATCGCGGCGGGATGAACCGCCTCGCCATCGGCAAACCAGCCATCGGCCAGTTGGCGGAAGGGCAGACGTATCTGCGCATCGTGCGGCGAGCCTTCGGCGAAATTCCACAAGCGCACGAACCATGTGCGGTCTGCGCCAGACGCATCCTTTCCCTCAATGGTCAGCGTCGGCCCGTTAACGCCATCGAGCCCGATCACCCCGGCGGAGCGCCAGCGGAAACTGAGCGTGGCGCCGGTGTAATCACGGTCGGTCCGATAGGCGAGCAGCGGGTGATCGAGCCGGTCCTCGCTATCCCAGATCAGGCCGGCAAGATCGCCTTCGGCCATGAACACGGCATCGACGCGCATGGCGTCAGGCGCGGTTGCGACCACGCTGGCCATCATCGGGCGAGGAAAGTCGATCGTCCAGAAGCGCGGGTCGAAACGCTGGATCCAGTCGGTCTCCTGCCCTTCGCGGGCAGTGCAAAGCCAGAAGGCCATGATCGCAGATTCCCTAGAATTCGCGCAGTGCGCGGCGGACGGCGCTCGCCACCTGACGGCTTGAGCGTTGCAGGGCCTGACTTGCAGCCGGGCCGGTGGGAGCATTGACGTTGATGGCGATGCGCACTTCGCGATGGCCGCCCTGCGGCAAGCTGTTTTCGACGCGTCCGGCGCTGGTCGGCACGAACAGTTCGGGCCCGCGCTCGCCGACAAGATAGCCTCGACCGGGCGAAACGGGGCCACCGATGGCCCTTCCAGGCGCGCCGAACAAGCCGCCAAACAGGCTGCCCAAGTTGAACAGGCCGCCAATGCCGCCGCCAACGCCGCCGCCCAGTCCGCCAAGCGAATCGAGCAGCGTTTTCACCGCCTGCGCGGCAATGTCGTTGATCACATTGAGTGCGATGCGGCGCAGGTCTTCAAAGCCCAGCGAGCCGCGGCGAATTGCGCCGAGCAGGCCCCGTTCCAGCACGTTTCCGGCCTGCTCGAAGCCAGACAAGAGCGTGCCATCGAAGGCCCCGCGCATCTGCGCAATATCCTGCGCAAACCCTTGCGTGGACGCGCGGACATCGACGAGCAGCGTGTCGACGGTATCAGCCATTTTCCTGCTCCATCATTCGAGAAAGATCATCGCGTGAAAGGCCGCCGCCTTCGTTCGGTTGCGCCAGCAGCGCGGCCAGTTCCGCAGGCGTCGCGGCCCAGAATTCGGCAGGGCGCCAGCCGAACATGCGCGCGGCAAAGGCGCACAGGCGCAGGGCGGACGCGCCGAAGGGCCGCTCGTTCACGCCTGTCCCTGAAGGATCTGGGCGAGCAGCGCGCGCAGCGGCCTGGCGCAACCGGCAAGGCCGATCCGCAGCACCGCCTCGCCCACGTCGTCGCGGGTCAGGCCGTCGCGGCGGGCCAGGCAATGCCAGAACAGCGCCGCCATTTCGGCAAGACGAAGTTGACCGGCGCCCGCGCGTTCGACGAGCGCGAACAGCGGCCCCAGTTCCTCTTCCGCCGCGACAAGTGCGGTAAAGCTGGGGCGCAGCACGTATGCCTTCCCGCCAATCGCCAGTTCTGCTTCCCCCCGCAGCGGGTTGGCCGCATCGCTCACGCCGGCATCACCTGACCAGAGCTTTCCAGCACCAGCGAATAGTTGCGCTCGCCGTTGTAATCGCCCGAATAGTCGAGCCGCTGGACAAGGAAGCGGCCGCGCATCTTGGCGCCGTCTTCGAAGCTCAGTTCATAGTCGTCGATGGTCCCGGCCAGCACGTTGGTGCGAATCTGGTCTTCGGCTGCGCTGCCCAGGAAGATGCCGGCGGCAGACACAGAAACCTGGCGGATGCCGGCGCCCGAAAGCAGTTCGCGCCAGCCGCCCGAATCTCGGTTGGTAATCACCACGCTATCCCCGGTGATCGACATCTGCGTGGTCCGCAGGCCCGCGACGGTGCGGTAGACGGGCGGCGTCGCGCCGTCGGAAATCTTGAGAAGGAAGGCTGCGCCTTTCTGAGCGGTCACGGCGGTTCTCCTTGAACAGGGTGGAAGGTCAGGCCGCCAGAAGGCGGAAACGGTATTCGATGAGCACGGCGCGCGTGTTTGCTGCGCGCTGCTCGGCGCGGCTGCGCAGGAACTGGGTCGACACCAGCGAAAAGCTCGCATGGTCGCGCGGCATGGCAGCGAGGCGCTGCTCGATGGCGGAGACAAGATCCGCCGCACTGTCCGAGCGGTCGCCGCGGCAATGCAGTTCGAGCGCCAGCCGCAGTTCGCGCCCGGCGCGGTCCTTCACGCTCCAGTCGACCCCGGCGCTGGCCGCGATGGCCAGCCATGGCAGAGCCGTGCGCGCAGGCGCTTCTTCGACAATGGCGTTGAGCGCGCCAGCCAGAGCGGGATCAGCCGCGAGCCAGGCAAGCAAGGCAGCGCGAAAAGGCACTTCCATGGCATTTATCCTTTGGTGAACAGCGGCCAGAGCAAGGCAGCGCGCCGCCAGCGCGTTGCGTCCGCCCTGGCGCTGCGCCGCGCGTCTTCGGACTGGGCTTGAACAAGCGCGCCGGCCTTCTGTGCCAATCGCGCCGCAAGGCTTTCCAGCCGGGTTTCGAGACGGGCGACGATCATGTCAGACGCAGCTGGCGCCAGGGACGCCACAGCGCGGCCACGGCTGCCGGCGGATGGGCATCGGCATTGTCGCTTTCCCGCTGGCGGTAATGGTGCGCGGCAAGGCGAATGATGCCCTGGCGCAAACCTTCGGGAAGGGTTGACCAGCCGTTGGCAAGGCCGGCGGCAAAGCGCACCGCGATCCGCGACGCCGGGCCGGGATCGGTGATCCGCACAAGCCCCGCACCGTCACCAGCAAATTCGATGCCATAGGCCGAGGCCGGCAATTCGCTGCGCGGTCCGGACACAGGGATGGCTTCGACGCCGGTGATGGCATGAACCGGCCGGGCGGCGATGGGCATCCAGTCCGAGGTGACGGGAAACACCTCTTCGCAATCGCATTCGATCGGGACGATACCGGTAAAGGCCTCGCAGCTTTCGAGCGCGCCAGCGAGGAGTCCGGAAAGCGTGGCGTCTTCGCCCGCCGTTGTAATGCCGAGCCATTCCTTGAGCTCGGCGAGCGCCTCTGGCGCCAGGACCGGCGAGGCGATGATGACCCGCTTCATGGGCGATCTCCGTGTTTGGTTGGGAACGCCAATCACATCCGTGATTGGCTTGGCACCACCGGCCCAATCCCCCACCCGACCTCCCATCGGCAGGATATTCTGGAATGGGAGGTCGGGTGGGGGAGCGGGCCGGTGGTGCGCGGAAGGCCCGGACGGGCTTTCCGCATCCGGTTACGAAACCGGACAAGACATAAAGGCACCCGCGCCGCCCGCGGGGGAGGGGCGGCGGCCGCTGGACGGCGCGGGTGCAAACCGGCCGGGCGCGCGAGGGGGGCGCGCAGTCCGGCCGGCCTAGGATCCGGATCAGGTCGAGATCTTGAGCAGCTTGATCGCGTCCGAATCGAGCACCTGGCCGCCCACGCGCTTGGTGGCGTAGAAGTGGACGAAGGGCTTGTTGGTATAGGGATCGCGCAGGATCGAGGTGGCCGTGCGCTCGGTGATCAGATAGCCGTTGCGGAAGTTGCCGAAGGCCACCGGGAAGGCGTTGGCGGCAACATCGGGCATGTCTTCGGCTTCAACCACCGGATAGCCGAGCAGGCGAGCCGGCTGGCCTTCCATGATGCCCGGCTGCCACAGGAACGAACCGTCCGCCGCCTTGAGCTTGCGCACCACCGAAAGCGTGGCCGAATTCATCACGAAGACGGCGCCCTGGCGGTGGCCCGGCTTGAGCGAGTGGACCAGATCGATCAGCTTCAGTTCCGGCGCAATGTCGAAGCCGGTGGCGTTGCCGCTGGCGATGAACTGCAGCGTACCGAACGCGCGGGTGGCATCGGCGGTGGCGGCAGTCGGCGCAGACAGGAAGCCCTTGGGCTGGTTGGTGCCGCTGCCCGAGACATAGGCCGCACCTTCGGCACGGGCGAATTCAGCCGCGACTTCGTTCGCCAGCCAGTCTTCCAGGTTGAAGCCGGCATCGTCCAGCATGGCCTGGCTGGCCGCCGGATTGGCATAGAGCTCGCCCGAAGGCGGCGCGATTTCCGCGAACTTGGGCGTCTGGGTTTCCGGACGGGTGCCGGTTTCGCTGACCCAGCCCGAGGCGACGCCCGAGGTGGTGATGAGCTTGCGGTAGCCGGCGCTGCCGACCTGGACGACCTGCGCAATGCCGCGGATCGGGCTCATCTTCTTCAGCTGGGCGGAAATGCGTTCATCGATTTCGCGCGGGACTGCATAGCCGCCGTCGGCCGGAACACTGCCGGAAATCGACTTCATTTCGTTTTCACGGCCAAGGCGCAGATAGCCATCGACGAAGCTCTTCACCTCGACGCTCGGCACCGGCGCGGCGCCGTCGAGAACGGGACGCGAAGCCGCGCGCGACACCTTGTCGAGGCGCGACTTCACTTCGTCGACATCGCCGCGCAGCCCTTCGATCGCGGCGTCGCAGGCATCCTGACGGGCAACGATATCGAAGGAGGCGTCGAGCTGTTCGACAGGAACGGGATTATCCATGGGGCAGTTCACCTTTCACGAAAAAGGCCGCCTGCCCCATGGAATTGGGGAGGCGGCCGGGGAGACTTGGGGAGGAGAAAGTACGCAGGCTATTCGACGAGATGCACCCGCGCGCCGTGCTGCATCGGGTGCGTCACAAGGCTGACCTCGAACAGCAGCAGGTCGTTCAGTTCGCGCCCGATGCCATCGTTGCGCGACGCGCGGACGCGGTAGCCGAACGACAGGCCGGTCACGGCGCCACGCTTCAATGACGCTGCGGCACCGCCGTTGGGATTGTCGATCCGCGCCAGGACGCGCAGGCCGCGCTTGTCCTCCTCGATCTTTTCGATCCAGCCGATGCGGGTGTCGGGCCGGTGCTGCCACAAAAGCGGCAGGCGCGAAGTGCGGTCGGCCAGCGAGCGGGCGAAGGCGCCGGGCACGATGACATCAAGGCCGGCGTCACGCTTGTTGAACAGGGCGGCGTAGCCGGCGAAGCGCAAAGGCGCGGTTGCAGGATCGGTCATGACAACATCTCCGAAAGGCCGAGGCGATAGGCGATACCGATGAGCAGCAGCGCCAGCGCGCCGCGCACCGCCCAGGATACGAAGGCGCGCCAGGCGGAGCGCTTCGCATCGCGCCAGGCGGCGAGAAGTTCGCGCAGCTCGGACAGGTCTTCATGGGCCTTGGGATCGTTCAGCCCCATGCGATTGAGCACGCGTTCGGCGCCAAGTTCGCTGGATTCCTCAACGATGGCGCGCAGGGTCACCAGATCGGCGCCCGTGCTGGACGCCTGCGAAATCAACCCTGCCAACATCTCGTCACGGTTCATGGTTTGTTCCTAACATGAGAAGCCTTGGGCGGGCGGGCGTGGTCAGCCTCCACCTTGGCTGGCAGGCCGAGCAGGGCGCGTTTTTCCTCGTCCGAGAGGAAATCGGCGGCGGTGACTTGCGACCACAGCCGCTCGCGGTCTTCCGCCAGCGCCGGCACGCGATCGAGATCGATACCGAGCCGCGCTTCGGGGAACCAGGTGGCCATGCCCTCGCCAATGGCAGAGAGTAGCTTGCCGGCAAGCGGCAGAAGCGTAAGCCGCCACAGGGCGCGGTTTGCCTCGCGGTAATTGGCATAGGTGGAATCGCCCGGCAGGCCGAGCAGCATCGGCGGCACGCCAAAGGCCAGGGCAATGTCACGCGCGGCGGCGGCCTTCAGCGTGGCGAAATCCATGTCGGACGGCGAAAGCGACAGCGACTGCCACTTCAGCCCGCCTTCCAGCAGCATCGGCCGCCCGGCGTTGTCGCGGCCCGAAAAGGCGTTGGCTAGTTCGGCCTTGAGCCGGTCAAACTGGTCGGTGGTCAACCCGCCGGCATCGCCCGCGTCATAGACGAGCGCGCCCGAAGGCCGGGCCGAATTGTCGAGCAGGGCGCGGTTCCACAGGCTTGCCGCGTTGTGGATAGCCACGGCCTGATCGGCGGCGGAGAGGCAGCCCGCGCCGTAGTGATCGTCAGCCGGGTGAAAGTGGCGGATGTGAATGAGATTGGGGCTGGCGTCCTCATCAAACACCGGGAGCGAGACCTGGCTTTCGCCGACGCGATAGGTCCAGGCCACGGGCCAGCCATCGTCGCCAAGCTGGACGCTCATCCGTTCCGGGCGCAGCGCAAACAGTTCGATCGGCTTGCCGCGCGCATCCTTCACCACCTGGACGAAGGCGTTGCCATGCAGGACCAGCTGCGCGGCGAGCGTTTCCAGCAGGGGCTGGCCGGCGCTGGTGGCACCGATCAGGCCGGAGAGCTTGGCATCGCCGCCCAGCAAGGGCGCCTGGCCGATCGATTCCGACACCAGCCGCACGGCGCGCTGGGCCACCGGATTGTCGAGATAGGCCCGCCGCACCGCCCCTTGATATTCAAAGGGTGCGCGCGCCGCATGTGCCTCTGCAAGGATCCACGGCGAGGAATAGGTGCGCGCCAGCGGCACGCGATCACCTCCGCCCTTGAAGGCGGAAGCAAGCGTCTGGAGGAAGGACATGAGGGGCCTTTCGGTTCTTCAGAAATCGGTATGGACGCGCGGCGCGGCGCGGTTTCGCAAACACAGTTCGGTCAGCGCCCAGACCAGCGCATCGGCGCGGTCGGGCGATCGGCCCGGGCCTTCATAGGCGCCGCCCGCGATGATCCCGCACATCTCGTCTTCCAGCGCCGGAAAGTCTCCGGCGTGGCGGACGCGCCCGCCTTCATAAAGCGCCGCAACGGGTTCGGCGCGGGCGGCCTTGCCGGTCGAGGCATGGACCAGCCGCAAGGGCAGGTTGATCTCGGCGGCGCGCAGCACGGATTCGACCATGGCGCCGCCCTGGTTGGCCTCGGCGATGACGCGATCGGCGTGCCACAGCCGCGCCGCATTGGCGACGGCGCGGGCCCAGCGTTCCGGGCTTGGCCGGGTGACGCTGGCATCGGCCAGCACGCGGGCCACGCCGTCCTCGCCCAGCGCGCAGACCACGATCCCGCAGGCATCGCCGCTGGCCGAGGCCGGCGGATCGACGCCAATGACCGTGCGCACCGCAGCTGACGAGGCGGCGCTTTCACGCGCCGCCTCGATCAGGGCGCGGGTCCACAGCGCGCCTTCGATATCGTCGAGCAATTCGCCGTCGAGCTCCTGCCGGCCAAGCAGCGACTGGCCATATTTGCGGCGAACGTCGCGCAGGAAACGCTCGGGCAGGTTCTCGGCATTGTCGTCGGTCCGGCCCCGGGTGATCACCGTGGCGCCCTCGCCCTCATCGGCGACGATACGCCGCACCAGCGCCGAGGCGCGCGGCGTGGTGGTCACCACGATCTGCGGCTGTTCGCCCAGACGCAAGCCGAAGGCGAGGTTATCCCAGCTGCGGTCGGCCTGGCCGGTGCCGTTATCCCACTTTGCCACCTCGTCGCACCAGGCGTGGCTGTGCTGCGGACCGCGCAGGCTTTCGCTCTCGCCAGCGGAATAGATCGTCGCCTGGGCGCCATTGGGCCAGGTCAGCCGCCGCAGCGACGGTTCATAACGCGGGCGCCTGCCGCGCGGACAGACCGCAAGCAGGCCGCTTTCCCCTTCCACCATCACCGCCCGCGCCTCTGTCAATGTCGCGCCGACCAGCGCGATGCGCGCCGCCGGATCGCGGTGCGCCACTTCGCGCACCCATTCGGCCCCTGCCCGCGTCTTGCCAAAGCCGCGTCCCGCCAGGATCATCCAGCAGCGCCAGTCGCTGTCGGGCGGCAATTGCGCCGGCGCGGCCCATAGCCGCCAGTGATAGCGAAGCTCCTGCTTGCCGCTGTCCTTCAGCCGGCGGAGACGGGCAAACCGTTCCTCCGAGGGCAGCGACATCAGGAAATCGAGCCGGTCACTCCGACGCGTCATTGCGCGTGTCCGCCGCAACGCGTTCCGCCGCCTTGGCCCGCTCGCGCATCTTGTCGATATGCGCGTTGATCTCCGCGATCACCACATCGGCGTCTTCATTGTCGCGCAGCGCCTTTTCCCGCGCCGTGCTGTCCTTATGCGCGGCCAAAAGCCGCAGGGCCGCGCCGAATTCGAACTTGCGCCCGGCATCGTCGGTATCGTTGCCGCTGCGCAGGCGGTGGAGGATTTCCATTTCCAGGTTGTCATAGCCTTCGCACAGCGCGGCCATCCATTTGCGGGCGAATTCCGGTTCCTGCCGGCGCGAGGCATAGACCTGCGCCGTCGTCACGTTCGCCCATTCCGCCGAGGCGGTGACGTTGGACGTTTCCGCCAGTTTTTCCAGAAACACCTCGCGCCAGCGTGTATTGTTGCGCGGCGTGGGACGCGTGGACAGGTTCCGGCCACGCCGGACGGGCTTGGTCATAAAGGGCAATCCTGTGGGGTGTGGACCGGATGCTGCCCGAAACCGCCGGTGCGGCGAATCGGTTCATCGCGATGTTCCTTATATGTACCGAAACAGCGTTACGATGTCAAGGCAAAAGAACCATATAGGTTCGTTAGCGTGAGAGGGCGATCGTGGCGGCTGCGACGGCCAAGTCTTGACATTTCGGCGCTCACGCCGCTTTTCGGCCCCATTCGTCGGCCACAGCGCCGCCAGTACCGCTTCGGGA
Source organism: Novosphingobium sp. (assembly GCA_046063225.1). Classification (GTDB taxonomy): domain Bacteria; phylum Pseudomonadota; class Alphaproteobacteria; order Sphingomonadales; family Sphingomonadaceae; genus Novosphingobium. Next base: position 435 of record JBJTLW010000002.1, on the reverse strand, counting down.
GCAAAATAGCATGGACCGCGTCGCCACCGCCGAGAAGATCGCCGCGCTGATCGAGCCCTTCAACAAGAAGGGCGTCGCGATCACCGACGCCACGACCTTTGCCGGGGATCTGGAATTCGACAGCCTGACGGTGATGGATTTCGTCGCCGCGATCGAGGACGAATTCGACATCATCATCAGCATGAACCAGCAGGCCGAGATCGAAAGCTATGGCCAGTTGGTCGATGCGGTGGTGAAGCTGCAGGGGTGACGGAAAAGATGTCTGACCTGTTCTCCAAGTTCGATCCCGTCATCGATCTTCGCACCAACCTGCTGGCCGCGGGCGCGGAAGATCCGTTCGGACTGGTGATGGAGCGAGTGCTCTCGCCCACGGTGGCCGTGTGCAACGGACGCGAGACGATCCTGCTGGGCACCTACAACTACATGGGCATGACC
>JBJTLW010000050.1:0-21951 GCA_046063225.1 Novosphingobium sp. | reverse complement strand
AAGGTGCGCGATGGAGATTGCAGGAGTGAATTTGTTCCTGTAATGTTCCAACACGACTCGACTTGATGAGGAGCAGGAACATGATCGGTTACGTCACCCTTGGCACCAATGATCGCGAACGCGGCGCAAGGTTCTATGATGCGATCTGCGCGGAACTGGGTGTCGGCCGGATGATGGAGAACGATGAATTCATCGCCTGGGGCCTGCCCGGCGGCGGCGCGGGCATTGGCCTGACGCGGCCTTTCGATGGCAACCCTGCCTCTGTCGGCAATGGCGTAATGGTCGCGCTTGACGCAAAGGACGAGGCGCAGGTGCAGCGCATCCACGAAATCGCCCTGGCCAATGGCGGCACCTGCGAAGGCCCTCCGGGACCGCGCGGCGAAGGGTTTTACGCCGCCTATTTCCGCGATCCGGACGGCAACAAGCTCAACGCCTTCATCATGTCGATCCCGGAATAAGGGCAGCACGATGAGCGCGAGGCCGCTGTCGCGGTTTCCGGTGCATCTCGGGCTGGGTGCCACGGCGGTGGCGCAGCCCGAATTTGCCGGCATGGAATGGTACGCCGCCTATGCCTCGCGCAATGCGGATGACGGGGCGGAGGGGCGGCTCGTCAGCCTGCACAGCTTCGATCAGAGCTGGACCAGCTGGGAAATGCACCCGGCGGGCGATGAACTGGTGATCTGCGTGGCGGGCGCTATCACGCTGATACAGGAAGGGCCGGATGGCGGCCGGCAATCGGTCCATCTCGATACGGGCGACTATGCGATCAATCCGCCGGGAACATGGCACACCGCCGATGTCGTTGGCGCGGCCACCGCGCTGTTCATCACCGCAGGGCTTGGTACGCAGCACCGGCCGCGGTGATTGTCTGGCCGATGAACGGCCCTCGATTTCTGCGACAAATGGCGACAATAAAGGCGCAAAGCGGCATAGAGGTGCGACAAGCGCGTTCTAGAACCAAGAACAAGGAGGCCGTGCGGACCGTTCATCCCCTCCCCCTTCCCAAACGGTTCGTGCGGCCTTCCGTCTCATTCAGTCACCAAGGAAACGCCAGATGCGCAAGAAACTCTTGATCCTTTCCGCTGCGACGCTGGGCCTGATCGGCTCGGCCGTTGCCGCGCAGCCCGTCAACCCGATGGCCGACAAGACCGTGACTCGCGCCGAGGCCGAAGCCAAGGCCAGCGAGCACTTCGCCAAGATGGACGTCAACAAGGACGGCAAGCTCGACAAGGCTGACCGTGAAGCCCGCCAGGCCGAACACTTCAAGAAGATGGACACCGACGGCAACGGCTCGATCTCGCAGGCCGAATTCGCCGCTGCGCACGCCGCCAAGGGCGAAGGCAAGGGCATGCGTCACGGCGGCCAGCATCAGGGCGCCCAGGGCGGCATGCCGCACGAAGGCATGGGCGCCGGTGGTCACGGTGGTCCCGGCAAGGGCATGCGCCACGGCGGCAAGCACGGTAAGCGCGGCGGCATGATGATGCACATGGCTGACGCCAACAAGGACGGCGCGATCTCGCGTGACGAATTTGTCGGCGGTGCGCTCAAGCACTTCGACATGGCCGATGCCAACAAGGACGGCAAGGTCACGCCGGAAGAGCGCAAGGCCGCCCATCAGAAGATGCGCGAGCACATGAAGCAGATGCGTGACAAGATGGGCGCCATGCGTCAGGGCACGCCTCCTCCGCCGCCGGCGCAGTAACGCTTCGTTCGAAACGCAGGAACCCGTAATGACTGCCCCTGTGGCACACGATACACCCCCTGCACGGCTGCTGATCGTCGATGACGAAAGCAGCCTGCGTGAGCCCCTGGCCGAGTACCTCTCGCGCCAGGGGTTCGCCGTTACCCAGGCCGCCAGCGCGGCCGAGGCGCGCAGCGTGCTGCGCAGCGAAGTGCCGGACCTTGTCCTGCTCGACATCATGATGCCGGGCGAGGACGGGCTGTCGTTCTGCCGCCACATCGTTGAATCGCGGCAGGTTCCGACCATCTTCATCACCGCCAAGGGTGAGGCGACCGACCGGATTGTCGGCCTTGAGATTGGCGCCGACGACTACGTGGTCAAACCGTTCGAGCCGCGCGAACTGGTGGCGCGGATCCGCTCCGTGCTGCGCCGGGCCGCGCGCGGACAATCGCAACAGGCCGAAAACGAGGTCTTCGAATTCGAAGGCTGGACGCTCGATCCGCTGAAGCGCCGCCTGACCGACAGCGAAGGCGCGACAGTGGCGATCTCGTCAGCGGAATTCCGCCTGCTCATGGCCTTTCTCGAACACCCGCGCCAGGTGCTCGATCGCGACCGCCTGCTCGACATGGTGCAGGGCCGCGAGGCGCATCTGTTCGACCGCGCCGTCGACAACCAGGTCAGCCGCCTGCGCCGCAAGGTGGAGGTCGACAGCCGCAACCCGCAGCTCATCCAGACGGTCTGGGGCGGCGGCTACATGCTCGCCGCCGAAGTGCGCCGCCGCCCGGCCCTGGACGACTGACCATGGGCGCATTGCGCGGCGCGCTGCATCGCATCTGGCCGAAAAGCCTGAAGGGGCAGGTCCTGCTGGCCATCGCCCTGTCGCTGCTGTTCGCGCAGGGCCTGTCGGCGGCGCTGCTCTACAGGGCGCAGCACGCCCGGCAGGAAAGCGGCCTGCTGCATACGGCCGCCATGCGCCTTGTCGCCGCGCACCGGACGGCCGAGGCCGGCCTGTCCCAGCCCGGCGAAACGGACGAACGGCCGATTGGCCGGCGCGAACTGCGCCGCGAGAACGCCGAGCGGTTCCGCATCGAACATGTCGATGAAAACCCGGTGCGCGCAGGCGAACCGCGCCTGTCGCACGATGAGGAGGAACTGGCCGAAATCCTCAAGGATCAGGACATTCCCGTGGCCCACCTTTCGGTCGTTCGCCGCGCCGTGCAGAATGATGAGCGCGCGCGCTTCCGGCTCAACCATCGGACCGATGCGCTCAAGCACTGGCAGCCCGAACAGGTGCTGGTCGCAGCGATGAAAACGCAGGGCGCCCCTCAATGGACGGTGACGCGCGTCTTCGTGCCGCAGGGCGAGCGCATCATGCTGCAGACGCTGTTCGCGCAGACGCTGTTCATCTATGCCGTGCTGGTCGGCGCCATGTGGCTGATCCTTCGCCGTATCACGCGGCCCCTTGCGGCCCTGACCCGGCGGGTGACGCAATTTGCCGAAACGCGCGAACCCAACGGCCAGCTCGATCCCGAAGGCCCGGACGACGTGCGCCACCTGATCGTGGCGCAGAACGCCATGGAGCGGCGCGTGCTGGCCCTGCTCGATGAAAAGGACGTGATGCTGGGTGCCATCGGGCACGATCTCAAGACGCCGCTGGCCGCGCTGCGCGTACGCATCGAATCGGTCGAGGACGAAACCGAGCGTGGCCGCATGGCGCGCACGATCGAGGACATTACGCGCACGCTGGACGACATCCTCAGCCTCGCGCGCGTCGGCCGGCCGAGCGACCAGCTGGAACAGACCGAACTCTTCGCCCTCGTCGCCTCGGTGGTCGAGGAATACGAGGACATGGGCGATCCGGTAACGCTGGCTGACAGCAGCCGCCTGGTCCTGTCGCTGCGTCCCACCTGGCTGCGGCGCGCGCTGCGCAACCTGATCGGCAATGCGCTGCGCTATGGCAAGAGCGCGGCCGTCTCGCTCGAACGCGATGGCAAGGGCGCGCTGATCCGCATTGTCGATGAAGGCCCGGGCATCCCCGATGACAAGATCGGCCAGATGCTGGAACCCTTCACGCGCGGCGAACCGTCGCGCAACAGCGAAACCGGCGGTGCGGGGCTGGGGCTGACCCTGGCCCGTGCCATTGCCGAACAGCACGGCGGCTCGCTCACGCTGGCGAACCGCCGCTCTGCCGACGGCAGCGTTACCGGCCTTGAAGCCGTGCTGCGCCTGCCCGCCTGATCACTTCAGCTTTAACGCGGCCTTGCTCGTCTCGGCGCTGCGCGCCGTCTTCAGGATGCCGCAGTTGCGCACGCGCTCGATGGTGCGTTCCAGTTCCAGTTCGGCGGTCTTGCCGGCCAGACGCGGGCGCAGCGACTTGGCCAGCTCGTCCGCCTGATCGGCCGAACAGAAGCCGTTGAGCATCTGCGGCAGGCGCGAGGCGAAGAAGATGCCGCCGGTGCCGCCCAGCAGCTGGTCCAGATTGGCCTTCATCCAGTCATAGCCCATGTCGCGCGTCATCGGATTGGCCACCACGCCGCGGATCATCGACAGGCGTTCACTGGGACGCAGGCGCTGGTCCTTGGCTTCGTCGAGCACCCACCGGCCGATTTCCGCGTTGCCGCTGCCGCCGATGACGCCCAGCCAGGTCGGGCGCAGGGTCGGGCTTTCGCTGGCCATGGCGCGCGCGAACAGATCCTTGGCGCGCGGCAGGCCGCCATCGATCAGCCATGCGGAAAAGGCGCTGCCGTACCACATCGCGTCGAGCGCCTGCGTGTTGCCGCCAAGGAAGGCTTCGGCGGCGGCGGTCATCTGCTTGCGCAGCGCGGGATCGCGGGCAATGCCGCCAACCGCGCCGACCGCAACCGCGCGGCGCTGCACGCGTTCCGGATCCTCGCCGGCATAGGCGCCGTTCGCCAGGTTCAGCCCCATGCGCTTCAGTTCGGGGCCATAGAGGCGCGCGACGAACCGGCCGTAGGTGGCCTGCGCCTTGCTGTCGAACAGGCCGGCGGCACGCAAGGCTTCCAAGCCGTCAAGCGCGGCGTCAAAGGCGTGGCTGTCCGGATTGGCGACCATCTTGCGGGCCAGCGCGCCCATTTGCGCGATTGAGCCGCGACCGGCCTGGTAGCTTGCCTTCAGGCTGTCTGCCATGGCCAGCGCTTCGTTGGCGGGTACCTTGTCCGCGCTGGCGATCAGCTTGTCCCACGCCTTGGCGGGCAGTTCGAACCGGTAATAGCCAGTGCCCCCGGCGTTGGGCATCAGCACGCCCTTGCCGCGCGCCGCCAGCGTGGCGGTTTCGCCATCCATCAGCTGGCACGAACGCTCCGAGCCGATACGCACGCACAGCGGCACGCCCCAGCGGGTGGCGGGCGGCGTGGTGCCAAGCCGGGCATAGCGGCTCTGCGTGACCGTCCAGCCGGCCTTGGTCTGGGCGAAGGTAAGCAGCGGCACGCCCTGCTGGTCGGTGAAGCTCTGCATGGCGGGCAGGATGCGCGGATCGCCGGAAACCTGCGCCATGGCGCCAAAGAAGTCGGCGCTGGTGGCGTTGCCATAGCGATGCTTGGCCATATAGGCGCGCACGCCATCGCGGAACTTGGTGTCGCCCATGAACGCCGCGATCATGGCGACGACGTGGCCGCCCTTGCCATAGGTGATCGTATCGAAGGCGGCGTCGATCTGTGCGTCGGTGCGGATCGGCTGGTGGATCGGCCGCCCGGCGACGAGCGAGTCGGTGTTCATTGCGGCAAAGCCTTCGGCCGTCGCGCCCGAGCCGATGTTGAGATCGGGGCGCCATTCGCCGCCGATGCGGAAGCCCATCCAGTTGGCAAAGCTTTCGTTCAGCCAGATATCGTCCCACCACGCCGGGGTAACGAGATCGCCGAACCACTGGTGCGCCAGTTCATGGCTGACAACCATGCCGAAGTTGCGCTTCACCGGCACGGGCGACTTTTCGTCCAGCACCAGGATGCCATCGGCGTAAAGGTCGGCGCCGGCGTTCTCCATCGCGCCGGGCAGGATCGGCGTCGTGATCTGGTCCAGCTTGGGATAGGGGAAGCCCTGGCCGAAATAGCTTTCCAGCAGGGTGACGATCGGCTTCGAATTTTCCAGCGCATAGCTGATCTGGCCGGCGTTCTGCTTGGTCGAAACGATGCGCAGCGGCAGCGGCTTTTCGCGCTGCGGCGTGGGCGGAACGGTGCTTTCGACAATGGCGAAGGGGCCGACCATCATCGCCATCAGGTAAGTCGGCAGCGGCAGGGTCGGCGCATAGCGATGCACGTCGAGCCCGGCCTCCTCGCGCGTGGAAACTTCCGGCGCGTTGCTGATCGCCTTCAGCCCCTTGGGCGTGCGGATCGTCACTTCGAACGGCGTCTTGAAGCCCGGCTCGTCGAACGAGGGGAAGGCGGCGCGGGCGTCGATCGACTGGAACTGGGTCCACGAATACCAGTCCTCGCCCACCTTGACGCGGAACATGCCGGCCGGGCCTGTGTTGAAGGCGGCGTCGTAATCGAAGGCCAGCTTGACCGGGCCGGCGGGCAGGGCTTCGGCGAAGGTCAGACGCGCCAGGCCCGATGCGCTCTTCTGCTCCCAGGTGCCGGCAATCGTGCGGCCGCCGACCGTGGCGGTGGCCTTGGTCATCTTCAGATCGCGGCCGTGCAGGTCGATGAAGGTGGACGCAGCCTTCAGTTCGGCGTCGATTTCGACGTGGCCGGAAAACCGCTCCTTCGCCGGATCGACCGTCATGTCGAGCCGATAGCCGGTCGGCCGCGCGGCATCGCTCAACTGGCCCTGCGGTACCGGTGCCGTCGCGGCGGGGGTGGCGGGCGCTTCGATGGCGAGGGCGGGGCTGGCGATGGCGCCCGCAACAACGAGGGCAAGCGTGGATACAGCGGCAGGAAACAGGCGCATGGAATCTCCATCAGGCGCGGAAAGGGATGCTGCGCCCTTGCATGGCGCAAGTGATTGCAAATGCAACCGTCGATGAACCGCCAACCTGCTCCGACGAAAGGTCAGCGCAGCAGGCTGCCCAGCACCGAGCGGGCAAAGCGGCCGAAGATGGCGCCGCCGAACTGGGTTGCGATGGTCCCGGCGGCGGCACTGGCGGCGGAGGCCATGGGCGATCCGTTCGATTTGCGCCCGGTCATCTTGCGGGCGACCATCGATCCGGCGGAAGCCGCCGCCGCGCCCAGCGCCGCCTTGCCCGCACGCTCCCACAGCGATGGGGACCGGCGTTCCTGCGCGTGCTGCGCCTGCGGGCCTTCCTCTTCCACCTGACGGGCGGCATCGGCGGCGTCGCGGGCCTTGGTCTGCAGCACTTCCTCGGCGCTTTCGCGGTCAATGGCGGTATCGTACTTGCCATCGAACGGGCTGATCGAGCGGATCACCGCGCGCTCCTTGTCGGTCACCGGGCCAAGCCGAGAATGCGGCGGGGCAACCAGCGTGCGCTGCACCACGGTGGGCGCACCGTGTTCGTCGAGCACCGATACCAGCGCTTCGCCAACGCGCAGTTCGGTGATCGCGGTTTCGACATCGAGATCGGGATTGATGCGGAAGGTCTCCGCCGCCGCGCGGATTGCCTTCTGATCGCGCGGTGTGAAGGCGCGCAGCGCGTGCTGCACCCGGTTGCCGAGCTGCCCGGCAATCTTTTCCGGAATGTCGATGGGGTTCTGCGTGACGAAATAGACGCCCACGCCCTTCGAACGGATCAGCCGCACCACCTGCTCGATCTTTTCGAGCAAGGCCTGCGGGGCATCCTCGAACAAGAGGTGCGCTTCGTCGAAGAAGAAGACCAGCACCGGCTTTTCCGGATCGCCCACTTCGGGCAGCGCCTCGAACAGTTCGGACAGCAGATAGAGCAGGAAGGTGGCGTAGAGCTTCGGGTTCTGCATCAGCTTTTCGGCGGCCAGCACGTTGATCACGCCCTTGCCCGCTTCGTCGGTGCGCAGGAAATCGTGGATTTCAAAGGCCGGTTCGCCAAAGAAGCGGTCCGCCCCCTGGCTTTCAAAGGCGAGCAACTGGCGCTGGATGGTGCCGACCGAGGCCTTGGAAATATTGCCATAGGTGGTCGTCAGTTCGCCGGCCATGCTGGCGCATGCGATCAGCACCTGGCGCAGATCGTCGAAATCGATCAGCAGCAGGCCGTTGTCATCCGCCCACTTGAACGCAATGGCCAGCACACCTTCCTGCGTCTCGTTAAGGCCCATCAGGCGCGACAACAGCAGCGGCCCCATTTCGGAAACGGTGGTGCGCACCGGGTGGCCGCGTTCGCCGAACAGGTCCCAGAACACGGCGGGGTTGTCGTGATAGATGAAGGGTTCGATCCCCAGTTCGCGGGCACGCGCCTCGATGGTGTCGGCATGCTTGAAATCGCTGCTGCCGGGCATGGCGATACCCGCCAGGTCGCCCTTCACGTCGGCCATGAACACCGGCACCCCGGCGGCGGAAAACTGTTCGGCCATGGTCTGCAGCGTCACCGTCTTGCCCGTGCCGGTGGCCCCGGCGACCAGCCCGTGCCGGTTCGCCTGACCAAGGCGCAGCTCCTGCCGTTCGCCGTTGGCGCCAAGGCCGATAAGGATCGTCTGCATAGTGCGGGTAACCTCCTGGCGGGCATGGTGCCCAGCGCCGATGCCGGGGGTGTGGCTCAGGGCCGCAGCGATGGCAAGGCGCGGTTGATCAACGCATTGCCATAGTTTTTGTTCAACCGGATGGTCTGGTCAAAATCCTTGAGCGCCCGGTCATAATGACCCGCCCGGTGCCAGGCGAGGCTGCGGTTGTTCCACGCCTCTGCCAGATCGGGGCGCAGCGCGATGGCGGCGTCGTAGTCGGCAATGGCGCTAAGAAAATCGCGCCTTTCAGCATGCGCTACCCCGCGATTGACCAAGGCTTCGGCAAAGCCGGGGCGCAGCACCAGCGCGCGATCGTAATCGGCAAGCGCCATGCCCAGCGGGTCTGGCCCGTCCGGAGCCTTTGCCTGCGCCTTGTAGCGAAAGGCCAGTTCGCGCCAGGCGTTTGCCCGGTTGTAGCGCGCCAGCGCCTCATCTTCGCTCAGCAACCGGGTGCAGGCAGCAACCGCGCTATCGCTTGCCGCGTCCATGCAGACGGCCCAGCTGTCCGTCGGCTCGGCGCTGACCAGCAGGGGAAGGATCAGGGTCAACAGCACAAGGTCAGCCTGCCACGCAATCGCCGTGCTGGCCAGCGCGGCAAAACCTGCCTAGAAGCCGCGCCGCAATGCCCGCGCCTTTCATCCTGCTTGACGATGCCCGTGCCGAGGGCGCCAGCCCCGCGCGGATCTATCGCGATCCGGTGGAGCTGGTGGTGGCGCGCCGCGCCGATGAGGTTGTGCCGGCGCTGCAACGGCTGGCCCGGCTCCACGGTGAAGGCCATCACCTTGCCGGCTGGATGGCCTATGAAGCCGGGCTGGCGCTGGAATCGCGGCTGGAGCCGCTGGCCGATGCGCGTTCAGGTGCCGCCGGGCCGCTGCTGTGGTTCGGTGCCTTTGCCGGTTACGAAAGCCTGCCCGCCGCCGATGTGCCGCAGTGGCTGGCAGCCCAGTCCGAAGGGCGCGGCGCCATCGGCCCGCTGGATCCCGCGCTGTCACCGGGCGGCTATCGCCGCGCTTTCAAAGCGGTGCAGGCGGCGATCACCGCTGGCGACATCTATCAGGCGAACCTCACCTTTCCGCTGACGGGCGCCTTCCACGGCGATCCGGTGGCCGTCTATGCCGCGATGCGCAGCGCCGCTGGCGCTGGCTATGGCGGGCTGATCCATGATGGCAGCCACTGGCTGGCCAGCCTTTCGCCCGAACTGTTCGTTGCGCTGCGCGGGCAGGCGGCCATGGTCAAGCCGATGAAGGGCACAAGGCCTCGTGGTCGCACCGCGCAGGACGATGCCGATCTTGCCGCCGAACTGGCCGCATCGGACAAGGACCGGGCGGAAAACCTGATGATCGTCGATCTGCTGCGCAACGACCTGTCCCGCGTGGCCGATGCCGGCAGCGTGAAGGTGGAGCGGCCCTTCGCGGTCGAAAGCTATCCTACGGTCCACCAGATGACCACCACGGTCCGCGCACAGCTGCGCGACGGCACGGGCGTGTTCGATCTGGTCCGGGCGCTGTTCCCTTGCGGATCGATCACCGGCGCGCCGAAAATCCGCGCGATGGAGCTGATCGACCGGTTTGAACGCGATGCGCGCGGCCCCTATTGCGGGGCGATCGGGCGCATCGATCCGCCGATTGCCTGCGGCGATGCGGCAAATGGCGCTGGAGAGGCGGCGTTCAATGTGGCAATCCGCACCCTGCGGCTGACGCCTGGCGAAAATGGCCGGGGCAGCGCGGTGCTGGGCGTGGGATCGGCAGTGGTTGCCGATTCCGAATGGCTTGCCGAATGGCGCGAAGGATTGGTCAAAGGAGGTTTCGCAAGGGGCATGGCAGGTGGATTTGACCTGATCGAAACGATGGCCTTCACCCCGGATGAAGGCATACCCCTGCTTGAACTCCATCTTGAACGGCTGAAGGCGAGCGCCGCCGAACTGGGCTTCGTGTTCGATCGCCATGCCGTGCGCAACGCCATTCAGGCGCTGTGCTTTGAAATCGAAGCGCCGTCGAAGGTGCGACTGGTTGTGGCGCGCAGCGGCGCGCATGCGCTGGAAATCGCGCCGATGCCCGATGCGCCGGACGGGGCCATGGCCTGCGCCGTGCTGCGCCTGCCGGTCGATGCCGGGGACTGGCGCCTGCTGCACAAGACCACCGACCGTCATTTCTACACCGCCGCGCTGGCCGCTGCACAGGGCGCCGGCGCAGATGAGGCGCTGCTGCTGCGCGATGATGGCCTGCTGACCGAAGGCAGCTTCACCAACATCTTCGTCGAACGCGATGGCGTACTGCTCACCCCGCCCGCTGCTCTTGGCCTGCTGCCCGGCGTGCTGCGCCGCTCGCTGATCGAGGCGGGACAGGCGCGTGAGGCGGAACTCACGCTTGATGATCTTTCGGGCGGTTTCCTGATCGGCAATGCCCTGCGCGGGCTGGTGCCGGCGCGGCTGCTGGCATGAAGCTTTCCGCCAGCCTGTCGCGCATCGCCCCGTCACAGACCACGGCGATGACCGACCGCGCCATCGCGCTGCGGGCGCAGGGGCGCGACATCATTTCGCTGTCGGTGGGCGAACCGGATTTCGCCACGCCCGCGCACGTGATCGCCGCCGCCAAGGCCGCGATGGATGCGGGCGATACCAAATACACCGCCGTGGGCGGCACGGCGCGGCTGAAGGCAGCGGCGGCGCTGCATTTCGCGCGCGATCTCGGGCTTGAGACCGATCCGGCGCAAGTCATCGTCAGCGCCGGGGGCAAGCAGGCGATTTTCCATGCGCTTTGCGCCACGGTCGATCCGGGCGATGAGGTGCTGATCCCGGCGCCGTGGTGGGTCTCCTACCCCGAAATCGTGCGCTATGCCGGCGGAACGGTGGTGCCGATGCAAACCGATGCGGCCGGCGGTTTTCGCATTACTGCCGCTCAGCTGGATGCGGCGATCACCCCGCGCACCCGCTGGCTGCTGCTCAACAGTCCGGGCAACCCCACCGGCGCGACCTATTCGGCGCAAGACCTGCGCGCGCTGGGCGAAGTGCTGCGCCGGCATCCCCAGGTGCTGGTGATGAGCGACGATATCTATGCGCCGCTGCGCTATACTCCCGGCCGCCATGCCACGCTGGCGGTGGAATGCCCCGATCTGGCGGAGCGCGTGCTGACCGTGTCCGGCGTATCCAAAAGCCACGCAATGACGGGCTTTCGCATCGGCGTTTCGACTGGCCCCAAGGCGTTGATCGCGGCAATGGAAACGCTGCAATCGCACAGCTCGGGCAATCCGGCCTCGATCAGCCAGGCCGCCGCCGTTGCCGCTTTCGAAGGCCCGCAGGATTTCCTGCGCGACTGGTGCGAGGTGTTCCGCGCCCGGCGCGACCGGGTGGTCGCCGCGATCAACGCCGTTCCCGGCCTGACGACCCCGGTGCCGGACGGCGCCTTCTATTGCATGATCGACGCCGCACCGCTGATGGACCGCTTCGGCAACGATGCAGCGCTCGTCCTTCACCTCCTCGATCACGGAGTCGCCGTGGTCCAGGCATCGGCCTTTGGCGGCAGGGATGGCTTTCGCATCTCCTTCGCTGCCGATGATGCCAAACTTTCAGAAGCCATGCGCCGGATCGGAGAAGCCTTGTCATGAAACCGATCGCCATCGTCTACGAAGACGGCGAGGCGCTTGTCATCGACAAGCCGGCTGGCCTGCCGCTCGACAAGCCGCGCGCCGGCGGGGCCAGTCTCGACGACCGGCTGGAGGAACTGAAGCTGGGTTTCCAGCGCGCGCCGCAGCCGGTTCACCGGCTCGATCAGGACACATCCGGCTGCCTGTTGCTGGCGCGCAACCCCAAGGCGCTCAAGCGGTTTTCCGCCGCGTTCGAAAACCGGCAGGTGGAAAAGCGTTATCTGGGTGTCGTTGCGGGTCTGTTGCCCGATGAAAGCGGGACCATCTCGCTCTCGCTTAGCAAGATCTCCAGCGCCGAAAAGGGCTGGCGGATGATCGCCGCCAAGAAGGGCAAGCCGGCGATCACGCACTGGCGCAAGCTGGCCGTGGTCGGCGGGCATACGCTGGTGGAGTTCCGCCCGGAAACCGGCCGCACCCACCAGATCCGCGTCCATGCCCTGACCGGACTTGGCGCGCCGCTGGTGGGCGATCCGATCTATGGCACGGGCAAGGGCGCGCCGCGCACCATGCTTCACGCCGCGGGGCTGGTCATCCAGCGCGAAGGAAAACCGCCGATTTCCGCGGTTGCGCCGATGCCGGACGATTTCCGCGCGCTGGGGTTCACCGATGGATGACGTGGTGGAGCGGGCGCTCGGCTTGCTGAGCGAAAGCTTCATCGCCGCCGCCGGTCCGGGCGGCCAGAACGTCAACAAGGTGGCCACCGCCGTTCAGGTGCGGCTTGATGTCTTTGCCTTGCGGCTGGAGCCTGAGGTGTTCCACCGATTCCGCCAGCTGGCGGGCAGCAAGATGACGGCCAAGGGCGAACTGGTGCTTACCGCGCGCACGTTCCGCACGCAGGAAGCCAACCGGGCGGACGCCCGCGAACGCGTGGCGGAACTGATCCGCGCGGCGCACGATCTGCCGGAAAAGCGCGCGAAATCGCGGCTCAATCGCGTCGGCAAGGAAAAGCGGCTGCAGGGCAAGAAACTGCGCGGCGCGGTAAAGGCCGGACGGGGGAAAGTGTCTTACGACTAGGCCGGTCAGTCCGGCTTGCCAGAAGCGGTTGGCGCAGCTGGCGCGGAATCTTGACCCTGCGGGGCGACCTGTCCCTGCGGGGCTGGCGGAATGGCACTGGGGCTGATCTGCCGCTCTTCCAGCATTTCCGCCGCTTCATCGAGCGCCTTGTTTTCCCCCGCAGTTACGCCACCGGGCGCTTCGCTGCTGCTGCCGCAGGCGGCAAGAAGGGCGAGCGGGGCCAGCGAAATCCAGGTCAGGCGCATGTCATCTCCGGGTTTTGGGATGGCCGTTCCAAGAGCGGGATCGCGTGCGACCCCGGCCCCTGAACGGCCAATCCGGCGAGCCTGCTTACTGCTTGGGCTCTTCATCCTTGCCAAGGTCTTCGAATTCCTTGGCCGTGGCCGCGGCGTCTTCCTTCACCTTGTCCGGGGTCTTGGGGCCTTCGGCAGCCGCTTCGGATGCGGCCGGCTCGGCTGCGGCCTTGTCGGCGACGGGAGCGGCAGAGGCTTCGGCGGCATTCACCGCTTCTTCAGCCGGCATTTCCACGTTGTCGGCGCTTGCTTCGGCGTTCGGATCGTCGGTCTTGGCGCAGCCGGCAAGGGCGAGAACGGCAAATGGAGCAAGGGCGGCAAAGGCAATCTTCTTCATGTCAGGTCCCTATGGCAGGTGGCGACAGGCCGGCATCGGGCCGGCCCATTCACGCGATTCTAGCCAAGGCGGCCGCGCATGACAAACGCCAATTCGCGCCACGGCGATTGCGTGCATGGGCGCACTTGATGAGATATAAAGATTTCTTTATATGATGCGCCAGAGACACGATGGCCATGAAGATCGATCCCACCCTGCGCGCGCTTGCCGATACCACGCGGCTGCGCATCATGCGACTGCTGGCGCACATGGAGCTGGCGGTGGGTGAACTGGCGCAAGTGCTGGGCCAAAGCCAGCCGCGCGTGTCGCGCCACGTGCGGATCCTGTGCGATGCCGGGCTGGCCGAACGGCGCCGCGAAGGGTCATGGGTGTTCCTGCACATGGCCATCGCGCCTGATCGCGCGCCGCCGATCGGTGCCGCCGTTGCCCGCTTGCTCGATGCGGCCGAAGCGGATGACGCGCAGTTCGCCGCGCGTTGCGCCGAAGACCGGCGCCATCTTGCCGCCATCCGCGCCGCGCGGGAAAGCCAGGCAGCAGCCTATTTCGCCCGCCACGCCGGGGAGTGGGACCAACTGCGCTCGCTCCACAGCAGCGACGAAGCGGTGGAGGCGGCGCTGGTCGAGGTGCTGGGCGATGGCATCGGCGCGCTGCTCGATGTCGGCACCGGAACGGGGCGCATTGCCGAACTGCTTGGCAGCCGCGCCGACCACGTCACCGCGCTCGACAAGAGCCCGGAAATGCTCCGCATCGCCCGCGCCCGGCTGCAACATCTGCCATCGGGCCAGACCGATCTGGTGCAGGGCGATTTCACCCAATTGCCCTTTGCCGATGGCGCTTTCGACACGGTGACGTTCCACCAGGTGCTGCACTATGCGCAGGATCCCGGCCGCGTTCTTGCCGAAGCGGCGCGGGTTACCCGTCCCGGCGGTCGCATTGCCGTGGTCGATTTCGCCGCGCACGATCGCGAAGAGCTGCGCAGCACCCATGCCCACGCCCGCCTTGGCTTTTCCGACGAGGCGATGCTGGCCATGCTAGCCGATGCCGGATTTGCCACGCCGCCGGCCACCGCGCTCCCGGGGCGCGAACTGACCGTCAAGATCTGGACCGGCACGCGCCTGTCCGGCCGTACTTCTGCGAAACTCGAACGAAAGACCCAACCGGCATGACCCTGCCTCCGCCCCTTTTCGCCGATCAGGCGGGAGACATTTCCGTCTCGTTCGAATTCTTTCCCCCCAAGTCGGAAAAGATGGAAGAGCAGCTGTGGGACGCGATCACCCAGCTTGCGCCGCTCAAGCCCAGCTTCGTTTCGGTCACCGACGGGGCGGGCGGATCGACGCGCGAACGCACCCATGCCACAGTATCGCGCATCGTGCGTGAAACCAGCCTGGTGCCCGCCGCGCACCTGACCTGCGTGGCCGCCAGCAAGGGCGAAATTGCCGAAATTGCCGATCAGTACTGGGAAGCCGGCGTGCGTTCCATCGTGGCGCTGCGCGGGGATCCGCCGGGGGCGGACCAGCGCTTCGCTCCGCATCCCGATGGCTATGCCAGCGCGGCCGAACTGGTCGAAGGCCTCGCCAGCCGCCATGCCTTCGACATTTCGGTGGCCGCCTATCCCGAAGTCCATCCTGAAGCGATCGACGCCTCGGCCGATCTCGACAACCTGAAGCGCAAGCTCGACGCCGGGGCGAACCGCGCCATCACGCAGTTCTTCTTCTCGCCCGAGGCCTATTTCCGCTTCCTCGACAAGGCGCTGGCGGCGGGCATTTCCGCGCCGATCCTGCCGGGCATCATGCCGGTGACGAATTTCGCCGCGATCCGCCGGATGAGCGCCAACACCGAAATTCCCGCGTGGATGGAAACCATGTTCGAAGGGCTGGACGATCGCCCCGGCCCGCGCGCGCTGGTTGCTGCCGTCGTCGCGGCCGACATGTGCCGCCGCCTTTACGAAGGCGGGGTCCGCGATTTCCATTTCTACACGCTCAACCGCGCGGAACAGGCCTATGCCGTGTGCCACCTGCTCGGCCTGCGCCCCAAGGAAGCCTGAACATGACCGCCCGTGAAAAACTGCTGGCCGAAGCCGCCAAGCGCATCCTCATCACCGATGGCGCCTTCGGGACCGAGATCCAGAATTGCAAGCTGACCGAGGCTGACTATGCCGGGTCGCTGGGCCTCGCCAAGGAGCAGAAGGGCAACAACGACATCCTTGCCCTGACCGCGCCGCACGTGCCCGAAGGCATCCACCGCGCCTATTTCGAAGCCGGTGCGGACATTGCCGAAACCAACACCTTTTCGGCCAACCGCATCAGCCAGGCTGACTACGCCGCCGAGCATCTGGTGCGCGAAATCAACGTGGCCTCCGCCCGGCTTGCGCGCCGCGTGGCCGACGAGTTCGAGGCGAAGGACGGCCGCCCACGCTTTGTCGCCGGCGCCATCGGGCCGACGAACAAGACGCTGTCGCTCTCTCCCGACGTCAACGATCCGGGCTTCCGCGAGATCGACTGGGACACGCTGGTCGATGTCTACAAGGAACAGGCCGCCGCGCTGATGGAAGGCGGGGCGGACTTCATCCTGATTGAAACGGTGTTCGATACGCTCAACGCCAAGGCCGGGATCATGGCCTGCAAGCAGCTGGAAGCGGACCTTGGCCGCGAAGTGCCGATCATGCTGTCGATGACGCTGACCGACCTTTCGGGCCGCAACCTTTCCGGCCACACGGTTGAAGCCTTCTGGCACGCCGTGCGCCATGCCAAGCCGGTGACCGTTGGGCTGAACTGCTCGTTCGGCGCCACCCAGTTGCGCCCGCATGTGAAGTCGCTGAGCGAGATCGCCGATACGCTGATCATGATCTACCCCAATGCGGGCCTGCCCAACGAACTGGGCGCCTATGACGAGATGCCCGAGACGACCGCCGGGCTTGTTGCCGAATGGGCGCGCGCCGGGCAGGTAAACGTGCTGGGGGGCTGCTGCGGATCGACGCCCGCGCATATCGCCGCGATTGCCGAAGCGTCTGCCGGCCTGCCACCGCGCGCGCTGCCGGTGCTTGAACCCGTTACCCGCCTTGCGGGCCTTGAACCCTTCATCATGGCGGCGTGAATACGATGACCACCAATTCCTCCGCCCGTTTCGTCAATGTCGGCGAACGCACCAACGTTACCGGCTCCGCCGCGTTCAAGAAGCTGATCCTTGCGGGCGATTACCCCAAGGCGGTGGAAGTTGCGCGCCAGCAGGTGGAAAACGGCGCGCAGGTGATCGACGTCAACATGGACGAAGGGCTGCTCGATGCGGTCCACGCCATGACGACCTTCCTCAAGCTGATCGCCGCCGAACCCGACATCGCCCGCGTGCCGGTGATGATCGATTCGTCGAAGTGGGAGGTGATCGAGGCGGGTCTGAAATGCGTTTCGGGCAAGCCGATCGTCAATTCGATCTCGATGAAGGAAGGCGAAGAGCCGTTCCTGGATTACGCCCGCAAGTGCATGGATTACGGCGCGGCCGTGGTGGTCATGGCCTTTGACGAAAAGGGCCAGGCCGACACGAAGGCGCGCAAGGTGGAAATCTGCCAGCGCGCCTACAAGCTGCTCACCGGCATCGGCTTCCCGCCCGAAGACATCATCTTCGACCCCAACGTCTTCGCTGTCGCCACCGGCATCGAGGAGCATAACAATTACGGCGTCGACTTCATCGAAGCGGTGAAGGAACTGCGCGCCACTTGCCCGCATGTCCATTTCTCGGGCGGGCTTTCCAACCTGTCGTTCTCGTTCCGCGGCAACGAGCCGGTGCGCCGCGCGATGCATTCGGTGTTCCTCTACCACGCGATCCCCGCCGGGCTCGACATGGCGATCGTCAACGCCGGCCAGCTTGACGTCTACGACCAGATCGACCCCGCGCTGCGCGATGCCTGCGAGGATGTGATCCTCAATCGGGATGAAGGCGCAACCGAACGCCTCATCACCATGGCCGAAAGCTTCAAGGGCACCGATGCCAAGGCCGAAAAGGCCGCCGAGGAATGGCGCGGCTGGGACGTGGTGCGCCGCATCGAACACGCGCTGGTCAAGGGCATCGACGCGCACATCGTCGAGGATACCGAAGAGGCGCGCGCCGCCATTGCCGAGCGTCAGGGGCGCCCGATCGAAGTGATCGAAGGCCCGCTGATGGAAGGCATGAACACGGTTGGCGACCTGTTCGGGTCGGGCAAGATGTTCCTGCCGCAGGTGGTGAAATCGGCCCGCGTGATGAAGAAGGCGGTCGCCCACCTGATCCCCTTTATCGAGGCGGAAAAGACCGCTGCCAGCAAGCCCAAGGGCAAGATCGTCATGGCGACGGTGAAGGGCGACGTCCACGATATCGGCAAGAACATCGTCGGCGTCGTGCTCCAGTGCAACGGCTACGAAGTGATCGATCTGGGCGTCATGGTGCCGTGGTCGACGATCATCGAAACCGCGCAGAAGGAACAGGCGGACATCATCGGCCTGTCGGGCCTGATCACGCCGTCGCTCGATGAAATGGTCACCGTGGCGGAGGAAATGCAGCGCGCCGGAATGACCATTCCGCTGCTGATTGGCGGTGCGACCACCAGCAAGCTGCACACCGCGCTGCGCATCGATCCGGCCTATGACGGCCCCGTGGTCCACGTGCTCGATGCCAGCCGCGCGGTCGGCGTCGCCTCGCAGCTGCTGTCCGACACGCAGGCCGAAGGCTTCATCAAGGCGACGGCGGATGAATACCAGCACATGCGCGATGTGCGCGCGGGCAAGGAAGCCACGGTGCTCCTCAGCCTCGAGGATGCGCGCGCCAATGGCTTCAAGGCGGACATGAGCGAAAAGGCGCCGCCGCCCGAACAGCCCGGCCTGCACGTGTTCGCCGATTGGGACTTGGCCGATCTGGTCGAATGCTTCGATTGGACGCCGTTCTTCCGCGCGTGGGAACTTGCCGGAACTTATCCCGCCATCCTGCAGGACGAGATTGTCGGCGAAAGCGCGACCGCGCTGTTCAAGGACGCGCAGGCCATGCTCGATCGGATCATCAGCGAGAAGTGGCTGACCGCCAGGGGCGTCTGCGGCTTCTGGCCCTGCGCGCGCGATGGCGACGACGTGACGCTGCACCTGGAAGGCGATATCGCGCCGCTGCACATCCCTTTCCTGCGCCAGCAGATCCGCAAGAGCCGCGAGCGGGCGAATTACTGCCTCGCCGATTTCATCGATCCCGATGGCGACTGGCTGGGCGGCTTTGCCGTGGGCATTCACGGCATCGAACCGCACCTGGAACGCTTCCGCGCCGCGCACGACGATTACAACGACATCCTGCTGAAGGCGCTGGCGGACCGCTTTGCCGAAGCCTTTGCCGAGCGGCTGCACCAGCACGTGCGCACCACGCTGTGGGCCTATGCGCCCGGCGAGCAGCTGACCAACGAGGCGCTGATCAAGGAACAGTATCGCGGTATTCGCCCGGCTCCGGGCTATCCCGCCTGCCCGGACCATACTCTGAAGCCGGTGCTGTTCGATCTGCTCGACGCCGGGACCAACGCCGGGCTGGTGCTGACGGAAAGCATGGCCATGCTGCCCACGGCCGCCGTTTCCGGCTTCTACTTCGCGCACCCGCAAAGCGAATATTTTGGCGTTGCCCGCATCGGCCGCGATCAGCTGGCGGACTATGCGGCGCGCAGTGGGCGTAGCGAAGCCGAAGCGGAACGCTGGCTGCGGCCCAACCTCGACTGAGCCGCCGGATCAGTCGGTCTTGTACCACTCGACGATCAGGATCCGCAGGTCCTTCGTCGGCTCGAAATTGGTCTTGCGCACTTCAAAGCGAGTGGGTGAAATCTTCTTCACCCCCGCCATGCAGAAGCTGACGAGGTTGTCGGGCTTGCCCTTGTCCACCACCAGGCGGAAGTCCTTGATCGGCCCGCGCCAGTTGCGCCCGGATTTCAGGATATAGTCGATCCAGGTCTCGCCATAAGGGGCGGGGCTTTCGGGCCGGGCCTTGCGGTTTCGGGCTTCCCGCGCATCGAAGGCGGCAAGGAATTCCGCATCGATGCAGTAACGCCGGGCATAGTCCTGCCAGTCGGCGTTCTTGCGGATTTCGGGGTAGAGCGCGCCAGCCACCGATCCACCGGCAAGCGGGCTGTATTCGTGGGTGACGGTCACCGTCTTCCCGGCGGGGAAGGTCTGCCGCCGCGTGACATGGGTCACCATGTCCCAGGCGGGCAGCACGAAGGCCGGATCGCGGGGATCGCGCCGCAACAGCCCTTCCTTGACGAAAGCGGCGCGCTGCTGCTGGGTCAGCCGGTGGACGAAATCCGGTTCGCTCGCCTCGCCAGTGAACCAGTTCATCGGCCAGCCGAGCTCTTTCAGCCGGGCCGAAACATCGCGCCCCTTGATCTCCGCGCGGCGCAGGCTGGAAAGCGTCGCCGGCCGGCCATCAACCGCGGTGCGGAATTTCAGCCGGTCAAGATCGGGCACCTGCCCGTCGCCCTGCCAGTTGAGCAGATCGCCAGGAATGGCCGGGACCGGAAACGAAACGGTAATCTCCGCGTCCTTCGCCGTGTGGTTGGTGTAGCGATAAGTGACGCGGACAAGGTCCTTCGAAATGAACAGGTCCTCGCTGTCCATCGAAACCGCGCCGTTCTGCACCAGCTCGATTCCGCCCAGCCCGATGGCCGCCTCGCTGTCGTTGGCCAGGGCCGCCGCGGGTGCGCCAAGGGCCAGCGCGGCCGTCAGGGCGCGGGCGATCACCCCCTGTCTTCGAACTGCGCGGGGCGCGACAGAAGATAGGGCAGTTCGCTCGACGCAACGCTCGATTCCTTGCCGTTGGCATGGAGCAGCGTCACCCGGCCCAGTCCGGCGTTGACCACCACGCCGACCACCGTCTCCACCCATTCGTGCAGCTGGCTGCGGGCAAAGTGCAGGGCATCGCCGCCGGTGCTCGCCTCGGCAGAGCTTTCCACCTCCGCCCCCAGTTCCTTCACGCGCTCGATCGCGGCATCGAGCTTGGCATTCTTGTCCATCGGCATTCCCTTCACCGGCATCATGCCACAGGGCGCCCGGTGCAAACAGGCTCGACGTGCGCGAATGGCGGTTTATCATCGCGGTGATGCTCATGCTGCTTCCCCTTGCCATGGCGGCGCAGATGCCGGTTGCCGAAGCGCCCGCGACGGCGGACAGCGCGCCCCCGGCGATGGCGGCGGTGCGCTTTGACGGCAAGACCACGCTTGGGGGGATTGCCGAGGGGCTGGCCGACCGCAAGACGGGCCGCAAGGTGACGATCGACGATCCCGTTCGCGTCGCCAGCATTTCCAAGCTGGTGACCGCCATCGGCGTCATGCGGATGGTCGATCAGGGCAAGCTGAACCTTGATCGCGACGTGTCGGACTATCTTGGCTGGACGTTGCGCAACCCGGCCTTCCCGGACCGGCCGATCACGCTGCGCCTGCTGCTCGGCCACCGGTCAAGCCTGGTCGACGGGCCGGACCTCTACATCATTCCGCTGGGCGAGACCCTGCGCGAACGAATGGCCGATCCGCGGGTGTGGGATACGAAGCACGCGCCGGGATCGGACTGGTTCCATTATACCAATCTCAACTTCCCGGTCGTCGCCAGCGTGATGGAGACGGTGAGCGGAGAGCGGTTTGACCGGCTGATGCAGCGACTGGTGCTGAAGCCGCTGAAGCTGGATGCCTGTTTCAACTGGTCGGGCTGTTCACCCGCCAGCGCAGCGCGCGCAGTCGTTCTCTACCGGGCCACAGGAGAGGTCGCCAAGGACGACCTTGGCGGCAAACTGCCCGATTGCCTCGTCGTCCCGGCGGCGGACGGCAGCTGCGACCTGTCACGCTACCAACCGGGGGAGAACGGTTCGCTGTTCTCGCCCCAAGGCGGTCTGCGCATTTCCATGCGCGGACTGGCGCGGATCGGGCAGGTCATGGCAAACGGCGGCAAGGGTCTCCTGTCAAAAGCTTCCCATGCATCGATGACGCGCAGCTTTTGGCGCTTCGACGGAACCAACGGACTGGATGAGGATGGCACCGCCAGCGGGTTTTTCTGCACCTATTCGCTGGCGGTCCAGACGATCGAAATACCATTTCGCGGCTGCCGGGACGGTCTGTTTGGCGACAGCAAGGTGCGCATGGGCCATTCGGGCGATGCCTATAGCCTGAAGTCCGGCCTGTGGTGGGATCCGGACACGGGCAAGGGGCTGGCCTATTTCACCAGCGCGGTTTCGCCCGATGACAAGGGCAGGCGCAGCGCCTTTACCGCGCGCGAAGAGGCGCTGATCGACCGGTTGCGCCGCTGAAGCGACGATTTCGGGGGTATCCGCGCCGGTAACGGCTCCCAATGGCGCGCAAATCTGCCATAGGCCTGCGCGATGCTCGACAGCGCCGATCTTCTTCCTGCC
>JBJTLW010000049.1:0-5305 GCA_046063225.1 Novosphingobium sp. | reverse complement strand
CCCGAGCGCGTGCCTTCCTTGCCCTCACGCACGACAGCGCCGCGATAGTTCGCCTCGCAGGCGTCATCGGTCATGAACGACACATAGGTGTCCACGTCCTGCGCGTTGTAGGCCGCGATCATGGCCTTGGCGGTTTCGAGGTTGCTCACCGGTCACACTCCCCGAACACCACGTCGATGGCGCCGATGATGGCGGTGACGTCGGGCAGCATGTGGCCCTTGCACATGAAGTCCATCGCCTGGAGGTGGCTGAACGCGGTCGGGCGGATCTTGCAGCGGTAGGGCTTGTTCGAGCCGTCCGCGACCAGATAGACGCCGAATTCGCCCTTGGGACTTTCGGTGGCGACATAGACTTCGCCGGCCGGCACGTGGAAGCCCTCGGTGTAGAGCTTGAAGTGATGGATCAGCGCTTCCATCGACTGCTTCATCTCGGCGCGCTTGGGCGGGCTGACCTTGCGGTCGTCCGAGGCGACGGGGCCGGAGGGCATTTCGGCCAGGCACTGCTTCATGATGCGGGCCGACTGGCGCACTTCCTCGACGCGGACCATGAACCGGTCATAGCAATCGCCGCGGGTGCCGACGGGAATTTCGAAGTCCATCTTGGCATAGACATCGTAGGGCTGGCTCTTGCGCAGATCCCACGGGATGCCGCTGCCGCGGATCATCGGGCCGGAGAAGCCCCATGCCAGCGCGTCTTCCTTGCTGACCACGGCAATGTCGACATTGCGCTGCTTGAAGATGCGGTTGTCGACCACCAGGCTCATCGCGTCCTCGAACAGGCGCGGCAGGCGATTGTCGAGCCATTCGCCGATGTCGACGAGCAGCTTTTCCGGCACGTCCTGATGCACGCCGCCCGGGCGGAACCAGGCCGAGTGCATGCGCGCGCCCGATGCGCGTTCGAAGAAGTTGAGGCAGTCCTCGCGGATTTCGAACATCCACAGGTTCGGCGTCATCGCGCCAACGTCCATCACATGGCTGCCGAGATTGAGCATGTGGTTGCAGATGCGGGTCAGCTCGGCAAACAGCACGCGCAGGTACTGCGCGCGGATCGGCACTTCGACGTTGAGCAGCTTTTCCACCGCCAGCACGTAGGAATGCTCCATGCCGAGCGGCGAGCAATAGTCCAGCCGGTCAAAATAGGGCAGCGCCTGCAGGTAGGTCTTGTGCTCGATCAGCTTTTCGGTGCCGCGGTGCAGCAGACCGACGTGCGGATCGATACGTTCGATGATCTCGCCGTCCAGCTCCATGACCATGCGCAGCACGCCGTGCGCCGCCGGGTGCTGAGGGCCGAAATTGATCGTGTAATTGGTGATGACGTCATCGCCAGTGGTGGGCGACTGTTCGAGGCTCAGGCTCATGCCTTGTCCCCCTTCTTCGGTGCGGACTTACGCGCCTTGGGCTGGGTTGCGGCCTTGGTTTCGGCCGACGTGCCGGCGCGCGGCTTGCGCGAAGGGCGGCTTTCCGTGGGCTTCGGCGCGCCGGGTTCGGCGGCCTTGGTTACCTTGGGCGCACCCTTGGCCTTGGCCACCGGCTTGGCAGCGGCGTTGTTGGCGGCCTTGCCCGCGCCGGTATCGGCCGGGGTTTCGGTTACCTTCGGGGTCGGCGGAGCGGCCGGCGGCGGCGGAGGCGGTGTCTGTACGGCCTTTTCATCGCCCGGCAGCACATAGTCCGCGCCTTCCCACGGGCTCATGAAATCGAACTGCCGCAGATCCTGCGCCAGTTTGACCGGTTCATAGACGACGCGCTTGTCCTCTTCGGAATAGCGCAGTTCCTGATAGCCGGTGAGCGGGAAGTCCTTGCGGAAGGGATGGCCTTCAAAGCCATAGTCGGTGAGGATGCGGCGCAGGTCCTGATTGCCGGCGAAGATCACGCCGTACATGTCGTAGACCTCCCGCTCGAGCCAGCCGGCCACCGGCCACAGCGTGGTGACCGTCGGCACCGGCGTGGTTTCCGATGCCGTCACCTTCACCATCAGGCGGTGGTTCTTCGTCACCGACAGCAGCATGTAGACGACTTCGAAACGCTCGGCGTGCGCGGGGTAGTCAGCCCCGGCGATTTCCATCAGCTGCTGGTACTGGTGATCGTCGCGCAGCAGGCGCAGCGCGTTTTCGATTTCACCGCGCACGATGGTGAGCACGACTTCGCCATGCTCTTCCTTCGCCGAAACGAGCTTCGCGCCGAGCGCCTTGCCCAGCGTTTCGACCACGCCTTCGTTGCTGGCGAACTTCGGGGCGGAGTGGAGGACGGTCATGCCATTTCTTCCGTTGCGCCAGCGTGCTTCGACAGGCTCAGCACGAGCGGGGAAAGCCCCATAACCAAGATCCGCTCATCCTGAGCTTGTCGAAGGATCATACCGGACCTCACCGTTCCAGCGTGCCGACGCGGCGGATCTTCCGCTGCAGCTGCATCACGGCATAGAGCAGCGCTTCGGCCGTCGGCGGGCAGCCCGGGACATAGATGTCCACCGGCACGATCCGGTCACATCCGCGAACCACGCTGTAGCTGTAGTGATAGTAACCACCACCGTTGGCGCAGGAACCCATCGAGATCACGTACTTCGGGTCTGACATCTGGTCATAGACCTTGCGCAGCGCCGGGGCCATCTTGTTGCACAGCGTGCCCGCCACGATCATCACGTCCGACTGGCGCGGCGACGCGCGCGGAGCGACGCCGAAGCGCTCCATGTCATAGCGCGGCATGTTGACGTGGATCATCTCCACCGCGCAGCAGGCAAGACCGAAGGTCATCCACCACAGCGAGCCGGTACGCGCCCACTGGAACAGTTCCTCGGTCGACGTGACAAGGAAGCCCTTGTCCGACACCTCGGCATTGAGGCCGTCGAAGAAGGACTGGTCCGGCGCGGTGATCAGGCCCGGAGCGGTGGGAGGGACAAGTGCATTCATCAGATCATTCCCAATCCAGCGCCCCGACCTTCCAGGCATAGGCAAGGCCGATGAGCAGTTCGCCAAGGAAGACCATCATCGTGATCCAGCCAGCCCAGCCTGTGAAATCCAGGCTGACAGCCCAGGGGAACAGGAAGGCGGCTTCAAGATCGAAGACGATGAACAGGATGGCGACGAGATAGAATCGCACGTCGAACTGGCTGCGCGGATCTTCGAAAGCGGGAAAACCGCATTCGTATTCGCTGTTCTTTTCCGCGTTCGGATTGTGCGTGCCGGTGAGCATTGAAACGCCCATCGGCAGAAAGACGAAAGCCGTCGAAAGACCCAGTGCAATCACCAGGAAAATGAGGATCGGCAGGTATTGTGACAGATCGACCATGATCACCCTGTTCGCGCGGCGGAATCGCCCTCAAAAGGCTTTGATCCGGCCCCTAGTCCCGCCGCCACGCGGGCGCAAGTGGGGCAATTGCCGAATTCAACCAATACGGTGGGTTGGCTTGCGCTATTTGCCCAGTTCGCGCCGCAATTGCAGGGCTGTCGCCTTCCCGTAAGGCGGACGCAATCCCGCCAATCGGCCCACGTCCAGCCCGGTCTGGCGGAACACCGAACGGGCGTGGCTGAAGGTGCGAAACCCGTCGACCCCGTGGTAATGGCCCATGCCGGACGGGCCGATACCTCCGAAGGGCAGATCATCGTTGGTGATATGCATGATGACATCGTTGATCGTCACCCCGCCCGAGATCGTGCGATCGAGCACCCGGCCTTCTTCCGCGCGGTCGCGGCCAAAGTAATAGAGCGCCAGCGGGCGATCGTGCGCGTTCACATAGTCGATGGCTTCATCGATGGTGTCATAAGGCAGGATCGGTAGCACCGGGCCGAAGACTTCCTCCTGCATGACGGCCATTGCGCCATCGACGCGGCGCAGGATGGTGAGCGGCATAGTGTTGCCGTTCGATGCAGCAAAATCCTCCTTGGCGGGATTGACTTCGATCACCTCGGCGCCCTTGTCGCGGGCATCGTCGACCAGCGCCTGCAGGCGAAGGCGGTGCCGCGCGTTTATGACGCTCGTATAATCCGGATTGCCCAGCAGGGTCGGATACATCGCCGAGGCCTCGGCAACGATTGCGCCAACAAGTTCGTCTTCCTTTTCGCGCGGGACCAGCAGGTAATCGGGCGCAATGCACACCTGCCCCGCGTTCATCATCTTGCCCAGGGCAATGCGCGAAGCCGCCTTTGCCACGTCGGCGCTCCGGCCGATGATGGTCGGTGATTTTCCGCCTAGTTCGAGCGTAACCGGCACGAGATTATCGGCGGCGGCGCGCATGACGTGGCGGCCAATCGACGTGGCCCCGGTGAAGATCAGGTGATCGAACGGCAGGGCGGAAAAGGCCTGCCCCACTTCGACGCCGCCGGTCACCACTGCGACCTCCTCTTCATCAAACGTGCGAGCAACCAGTTCCGCCATCAGGTCCGACGTGCGCTCTGTGAATTCCGAAGGCTTGATCATGGCGCGGTTGCCAGAGGCGAGAATGCAGGCCAGCGGGACCATAACCATACCGATGGGAAAATTCCATGGGGCCATCACGCCGACCACGCCCTTCGGCTGGAAGCGCAGTTCGGCCCTCGCCCCCAAAAGTCCGAGCGGAAACAGCGGTCGCCGCCGTTCACCCCGCGCCCAGGCGCGGAAGTGCTTTCGGGCATGGCGCAAGGCGTTCACCGCGGGCAGAATATCCGAAAGGAGCGTCTGCTCCCGGCTGCGATTGCCAAAATCGGCGCTGGCAGCAGCGGCAAGCGTTTCCTTGTTCTCGATCAGCAGGGCAATTGCTCGCTTCAACCGGTCATCACGCAGGTCCAGCGATTCGGGCATTGCGGCGTGAAAGGCGGCACGCTGGCGTTTCAGTGTGGCATGCATTGCCTGGGCGATATCGGGCACTAGGGCGATCCCTTCTCGGATTTGTTGGCGTTTTGCCGGGGATTGGCGCGATTTGGCAAGCCTGACCTTCGCTGCACCGCAGCGATTGCCTTTGCCGCAGCGCAGCATTAGTCTGCCCGGGAAACACCTGTCGCAACTGACCAGAAGGCTCGCATATCATGGCCCAGATTTCCGCTTCCGATCCGATTGTCGTCCTGTCCTATGCCCGCACGCCGATGGGCGGCCTTTCGGGCGCCTTTGCCGATGTCGCGGCTACCGATCTTGGCGCCACGGCAGTCAAGGCCGCAGTCGAACGCGCCGGGGTTGAAGGCAAGGATGTGGAGCGCATTTACATGGGCTGCGTGCTGCCCGCCGGGCTTGGCCAGTCGCCCGCCCGCCAGGTGGCGCTGAAGGCCGGCCTGCCGATCAATGTCGAGGCATCGACGGTGAACAAGGTCTGCGGATCGGGCATGCAGACGGTGATCATGGGG
>JBJTLW010000048.1:0-10230 GCA_046063225.1 Novosphingobium sp. | reverse complement strand
CGCGATCAGGGACAGCCCGCCATGCTGGCGCTGGCCAACAACCCGGCCATGGAACAGCTGGCTGCCGAAGCGACAGCCAATCCTTCTGCGCCGGTTGCCGTTGCAGTGAAAATGTCATCGGCTCCGGCAACAGGCGAACTTGCTCCGGTCAATGAAGCACCTGCGGTTGCAGCTGCCGAACCGGCCCCGGTTGCCGATCCGGCTCCGGTTGCGCCTGCACCGGTTGAAGTCGCCGTTGCTTCGGCACCGGCCGGCAAGCAGTTCATTTCTGAGCCGGTGATTCAGGTTCCTGCCGCGCAGCCGGTCCGTACCGCCCATGCTGCTGCACCGCGGCCTATGCCGGTGGCGGTTGCCGGCACGCACCTTGTCCAACTCGGTTCGTTCTCCAGTCCGCAAGGGGCCCGCCGCGCCTGGGGCATTTACTCTGCGCGCAATGCTTCGCTTTCGGCGTACCGCATGAACATCACGCCCGCCGTGGTGCGCGGCAAGAATGTTTGGCGTGTTGCCGCCGCTGGCCTGACCGGCGCGGGTGCCGCGAATGGCCTGTGCTCTTCGGTCAAGAAAAAGGGCGGCGCCTGCTTCGCCTATGCCAAGCCCGCCGCTGGCAAGAACCCGGTAGTTCCTGGCCGCGATGCTTCGGGACCCATGATGGCCCGCAAGCGGTAATAGCGATTTAACCATCCGGCTTAACCGGATGGTATTGCCTTCCTGTCAAAAGGGGGCATCGACCAACCGGAGCCCTCGCCACACTGTGGCGGGGGCTCTTGGCTTTTGGGGCTTTGCCGTCAGCCCGGTGTGCGCTTGCCGATGTACTGGCTGAGTGGATTGGCACCGCGCATTCGGGCCTTGTCCGGGTTCATGGCTTCATAAACAACCGCGTTTTCCAGCACCCGCTGCACGTAATTGCGCGTTTCGGAAAGGCCGATGCGCTCAATCCAGTCAATCCAGTCCACGGCGCCGGTACGCGGATCGCCATTGGCGCGCAGCCACTTGTTCACATTTCCGGGACCAGCGTTGTACGCGGCTATGGCCAATGGATAGCTGCCATTGAAATAATTGAGCACGCGGTTGAAATAGGCATCGCCCAGCTGAAGGTTGTAACCGGCGTCGCTGGTCAGCGCCTGCGGATTGTAACCAAGCCCCATCTTGCCCGCCTGTTCGCGTGCTGTCCCGGGCATCAGCTGCATAAGGCCGCGCGCGCCCGCATGGCTGATGGCGTTCATGGCAAATTGGCTTTCCTGCCGGGTAATGGCATGAACCATCGTCCAGTTCGAACCCTGCGGAACCGGAATCAGCGGATAGCTTGTCGCGCGATAGATGCCATGCCCGTCAACATGTGCCGCCTGGCCCAAAATCACGCCAAGATCACGCCGCCCGATTTCCCGCGCCAGGTTGGCGACGAGAACATGGTCGGTTTCGCTTTCCGCCTGATCGGCGATCTCGCGGTAGAACTTGATTGCGGTGGGCCAGTCCGTCTCACGCGCAACTTCGCGCACGGCGGCAGTGATCGGCCGGTCGTTGAAGGCATCGCGCTGCGCGCGTGATGGCACGACTGTAGGGCTGCTCATCAGCCCGGGGATTTGCTGGCCAAGCCGTTCAAGGGCCAGCATGCCATAGAACTGGTCCGGATAGGCCGCCGCCGCTTCAAAATAGCGTTCCGCCCCGGTGCGATCGCCCGCCATGGAAAGCGCGCGGCCTGCCCAGTAAAAGCCTTTTGAGCGGGTCTGCGGTGTGCGGGCCGCCGCGCCATATCGATAAAACAGCGGAGCGGCGCTGCGCGGATCGTTGAGCGAATAGAGCGCTTTCTGCCCGCCCAGCCACATCAACGAGGTGTAATCATCGCGCAGGGCGAAGGAAAGCAGGCTGATATCCGTGCGCGGGGCAAAGCCATCATCGATTTTCGAAGCGATGCGCACGGCCGTTCCGGAATCAGCATCCCGCGCGGTGACAAGCTGCATTTCCACCCATTTCGCGGCATCAAAAGGCAGACGCGACAAGGATCCGCGGTTGGCCATCAGGTATGCGGCGGAGAGCTTTTCGCCGGTTCGCCGCAATTGCCGCGCCCGGTTGAACAGCCAGCCCGGATCGGACTGCGCGCCCATCGGCGTCACCAGTCCCAGACTTTGCGGATCATTCCCTTGCAAGATCGCCAGCCGCGCCGCGAAGAGATCGCGCGATGCGGCTGAAACGTTGACGATCTGCCGCGCCGCGGCTTCGGCGGAACCGGTCCACAGCAGCGCATCCATGCGCGCGTCCTGGTCTGCCGGGGCAAGCCTGCCGGAAAGCATGGCTGCCACGGCGCTTTCCGCACCGTCGCTCATCGCGCCGCCGCGCCAGGCGGCAATCGCCTGGCTCTGGGCCTGCGCGATGCGGCCAAGTGCCGACAAGGCCAAGGCATATTGCGCCCGCGCGGAATTGGTCAGCGGCGGCATGCGATCGAAAAAGGCAACCACCCGCTGCGGATCCGCACCTTCCCGTTCCAGCGCCTTTTCGGCATTTCGCCGCAGCTTTTCCTCGCTGGGCAGGCCCGGATAGGCGAGCAGGAAACTGGCGTATTCGCCAAATCCGAAGGAATCGTATTCCGCCAGCGATTTCCATCGGGCGATGGCGCTGGCCATGGCGGTTGCGCCACTTTGCCGATGCTGCGCGCGCGCCGAATCCCATTCGCCACCTTCGCCCACCATCGGGACGAACACCGGAATGGTCGGGCGGGATGGCCCTGTCTGCACTTCGCCGCCCGGAACGTAGCCTTCCGGCAGCTTCTGCACCACAGGAACGGAAACTTCCTGAGCCATGGCGGGATGGGCAATCAGCAGGCTGATCAACAGGGCGAGAGGGCGATTTTTGGAAAAACGAGGTGTCACCATGCTGGACATTTTCGGCTAAAGTTCCTTATCAGGCGCTGAATTGAAGACACCCCGAATGCAAGGTCATGGGCGACTGGTCGCACCCTTGGGGCAACTGACAGGATAATGTCCATGTTTTCCGGATCAATCCCGGCTCTGGTGACTCCTTTTCGCGATGGAGCGTTTGACGAGCCTGCTTTCCGCCGCCTGGTCGAATGGCAAATCGAAAACGGATCGTCGGGACTCGTTCCCTGCGGAACCACCGGCGAGGCCTCCACGCTCTCAAACGCCGAACACCACCGCGTGATCGAAGTGTGCATCGAACAGGCCGCCGGCCGGGTGCCGGTCATTGCCGGTTGCGGCAGCAACGATACGATGAACGCAAAGCTGCACCTGACCTTTTCGAAGAAGAGCGGCGCCAAGGCCGGGCTTTGCGTCGCCCCCTATTACAACCGCCCCAGCCAGGCGGGCTTGATCGCGCATTACAGCTATCTGGCGGAAAACACCGATCTGCCGATCGTGCTCTACAACGTGCCGGGCCGCACGGTTTCGGACCTGAAGCCGGAAACGGTGATCGAACTCGTCACCCGTTATCCGCAGACTTTCGTAGCGATCAAGGACGCCAGCGGCGATCTTTCACGCGTCACCGATCACCGCATGGGGATCAAGCATTCCTTCGCCCAGCTCTCGGGCGATGACGAGCTGTGGCTGCCCCACTCGGCGGCGGGCGGCGTGGGCTGCATTTCCGTTACCGCCAATGTCGCGCCAAAGCTTTGCGCCGATTTCCAGGCGGCCATTGCGGCCAACGACCTGACCTTGGCGCGCGAGCTAAACGACAAGCTTTACCCGCTTCACTACGCCATGTTCGCCGATGCCAGCCCTGCGCCGTGCAAATATGCTCTCAGCCGCGTGCATGACTGGATGACCGATGACCTGCGCCTGCCGCTGGTGAAGGTGGGCGACGCGGTGAAGAAGCAGGTCGACGCCGCGCTGGAGCATGCGGGGCTGGTTTGAGCGAATAGCTAGCGCCGCAGAGACGATTCCTCGGCGGACTTCGCCATTCTCTGCTCCGCTTCGTCCGCCCATATCGATGCTTCAGGGTTCGACACTGGCAAGGGTTTGTAACCCTCCGGTGAGCCGGGCTTCTCGTCTTCGCTGAAATTGGTTTCTTCCGTCCAGGTGGCACGGGACCGGTTCTCTGTCTTGGCGGTATAGGCCAGGTAGAAGGCTTGCCGGACCCGTTTATCAAAGGCCGACCATTGCTCTTCGGAAAAGCCGACATGGCGGTTCACCTCGCCCATCAATTCGTTGCCATTGGCCATTCGCCGCTGTTCGAGCACGGATGAGAAGTATTCCGTTGCGACAACATCGGCGATCGTGGTCAAGGCCACGAGGTCATAGGGATGGATTTCGGGGCTTTTCCGGATATCGTCGCTGACAATCTTGGGGGCGACATCAACAATCGTGCCGCCGAAGGAATCGCTGCTGAGCCGTACTTCGATCCGCATCGCCTGTCTTCCGTCGAATGCGAAGCGAAAATCGATCCCGTCTGGAGAAGATTTTTCGATGGATTGCGACAGCCGCTCGTGAGCCCACTTGGTTTCGCCGACGTGGCGCAGGAACGACTTGTAGGTCAGCGATTCCAGCCTGGCCTTGACGGTCTGCGGATCCATGGGAACATGGATCGGCGGGACATCCGTTTCCGTCTTGCTGGCCGGAGAGACGTAGTAGGTCGCCGCGCCGGCCAATGCCGTTACGCCCAGGGTGCCGATCAGGAACGCTTTGTTCATGCTGGCAATCTTTCATAGAGTGCTGAATTTTCGATTTAAATCTTATCGATCGTGCTCTGTCTGACTTTCCCGGTCCGCCGCCCTGCTTATGCCAATGCCATCTCCCCATTCGCTGCGCGAACACGGAGGATTTGGACCGGTTTTCGCGCCTTGTGCGAGCAGCGTCTAGCGCCCCTCGGCTGCCTGGCGCGCGGCATAGTCTGCCGCGCGTTCGGCGGCGCGGGCGGCGGCTTCGGGGTCGACATCGGGCTGGCCGGTTACGCCATAGCCGCCGCGCTCGCCGGCCGAATTGCCCCAGTTGCTGCCGGATCGACGCCTTTGCAGGTTCTTTCCGTAAGCCGCCTCGTAGGCTTTTTCGACGCGCTTGCCGAAGGCCCGCCACTGTTCCTTGTCAAAGCCGATGCGTTCTTGCAGCGCGGTCTGCAGTTCCTCGCCATTGGCCATGCGGCGCTTTTCCAGCACCGATCCGACATATTCCGTCGCCATGACATCGACCGTCGCCTCGATCACGGTCACGTCATAGGGGTGCAGTTCACCGCTTTCGGCGATGGCGCGGTTGGTGAATTCCGGCTGGATATCCACCACGGTGCCGCCGTTTGACCCGGGCACAAGCTTCACGTTCAGCCGCACCATGCTTTCGCTGGGCGTGCCGATGTCGAATTGCAGCTGGCCGTCAGACAGCACCTTGTACTTCGAGGTGATGTAGTAGTTGAGATCGTCTTTGGCGCTGACCTGCTGGGCGAAGGACCGGAACGACATTTTCTTGAGCTCGGCCGTGACGGCATCCGGCGCAAGGCTGGTGTGCAGCGGCGGCACGTCGGGATCGGTCTGGAGCGCCGGGCTGACGTAATAGGCGCCGGCGCCGACAAGGGCGATCGCACCGGTGGCGGCAAGGATCAGGGGCTTGGCCATTGAGGAATATTATCCCAACATCCTGAAACAACGGTAAAAGGCAGCAATTGCCGATCTGCGCCATTTCCTTTTGGCCAAACCGTCCCTACATGCCCCTCCACCATGGCCCGTCCCAGTCCCGCCCCGTTCGACAAGCAGAAGGTCGTCGCCGAAAACCGGCGCGCGCGGTTTGAGTATCATATCGAGGACGTGTTCGAGGCCGGCATCGTGCTTACCGGCACCGAGGTGAAGAGCCTGCGTTTCGGCGAGGGCTCGATCGCGGAGTCCTATGCCGAGGTGAAGGGCGGCGAGGTCTGGCTGATCAATTCCAACGTGCCGGAATTCAGCCACGGCAACCGCTTCAACCATACGCCGAAGCGGCC
The DNA here is from genome assembly GCA_046063225.1 of Novosphingobium sp. Lineage (GTDB taxonomy): Bacteria > Pseudomonadota > Alphaproteobacteria > Sphingomonadales > Sphingomonadaceae > Novosphingobium. Next base: position 4,320 of record JBJTLW010000048.1, on the reverse strand, counting down.
CCGCAAGCTGCTGCTCAAAGAGCGCGAGATTGCCAAGTTCACCGGCGCGGTGGAGCGCAAGGGCATGACGCTGGTGCCGCTGTCGATCTATTTCAACGGCCGCGGGCGGGCGAAGGTGGAGCTGGCGCTGGCCCGGGGCAAGAACGCGGCGGACAAACGGCAGACGGTGAAGGAGCGCGACTGGAAGCGCGATCAGCAGCGCATCTTGCGCGATCACAAGTAAGGCTTGCTCCCCAAGGGATTTTTGTCGCGCTAAGGCGGCTCTTCATCGTGTTGCAATCTTTTAAAGCCAATGCTCCCCTTTCGGGAGCCCCTGACAATGACTACATCTGCGAGACCCATGGGAATGTTCGCACGCATCGCCGCCTGGTCCGACCGTAACCTGCCCAAGCGTGAAGACCTTGAGCAGGTGCGCTTTGTCGCGCCGCTGGCGCGCCGGGCAGAGCTGTGGCGTTTCACCCGCCGGTCGGTGCCGCGCGGGGTCTTCGTCGGGCTGCTGATCGGCATTTTCGCGCTGATCCCGGGCATCCAGATCGTCGGTGCGGCGCTGATGTGCGTGCCGTTCCGCGGCAACATCCCGATTGCCGCGGCCATGACCTTCCTGTCCAACCCGGCGACCACGCCGTTTATCCTGGCCGGGTCGATCTATGTCGGCAATTCGCTGGGATACCACGCCGACCTTTCAACCTTTGAATCGCTCTATTCGCACGGCGCCGGGCTGGACCAGTGGCTGTCGTGGCTGTTTTCCGATGCCGCGCCATCGCTGGTAACCGGGCTTTTCATCATCAGCCTGGTCGTTTCCGTTGTGGGTTACTTGATCGCGGTCTTTACCTGGAACTGGTGGGTGCGGCACAAGCGCCGGGTGAAACTGGAAGGCATGAAGGCGGAGCAAGGGTGAGCGCTTCGGCGCAGACCTCTTCAAAATCCCTGATCGAGCGGCTGGCCCTGGCGCTGGCCGTGGTGCTTTCGCTTGGCCTGGTGTGGTTCGCCACCCATTCGGTTGCGGTGCTTGCCGGATTTGCCGGGGGAACGCTGGCGCTGGGCGGGATTGCCTGGTTCTTCACCCGCGGCGAAGCTCCGGAATCGGGCACCGAATGGGCGCTGCCCGACTGGTCGGTGACGGTTGCCGCCATTTCCCGTCCGGATGCCGGCATGTGCATTACCGATCGCGCCGGGCGACTGACCTGCGCCAACGCGCTGTATGAAAGCTGGTTCACGGCCAGCCAGTCGCCGCCCAAGCTCGATGTCGATGGCCCCTCGCTGGAACGCTTGACCAAGGCCGCGCGCGCGGCCTGGCGCGACGGCATCGGCACGGCCGATCTGGTGGAGACCGGCCTTGGCCGCTGGCGCGCCGAGGCGGAACGCGCCGGGCGGGCGGACGATTACCTGATCTGGCGCTTCATCCCGCTGACGGTGGCCGATCCGGTGAGCGATACGGCCCGCCTGATCGAAGGCAAGGCCGGCCGCGCGCTCGCCAAATACGGCATTGCGGCTGCGCTGGTCGATGCCGACGGCAACATTCGCACCGCCAGCCCCGGCTTTGCCGAAAGGGCCGCCGGCGATGCCCGCGCGGTGCTGACCGGCAAGCCCTTCGTCTCCTTCCTCCAGCAGGACGAGCGCGACCGGCTGACCTGGGCTCGCGAAGGGCGCCGCGGCGCCGCGCTCACCATGTATTACGTGCCGGTGACGGACCCCGACGGGGCCGAGCCCGACATGGAGACCACGCCCTCGCTGATGCTGCTGGTCGACGCCGGCATCGCCATTGGCGGCACGGTGGAGCGCGATACGCCCACCGCCGCGCCGCATCTGGAAGCCCTGCTCGGGCAACTGCCGCTCGGCCTCGCCATGGCGGACCGCGACGGGCACCTGCTGTTCGCCAACCCGGCCTTCATGCGCGCCGCCGGCATGGAGGGCGAAGCGCCGCCAACCTATCCGACCGACCTTGTGGTCAAGGAAGACAAGGGCGCGCTGTCCGATTCCGTGCGCCGCTATGCCCAGGGACCGGCGGCCAGCGGCGACATTGCCGTGCGTCTGAAGCACCAGCCGGACGAGCCGGTATCGCTCTCCCTTGCCGGCGTGCGCGGGCTCGGCGAAGCGGCCGTCCTGCTTGGCCTTACCGACAGCACCGAGGAAACCCGGCTGAAGCGGCAGGTTGCCCAGGCGACCAAGATGCAGGCCGTGGGGCAACTGGCCGGCGGCGTCGCGCACGATTTCAACAACGTGCTCACCGCCATTCTCGGCACCTGCGATCTCATGCTGCTGCGCCACACGCCGGGCGACAGCGACTATGACGATATCCAGCAAATCCGCGCCAATTCCAACCGCGCCGCCAGCCTGACCCGCCAGCTCCTCGCCTTCAGCCGCCAGCAGACGCTGCGCCCCGAAGTGCTGCAACTGCCCGATGTCGTCGCCGATATCGGCCAGATGCTGAAGCGGCTGGTGGGCGAAAAGATCCACTTCACCATCAGCCACGATCGCGATCTCGGCCCGGTCCGCGCCGACCCGACGCAGTTGGAACAGGTGATCATGAACCTGGTCGTCAACGCCCGCGATGCCATGGCCGGCAAGCTGGACGGCCACGCGAAGCTCACGCTGTCCACCCGCCGCGTCACCGCCGATGCCGTGCGCGCCATGCGCAGCGAGATCATCCCGCAGGGCGATTACACCGCGCTGGTGGTGGAAGACACCGGCAGCGGCATCGCGCCCGAACATCTCGGCAAGATCTTCGAACCCTTCTTCACCACCAAGGAGCACGGCCGCGGCACCGGCCTTGGCCTGTCGACCGTCTACGGCATCGTCAAGCAGTCCGGCGGCTTCATCTTTGCCGATAGCGAGCCGGGGCGGGGGACGAAGTTCACCGTCTATCTGCCTGTCCATCATGGTGAGGATGCCGGCGCGGCCGCACCGGCCAAGGCCGAGGTCAAGACCGCCTGGGCCGGCGGCGGGCGCGTGTTGCTGGTGGAGGACGAAGACACCGTCCGCGCCGTCGCCGAACGCGCGCTCACCCGCGCCGGCTACACCGTAACCGCCGCCAGCGACGGCGAAGAGGGGCTGGAACTGGTGCAGGCCGGCGGCGGGTTCGATATCGTCGTATCCGATGTCGTCATGCCGGTGATGGACGGCCCCGCCATGGCCAAGGCCATCCGCAAGCTGCACCCCGCCATGCCGGTGCTGTTCATGTCCGGCTATGCCGAGGAACAGCTGCGCAAGGAAATCCACCTTGAGGGCGTGCACTTCCTGCCCAAGCCGTTCTCCGTCCAGCAGATCAGCGACAAGGTAGGCGCGGTTCTGGGCGGGTGAGGGGAGGGGACACCCTATTCGGTGTCCCCGAACAACGGTGCGGTGACGGGAAACCGGGGACATGCTATTGCGTGTCCCCGTCCTACTGTGCGGTTCTTGCTCTCCATTCGCTTCTGCCGTCATCCCGGGCTTGACCCGGGATCCAGCTTGCCATCACCATGTCAGCCAGAAAGCTGTACCTCGGTTCAAAGCTGGGGGACGGACCTGAGGTGTGGGGTGGCGTGAAGAGAGGGCAATTGGCGGTGAGTTTGGCGGGTATTGCATCTGTCACCGAAATTCCAGCAATCGGAGGGGGAATTAATCCATGTCAGTCTCGATAACGATAGATCCTATGGTTTGCGTTTACGTAATTATTGGTGCAATTATATTTAATTTGTTTATATTTGTTGCAATACCAATATCTAATATGATGTTCGAGAAATCGCTTAGAAATATGATTTTAAAAAATGAAAATGAAGATTGTGAAAAAATAACATATGGTCATAATATTTGGATTAATATGATGTCGTGCGCTGCATATTCAATGTTGTGCTTGGGAATTATGATTAATCCAGATTACGGGGTTGTCGGAGCAATTTTGGCGGGCATTGTTTGTATTCTGAACATTTTTGTGCAAAAATTCGCATTACGTTGACAGACGCCATTACCCCTTAATTGACGCCACCACGCGGCATTGATTCCCATTACCGATGGCCCGCCTTCCTCGCCTCGATCTGCTCGCCAAAGGCTGCGAACGAGCGGGAGTGGAAGTCTGGTCCTATTGCCTGATGCCCAATCACGTCCACACGGCATTACGGTGACAGTTTACTTAACCCCTAAACCCTGCCATCAATCACCTATGTCAATCACGCGTTTCGCCCAGCCGCACCGTTGTACGGGGACACGCAATAGCATGTCCCCGGGTTTCATCCCGCACTGGCTGAGGGGGGCACCGAATACGGTGTCTCCGATCTGATGGCGCGCCTTGCTCGTGTCGTCCTGCCGGGGCTGCCCCATCATATCACCCAGCGCGGCAACGGG
>JBJTLW010000047.1:0-36174 GCA_046063225.1 Novosphingobium sp. | reverse complement strand
CTGGAGCGGAGCCGGTTCCGAAGCGGTTGCGGCGACGACGATGGAATATTCCATGGCGCCGTTTTCTTCGAGCTGGCGGACGATCTGCGCCACGGTCGAGCGCTTCTGGCCGACGGCGACGTAGATGCAGTACAGCTTCTTCGATTCGTCAGTGCCGGCGTTCGCTTCCTTCTGGTTGATGAAGGTGTCGATGGCGACGGCGGTCTTACCGGTCTGGCGGTCACCGATGATCAGTTCGCGCTGGCCACGGCCAACGGGCACGAGGGCGTCGAGCGCCTTCAGGCCGGTCTGCACCGGTTCGTTCACCGACTGGCGCGGGATGATGCCGGGGGCCTTCTTTTCCACGCGCATGCGGGCTTCGGCAACGATCGGGCCCTTGCCGTCGATCGGGTTGCCAAGCGCGTCGACCACGCGGCCGAGCAGGCCCTTGCCGACAGGGACGTCGACGATGGTGCCAGTCCGCTTGACCACGTCGCCTTCCTTGATCTCGGCGTCCGAGCCGAAGATCACGACGCCGACGTTATCGGCTTCGAGGTTGAGCGCCATGCCCTTCACCCCGTTCGAGAATTCGACCATTTCACCGGCCTGAACCTGATCGAGGCCGTGGATACGGGCGATACCGTCACCAACCGAGAGCACCGAGCCCACTTCCGAGACCTGAGCTTCATTGCCGAAGCTGGCGATCTGGTCCTTGATGACCTTCGAGATTTCTGCCGCGCGGATTTCCATGTTCAACCTTTCATCGCGTTTGCGAGAGTGTTCAGACGGGTGCGGATCGAGCTATCGATCTGCTTGGAGCCGATGCGAACGACCAGTCCGCCAAGGATGGCGGGGTCCACATTGGCCTTGAGCTTTACTTCCTTGCCTTCGCGGTCCTTCAGCTTGGCGGAGAGCGCCTTGAGCTGGGCATCGGAAAGCGGGTGAGCGCTGGTCACTTCGGCGCTGACTTCACCACGGCTGGACGCGGCGATGGCAGCGAAGGCCTTGACGATGTCGGGCAGCGCGCCAAGGCGGCGGTTGCCGGCGAGCACGCCGAGGAAGTTCTGGGTCAGCGGCGAAAGCTTCAGCGCCTTGGCCAGATTGCCCATGGCGGCTGCCGCTGCTTCGCGCGTGACGCGCGGGTTGCGAATCAGTCCAGCCAGATCGCCGGAGGCCGCAACAGCCTCTCCCAGCTTGCCGAGATCGCTCTCAACCGCAGCTACCTTGCCCTGTTCGCTGGCCAGGTCGAACAGTGCAGACGCATAACGCCCTTGCAAGCTCGCCGTAATGCCGCCGGAATTTTCCACGCGCGTCGGTTCCTTCATACCGGGTGACGGACAGGAGGGCATCGTTGGCACCCGAAAGTGCGCACCCCCTGTCGACGGGGGCGCGCATAGCATGAAATTGCTGCGATGCAAGGTGGGCTGTCCACATATCATGCCTGACGCGGACGCGCGGTGCGTTCAGCCGAGCAGGGCGGCCCGCCGGATTGGCTCGCCAGGTGCCCCGCCCAAAGCGGTCAGGCTATGGCTTTGGCGTGCAGGAATAGACCAGCTTTTCGTTCGGATCGGCAGGGAGCAGGGCTAGAACCGCCTGTTGCGCATCGCCAAGCTGGCGGGCGGCATCATCGCCCTTGCCGCACGAAGGCGCGGCGTAGCTTGCCTTCGTTTCGCGCACTTTTGCCATGGTTTCCGCGTCCAGCAGCCAGCGTTCGGTGCGATAGGTGCGGGTGGCCGGATCATAGCTGGCAACCGACACGGTATCTTCCGAATTGGGGGCAAGCACGCGCTTCCAGTCGGTGCCGTTTAGCCCGTACTGCGTCTTGCCGTTGACGCAGCCTCCGGCCTTCCAGGTCAGCGGCACGTCGGCCGTGTTCGATACAGTAACGCGGCTGCGATCACTGTCGATCGTGCAGATGTAGCTGCCATCCTCCGTCGCAGGGCTGGCGGCGGCGCTCGCTGATTCGCTGGGCGCGCTGCTGGCGACGATCTCGGCCGCCAGGGCATCGACTTCGTTCATCCCCGGGCGCGTCAGCCAAAGGATCACGGCCGCCAGCGCCAGCACGGCCGCGCCGGCAGCAGCCATGCGCTGTTCCTTCGGCTTGCCGTTCTGCCCGAAGCGATAGGCCGCACCGCCTGCGCCAAGCGCCAGCAGCACCACCAGCCCGGCCATGGCCATGCGGTTTTCGCGCGATTCCATGACTGCCATTTCCGCCTTGCGGCTGGCATTGGCCTTCGCCTCTTCACGCGCGGACTTTTCGGCGGCGGCGCGCTTTTCCTGCTGGGCGAGTTCGCCCGCGCGGCGCTGTTCCTCGCTGTTCCTGAATTCGGACAGGCTCTGGCAGGCTTGCCCCATGGTCTGCGTCTTTACCCCGTTGGTCAGCAGAAAACGCGAAAGTTCGCGCATGGAGATCGCGAAGTAGAAGTTGCTGTCCGTCCCGTTGCCGCTGACCGTGCCCTGGCTGTTGACGCCGATCACCCGGCCGCATGCATCGTAAACCGGCCCGCCGGAATTCCCCGCAGCGATCTGCGCCGTGTGGACCCAGCCATCGAAAGTCTGGCTGGGGCGGCGGGCAGATATGTTGCCCTGGGCAATGACCGGCGGCGTCGGCACCAGATAGTCGTCAGCCGACATGCCCTGGGCGCGATCGACATTGCCCGGATAGCCAACAGCCCAGATTTCCTGGCCGGCGGAGGAAGCGCCGGAGAACAGGGTGGACGGCGTCAGTTTGGAGGGTCCGACGATGCGCAGAAGTGCAAGGTCAGCGCGGCCGTCAACGGAGACGACCTGGACCGACACGGCCCCTTTGCCCTGCGAAGGCACGATGGCGGCATAGATCTGCGTATTGCCGTTCATCGGCGCGACGACATGGGCATTCGTCACGACTTCTCCCGATGACACGGCAAAGCCCGATCCATGGCCGACAAGCCGGTCTCCGAAATAACCCCTTTCGATCAGCACGACGCGCACGACCGATCGCGATGCAGCCGTGATGTCGCTGGGTTCGGCAGAGAGGCTGGCCGGCATCACCATGGCGACCAACAAAATCATCAAGGAGAACAGTCGGTTCATGAAATCACTATGCCACGAAAAGTTTTGATCGCAATCCGTGGGAAGCGATATCGACAGCCCGTTGCGAAGGGAGGGCATCAACATCACGAGGACGCCCCATGGCCTATCGCATTTCAGGACTTGCCGCTGAACCCTTCGCGCCGCTCTTTTCCATGGACGAGGCGGATCTGGCCGGGCACGGCGCCCGGCGCGTCATCGCCAGCGCCAGCCGCGGCTTTCCGTGCCGGGTCAGCCTTGAGGACGCGCGCGAGGGTGAGGCGCTGATCCTGCTGCACCACGTCAGCCACGATGTGCCGACGCCTTATCGCAGCGCCTATGCCATCTATGTGCGCGAGGCGGCGGTGCAGGCCGGGCCGTTCATCGATTGCACGCCGCCGGTGTTCGAAGGGCGGCCGCTGGGGCTTCGCGGCTTTTGCCCGGAAGGCAACCTGATCGATGCGCGGCTCGCCCTGCCGGGTGATGCCGATGCCGGTATCGTCGGCCTGTTTGCCAATCCGCAGATCGCCTATATCGATGCGCATAACGCTGCGCACGGCTGCTTTGCCGCCCGCGTGGAACGCCATGGAGACAGGCAATGATTGCCGCCACGCTGAACGATGACGAATGCTGGACGGCCGTCCTCTCACGCGACCGGGCGTTTGACGTGCGCTTCGTCACCGGCGTGCTTTCGACCGGCATCTATTGCCGCCCATCCTGTTCCGCACGCCACCCCCGGCGCGAGAATGTGCGCTTCTTCGCCGATGGCGCGGGCGCGCGGGCAGTTGGGCTGCGTCCCTGCAAGCGTTGCCTGCCCGATGACGTGTCGCGCGATGAAAAGGCCGTGCTCGCCGCGATCGAGACGATCAAGGCGAGCGAGGAGGTGCCGGCGCTCGCCGGGCTGGCGGCCGACGCCGGCTATTCGGTGTCGCACTTTCAGCGGCTGTTCACGCGGATGACCGGGCTGTCCCCGGCGGCCTATTCGCGCGCCTTGCGGCTGGAACGGGCGCAGGCGGCGCTGTCATCTGGCGAACGGGTAACCGATGCGATTTACGACGCGGGCTATTCCGCCCCGTCGCGGTTCTATCAGGCGAGCGAAAGGGTGGGCATGGCGCCATCGGCATGGGCGAACGGTGGCAGGGGCGTGACGATCCGCTGGGCCGTGGTGGATACCTATCTGGGCGCAATGCTCGTCGCGGCGACGGACAAGGGCGTGTGCCGCCTGTCGTTCAACGAAAGCGGTGAGGATCTGGCCCTGCGTTTCCCGGCTGCGGACCTGATCGAGGGCGGAGACGATTTCGCCGCTCTGTTGGGTGAAGTGATTGCCGCGGTGGAGGCACCCGGCCAGCCGCACAGCGTGCCGATCGACGTGCAGGGAACGGCCTTTCAGGAAGCCGTCTGGCGCGAATTGCGGCGCATTCCTGCGGGTGAAACGCGCAGCTATTCCGATATCGCCGCCGCCGTGGGCAAGCCCAAGGCCGTGCGCGCCTGCGGATCGGCCAACGGAGCCAACAACGTTGCCGTGCTGATCCCGTGCCACCGGGTTGTCCGCAGCGATGGCAGCCTTGGCGGCTATGCCTATGGCCTTGATATCAAGCGCAGGCTACTTGAACGCGAAGGCGGCTAATGCGCCGCCCGCCTGACAGGAGCACGCCATGCCGATGATCGATCCCGCCAGCCCGCAACCTGGCCAGCCAAGCCTTTGGCGACGCGTCTGGGAATTCCCGCTGGTCGCGATGATCGTCGCGTTGGGAATCGTTGCGGCGGCAATCTTTGTGTCAGGCACCGTTTTTGGACGCCTGGGCAAGACGCTAGATCAGAACAGCGCCGTCGTCATCCAGGGGGTTGCGGCAACGCTTATGGTGGTTCTGGCGATGAAGTATCTCGTCGCGCGCCTTGGCCGCCAGCAGCATGACGATTTTCCTCTGCCGCCGGCCTTGATGGACTGGGCGCGGGGGCTGGCCATCGGGTCCGGCCTGATGGCGCTGGCCGTCGGCATTGCGGCACTTTGCGGGGTTTATCGCATCACCGGATGGGGCAACAGCCAGGATTTGGTCCTGATCCTGTTCAGCGCCGGTCTTGTCGCCGGCTTTGTCGAGGAATCGATCTTTCGCGGCGTACTGTTCCGCTGGATCGAGGAAATGCTGGGGTCGTGGGGCGCGCTGGCGATCACCTCGCTGCTGTTCGGTTTCGCGCACTGGTTCAACGATAACGCCACGCTGTTTTCCTCGCTGGCCATCGCGCTGGAGGCCGGGATCATGCTGGGCGCCTGCTATATGCTCACACGGTCGTTATGGCTGGCCGTGGGCCTGCACATGGGCTGGAACGTTACTCAGGGCTATGTCTTCGATGTGCCGGTTTCAGGCCATCCGGTGGACGGACTGGTCACTGCGCAGTTCAGCGGGCCGGACTGGCTTTCGGGCGGGGCCTTTGGGCTTGAAGCATCGGTGATCGGCCTTGGCGTGGCGACGCTTGCCGGGCTGGTTCTGCTGCGCAAGGCCATTCGGGCCGGGCAGATCCGCCCGCCGATGTGGGCGAAGCCAGAAGCCTGACTTCGCCCGATCGACCGCCTTACTTGTCGTCCTTCGGTTCTTCGATCTTCGCCAGCTCCTTGGCGATGATCGCAAGCGCGCCGGCCGTATCGTTGGCGAGCAGCTTGGTCATCGCCTTGCCGGCATAGTTGCGTTCCTGATCGCGCCCGTCGAACGAATAGGCCAGCGGGGCCAGCACCTGCGCTGCCGGCTTGGGGCGGTTTTCCTCAAGCAGCTGGCGGGTCAGCACCATGCGGAACGTGTGGTCATGGCGGGCCAGGTCATAGGCATCGTCCAGTGCGAAAGCCGCCGCTTCCGGGATCGGCCGTTCGGGTGAACGGCGATAGGACATGTAGTATTCGATCAGCGGCCGCGGATCGGCCTTGTCGAGGTTGCGCGCCTTGACCAGCAGAGTGCGGGCGGCCTTGAACCGGTCGGCCGCGCCGTCCTTCGCCTCGGTCAGCGCCCGCGCGCGGAAGATCAGCGCGTCGGGCGACTTCGGGTCGAGCTTCATCGCGCGTTCCGCTGCAATGGTCGCGGCCGGGAAATCCTGCGCATCGAGCGCGGCTTCGGCGGCGAGCAGCTGCAGCTGCAGGTTGGTGGGCGCGGCCGCAGCAGCCTGGGCCAGCCCCGGCGCCATGCTGCGCGCCTTGGCCCGCGTAATCCCGCGCGAAACCTGCACCCGGTCGATCATCTTGGCGGCAAATGCCGGTTCGACCAGCTGAATGGTCACCTTGGGCGGCTGATAGTTGGGCGGGATCACCTCTGCCGCGGGCAGGTTGGTGCTCTTGTACTTGACCAGTTCGCCGTTGAGCTTGTCGAGATCGCCAAAGGCCTCCTTGGCCGCATCAAGGCCGGGTTTGCCATCGGCCAGCAGCTTCAGATAGGCTTTCAGCTGGCCGGGACGCGACTTTGAAAAGGTCAGGTAATGGGTCAGCAGCCAGCCAACGCTGTACTTCTGCACCGCGTCCTGAAAATCGGCATATTTGAAGTTCGGATCGAGCAGCTTGGCGACGTGCAGCTGCTGCATGTTGAACAGCTCGATCGACCGGTGGTTGGCCGGAAGGCCCACCAGGAAGCTGCCGTTGGGCCGCAGATCGATGGTGGAATTCGCCTCGGCAAAGCCCTCGATATACCAGCTGGGATAGGTCGTCGGGAAAGTGTTGAGCATGAAGTGGTGCGTATATTCGTGGAACAGCACCGTTTCCGGCTTCATCTTGATGCGTTCATCGACCCGGGTTTTCGAGCCGGGATTGACGTATTCGCGCGCGGGGGTGAAGGCCACCGGATAGGCCGGGCGCGGAATATAGAAACCGGCCACGCCCATGCTGCCGGCCAGCTGGCCGATCGTGCGCGTGTCACCATAGCGATAGACCACGACCTTGTTCGGATCGGGCACGGCCTGATCAAACGGCATGTTCTGCAAGACGCGCAGCGCATTGTCGAAACGTTCGAGCCTTTCGGCAAATGCGACAATGTCGTCCTGCTTGTCGTCGGAATAGATGATGAAATGGTTGGTGCGGGCTTCGTACCACTCGGCGCTGGCGGCGCTCGACAGCAAAGCCACGCTCGCGGCGACCGCGAACTTCACGAGCTTCATACCTGTATGTCCCCAAAAAGCATTACTCTATGGCGACGGTTCTATCCAGAAAAACGGATTACACAAAGCTGTACGGATCGATATCGACAGCCACCCGCACATCGCGGCCAAACCGTAGCGGATCGAGCCACTGGCGGATCACGCCCTGCAATTCGGCAGAGCGCCGCGCGTTGATGAGCAGGCGATAGCGATAGCGTCCGCGCAGCAGGGATAGCGGGGCTGGCGCCGGGCCCAGCACCAGAACGTCGGGCAGATTCGGCCGCGCCGCGCCGATCTGGCGGGCGGCATCGCGCGCCTCGGCTTCCTCTTCGGCGGATATTATGATCGAGGCCCAGCGGCCAAAGGGCGGGGCCATGGCATCGCGCCGCGCCTCTGCCTCTGCGGCATAGAAGGAATCGCGGTCGCCGCTGGCCAGGGCCTCGATCACCGGAGCGTCGGGGTGGCGCGTCTGGATCAGCACTTCGCCGGCCTTTTCGCCGCGACCGGCCCGTCCGGCAACCTGGGCGATCTGCTGATAGGTTCGCTCGCCCGCGCGCAAATCACCGCCTTCAAGGCCAAGATCGGCATCGACCACGCCGACCAGCGTCAGTTCGGGAAAGTGATAACCCTTGGTGACCAGCTGCGTGCCGACGATCACGTCGATCATCAGGTTTTCCGCCGCCTCCACGAATTCCGCGATCTTTGCCGGGGAGTTGAGCGTGTCGGAGGTGACGAGGGCGATGCGCGCTTCGGGCAGCAGTTCGCGCACCTCGTCGGCAATGCGTTCCACGCCGGGGCCGCAGGCGACGAGGCAATCGCCGGTGCCGCATTCCGGGCAGGCGTCGGGAACGCCGGTTTCGTGCCCGCAATGGTGGCAGGCCAGTCGGCGGGAAAGGCGGTGTTCGACGAGCCAGGCGGTGCAATTGGGGCACTGGAAGCGGTGCCCGCAGTTGCGGCACAGCGTCAGCGGGGCATAGCCGCGCCGGTTGAGGAACAGCAGGCTCTGTTCGCCGCGCTCCAGCCGCGTCTTCAGCTCCTTGACGAGGCGGGGCGCCAGCCAGTGGCCGCGTTCGGGCTGTTCGCTGCGCAGGTCGACGATTTCGATATGCGGCAGGGTAGCGCCGCCGAACCTGTCTGGCAGGTCAACCTTTTCATAGACGCCGGCTTCGGCCAGTTGCATCGATTCCAGCGCCGGGGTGGCGCTCGCCAGGATCACCGGGATCGCCTCGAACCGCGCGCGGATCACGGCGACGTCACGCGCGTTGTATCGCACGCCGTCATCCTGCTTGAACGACACCTCGTGCGCCTCGTCGATCACGATCAGCCCCAGCCGCGCATAGGGCATGAACAGGGCCGAACGCGCGCCGACCACGACCTGCGCCTCTCCCCGCACAATCGCCCGCCAGGCACGCCGCCGCTCGGTGGACTTGAGCGAGGAATGCCACAGCACCGGCGGCACGCCGAAGCGCGCCTCGAACCGGCGCAGGAAGTTTTCGGTCAGCGCGATTTCGGGCAGCAGCACCAGCACCTGCTGGCCCCGGCGGATCGCTTCGGCCACGGCCTCGAAATAGCATTCCGTCTTGCCCGATCCGGTCACGCCATCGAGCAGGAAGGGCTTGAACCCGCCGGTGCGGACGGCGGCGACGAACCTGTCTGCCGCGGCGGCCTGGTCTTCGCTCAGGCGCGGTTCGGCAAAATCGGCGCGGGCGCGGGGGTAGGGGCGATCAAGATCGACGACCACGGGCTCCAGCAGCCCGGCACCCACCATGCCGCGCAGCACGCCTTCCGATACGCTGGCGCGCTCGGCAAGTTCGCGGATCGTCGCCTGTTCGCCCTCCAGCGCGTCGAGCGCGGCGGCGCGCTGCGGGGTGAGGCGCTTGGGCTCGTGCCCGGTCAGCCGGTATTCGGTCATGGTCCCGCCGCCGCGCAACGCCGCTGCCGAGCCCAGCGCCATGCGCGCGACCGAAGGCAGCGAGGCGCAATAATAGTCCGCCGTCCATTCGATCAGCCGGCGAAGCGGGCCGGGCAGGGGCGGGACCGGCAGGACTTCCAGCAGCGGGCGCAGCTTGCTTTCGGGAACTTCATCACCCGGCAGGCGTTCGGCCTCCCAGACAACACCCAGAATCTGGCGCGGGCCCAGCGGGGCGACCACGATCGAGCCGAATTCTATCGCCATGCCTTCGGGGACGCGATAGTCCAGCACCGGCAGGGCGGAATTGAAAACAAGGAGTCGGACGCGGCTCATCCCCCTGCGCATAGACTTTGCGGGGGCCAAGGCAAAGGAGACGACGATGATCTTTGACCAGGCCAGCATCACCAGCCGCCGCACCGTGCTTTTCGGCATGGCCGCAAGTTCCGCGCTTGCCGTATCGGGCTGCGCCTCGCTTCCCGCTTTCAGCCTGACCGAGGCGATCCGCCGCCTGCTCACGATTTCCAGCACCAACGCACTGGCCCGTCTGATGGCGCCGGGCGGCTTCTGGGACAATCAGCTGGCGCGGCTCGATCTGCCGGCCGTGTTCGGCAACCGCGGCTCGGTGCTGCAGGCGCTGCTTTCGACCAGCGCCTTCCGCTCGCGGCTGCAGCGCGAATTGAACCACGTTGCGGAGGACGGCGCACGCCGCGCCGCTCCGGTCGTCGCTGACGCCGTCCGCGTGGTAGGCATCCGCAATGCGATCGACCTCGTTCGCGGCGGCCCGAGCGCGGCGACGGAATTCCTTCGCGGCGAACTGGGCGGGCGGCTGATCGAAGCCATGTTCCCCGCGCTCGCCGATGGACTGCGCGTGGCCAGCGATCCCATCGTCGGGCAGGCGATTGCGGCGCTGACCGGCGTCGACCTGCCGGGCGTTGCGCGCGAGCTGTCCATCCAGGCCGACAACGCCATCTGGGGCGAGATGGGCCGCGAGGAAGCCTATATCCGCGCCAACCCGGAAAGCACCAACGATCCGGTTCTGATCGGGGTGTTCAAGGCGGTCTAGCCGCACGGCGAAGCCTTCCCTATAGGCTGGGGTGACTCGCAATCTGGAGCACGCCCACGTGAAGTTCTTTGCCGACACCGCCGAAATTGCCGACATCAGGGAACTGGCCGCCACCGGCCTGCTCGACGGCGTGACCACCAATCCGTCGCTGATCATGAAGTCGGGCCGCGATTTCATGGAAGTGACCAAGGAAATCTGCGGCATCGTCGATGGCCCGGTCAGCGCCGAAGTCGTCGCGCTCGATCACGAGGGCATGATGCGTGAGGCCGAAGTGCTGCGCAAGCTGGCCGACAACGTCTGCATCAAGGTGCCGCTCACCATCGACGGCCTGAAGACCTGCAAGGCGCTGACCTCGGACGGCACCATGGTCAACGTCACGCTGTGCTTTTCTGCCAACCAGGCGCTGCTTGCGGCCAAGGCGGGGGCGACCTTCGTTTCGCCCTTCGTCGGGCGTCACGATGATAACGGCTTCGATGGCATGGGCCTGATCAGCGACATCCGCCTGATCTATGATAACTACAATTTCGGCACGGAAATCCTCGTCGCCTCGGTCCGCCATGGCATTCACGTGCTCGAAGCCGCCAAGATCGGCGCCGACGTGATGACCGCGCCGCCCGCCGTCATCAAGGGGCTGGTCAAGCACGTGTTGACCGACAAGGGCATCGAAGGCTTCATGGCTGACTGGGCCAAGACTGGGCAGTCGATCTGAAATTTACTTGAACCGTCACCCCGGCGCAGGCCGGGGTCCAGCGAACAGATAGAGCCGTCGCCATGCGACGACGTTTATGTCAGGTCTGGGTCCCGGCCTTCGCCGGGAAGACGAATTGGGGTAGCATCGCGCAGACATGGCCGACGAATCTCCTCTTGATCGGTTCAAGACCGTCCTGACCGGGGCCAGCCGCGCGATTGCGCGCGAGCAGGAGCTGGAGGTCGCCTGGACGGCCGACCAGCCGATCATGGCCGGAAACACCATGCGCGTGCCGATGCCGGGCCGTGCCTTGCCCAAGGCGCAGGTTGCCGAAGTGCGCGGTTTTGCTGATTCCTTTGCGCTGAAGCGGCGGCATCATGACGATGCGCTCCACGCTCGCAGCGCTCCCGCCGAACCTTCGGCGCGGGCCTGTTATGACGCGATCGAGACGGTGCGGTACGAGGCGCTGGGCGCCAACGCCTATCCCGGCATGCGCGAAAACCTGGGCGCGGCGCAGGCGGTGCGCGTCGGCGGCGATCCGATCACGCGGGCGGTGGCGGCAGGGGACGTGCCGATCCAGACCGCGCTGGCGCTGATGCTGCGCGAGCATCTGACCGGGCAGGCCGTCCCGGAAGCGGCGCGCGGCGGGGTGGAGCTGCTGCGCGGCTTTATCGAGGAAAAGACCGGCGGCGATTTCGATGCGCTGGCCGCCGCGCTCGACGATCAGAAGGCGTTCCAGAGCCTGTCTCTCGACATGCTCCAGCATCTCGAACTCACCCGCGCCCAGCCGGAGGAGCAGGATCCCACCGATTCCGAAGACCAGGACGGCGAGGAAGAAACCGAGGACGAGCAGGACGGCGGCGAAACCGGCGTCGAACCCCAGCCGCAGGAAATGGCCGCGCAGCCGAGCGAAGGCGATGAAGACGCCGACGCCGATAGCCAGCGCGAAGAGGGGGACCAGCCCGAAGAGGCCGAGCCGGGCGAGGATGGCGAGGAAGGCATGCTCCCCGTCCGCCCGAACCGGCCGTGGACCGACGACCCTTCAACCTTCGATTACAAGGTGTGGACCGACAAGTTCGACGAGGTGATCGGCGCCGCCGAACTGTGCGACGAGGAGGAACTGACCCGCCTGCGCGCCTATCTCGACGCGCAGCTCAAAGGCCTGCAATCGATCGTCACCAAGCTGGCCAACCGGCTCCAGCGCCGCCTGATGGCGCAGCAGAACCGCTCGTGGGATTTCGATCAGGAAGAAGGCCTGCTCGATGCCGCGCGGCTGGCCCGCGTGGTGATCTCGCCCGGCCATTCGCTGTCGTACAAGATCGAGCGCGAGGTAGAATTCAAGGACACCATCGTCACCCTGCTGATCGATAATTCCGGATCGATGCGGGGGCGGCCCATTTCCATCGCGGCGATCAGCGCCGACGTCCTCGCCCGCACGCTCGAACGCTGCGGGGTGAAAACCGAAATCCTCGGCTTCACCACCCGCGCATGGAAGGGCGGGCAGAGCCGCGAGGCCTGGCTGGCGGGCGGCAAACCGGCAGGGCCGGGGCGGCTGAATGACCTGCGCCATATCGTCTACAAGAAGGCCGATGAGCCCTATCGCCACGCCCGCAAGAACCTGGGCCTGATGATGCGCGAAGGGCTGCTCAAGGAAAACATCGACGGCGAGGCGCTGCTCTGGGCGCACACCCGCCTGCTCGCCCGCCCCGAAGACCGCCGCGTGCTGATGGTGATTTCGGACGGCGCGCCGGTGGACGATTCGACGCTCAGCGTGAACTCGGCCGGCTATCTGGAGGCGCACCTGCGCAAGGTAATCGACTGGATCGAGCGCCAGTCCCCCGTCCAGCTCTGCGCCATCGGCATCGGGCATGATGTGACGCGCTATTACCGGCGTGCGGTGACGATCATGGATGTGGAGCAGCTTGGCGGCACGATGATCGAACAGCTGGCGGGGCTTTTCGAAGGGGAGTGAGGCGGTGCAATCACACTATCGTTACGTCATCGCAATCGCGTTTTGCTTACCAGTGGCCCTGTTTCCAGGAAGGTTCCATCGTTGGGCCTGGTCCGACAGGCAGAAGAGACTCGAAGATTTGGCGGCAGGAGCGCCAGAGGCCTATTTTGAAGAGCGCAGAGCGCTGGAAACCTACAAGCCTTATAAATCGGTTTGGGCTTTCAGGATTTTGGGCATCTTGGGGACCGGGCTTGGGGCCTTTGGACTCTATGCCTCATCACCGGGCTGACTTGTAGAAAGAGGGCGGCTTACCTATGGCCTTCGCGCCATGACCAATTCAGCCCAACTCCGCCTCTTCAACAGCCTCACCCGCCAGCTGGAACCGTTCCAGCCCGTCCACGCGAACGAGGCGCGGGTCTATACCTGCGGGCCGACGGTCTATAACTACCCGCACATCGGCAATATGCGCGCCTATGTCTTTGCCGACATTCTGGGGCGCACGCTGAGCTTCAAGGGCTATAAGCTCACCCACGTCATCAACATCACCGATGTCGGCCACCTGACCGACGATGCCGATGCGGGTGAGGACAAGATGGAGAAGATGGCCGCGCAGCAGGCGCAGTCGATCTGGGACATCGCCGAGCATTACAAGCAGGCTTACTGGGCGGACGTGAAGGCGCTCAACATCCGCCAGCCGGCGCAGTGGACGGTCGCCACCGACTACGTTCCGCAGATGATCGAATTCGCCAAGGGGATCGCTGACAAGCACTGCTACGAGCTTGAATCCGGGCTCTATTTCGATGTCTCGACCGTTGCCGATTACGGACGGCTCGCCCGCGCGGTGACCGAGGACGGGGAAGGGCGCATCGACGAGGTCGAGGGCAAGCGCAACGCCGCTGACTTCGCGATCTGGCGCAAGACTCCGGCGGGCGAAAAGCGTCAGATGGAATGGGATTCGCCCTGGGGTCGGGGTGCTCCGGGCTGGCATCTCGAATGCTCGGTCATGTCGGGCGAGGTGCTGGGCTTCCCGTTCGACATCCACACCGGCGGGATCGACCATCGCGAGATTCACCACCCGAACGAGATCGCCCAGAACCAGGCGCATTGCTGCACGAACGGCCTTGACGACCCGGCCAATTCCGGCGCGCGGATCTGGATGCACAACAACTTCCTCGTCGAGCGCTCGGGCAAGATGTCGAAGTCGTCGGGTGAGTTCCTGCGGCTGCAACTGCTGAAGGACAAGGGCTATCACCCGCTCGCCTACCGCATGATGTGCCTGCAGGCGCATTACCGCAGCGAGCTGGAGTTCAGCTGGGAAGGGCTGGGCGCGGCGCTTACCCGCCTGAAGCGCCTGCTGATGGCGGTGGCGAACCTGCGCGCACAGGCCGCTCCGGCCGAGGCGCCGGGCCCGAAGTTCGCTGCCCTGCTCGAAAAGCTGGACGCAGCCGTGTCGGACGATCTCAACACGCCGGTGGCTCTCACCGTGCTGGAAGAGATCGCGGGCATGAAGAAGGTCGATCCGGGCGAAAAACTGGCCGCCGTACTGCTCGCCGACCATATCCTTGGCCTTGGCCTCGGCACGCTGGCGCGCGAAGACCTGCGCCTGCGCCCCAAGGCGGCCACCATTGCCGAGGCGGAGGTCGAAGCCACGCTGGCCGAGCGCAAGCAGGCCCGTGCGGACAAGGATTTCGCGCGCTCCGATGCCCTGCGCGATGAACTTGCAGCGCAGGGGGTCGAAGTGATGGACGGCGATCCGCTGGGCTGGGAATGGAGACCGGGATGATCGTTCGCCGCCTGCTTGCCGCTTCTGCCCTTGCCGTGCTGCTGGGCGCTGCCAGTCCGGCGGAAACGGGCGTCGATGCCACGCTGAAGCGCGCCTATGCCGGGTATTTCCGCGCCAGCGGCCAGAACGGCGGGGACTGGGACCAGCCGGTGTTCTCGGCCGAAACCACGAAGCTGATCCGCGCGTGGAAGCGGCACAATGGTGAGGAGCTGACCGGCCTCAACGATTACGGCTGGCTGTGCGAATGCCAGGATTGGGAATGGAAGCGCTTCGGCTTCACCCGCACGGCCCTGCGCCAGATCTCCCCGGCGAAGGTGGAGGTGAAGGTGCGCGTCAACCTTGGCGGCAACAACCGGGTGGATCAGCGGATGATCCTGGTGCTGGAGGGCAAGCGCTGGCTGATCGACGATCTGTTCAGCAAGACCGAGCCGGGCGGGGTAAAGGCGGCCATGCGCAAGGAACTGCGCGGAAAGCCCGGCGAATAGGCTCTATTCGCTGTCCTGCGGCGGCGCTGCCCGTTCGCGGTTCAGCCAGATGTTCACGGCAAACCGCGCATCGGCGAAGGCATCGCCGCCGGGGACGGATACCGGCAAGACTTCGTGCATGGCGAAGCTGGGAAAGACGACCAGCCGGTTGTCAGCGGCATCGATCTCAATCGCTTCCTCGCTGGCGAATGCGAAGAGCTTGAGCGCGCCGCCGGCAAAGCGCCGTGGCTGGGCGTGGAAATAATAGACCATCGTCACCACGCGGTCGCCGAACTTCGGATTTCGGTTTGCCGCTGTGAAGGTATCGAGGTGCGGGCGGAAAAATGCGCCGTCGCGGTGCGCGACCAGTTCGAATTCGGTGTATTTGATGGCGAAGTCCGGCACGCCCAGTGCCTCGCGCAGACTGGCACGCTGACTGGTAATTGCAGCGGAAAACCGTTCCTTCAGCGGGCCGAGAGCCTTGTCGCAATGCCACGATTGTCGCACCCCCGCGGCATAGCCCTCAGTCCCTTCGTTGCGGATGCTCGTCGGGCTGAAATCGGCCTCGCTGGCCAGCGTATGGGCCAGCAGATCGGCATGAAGATCCGCCGGCAGGAAACCGTCAATTACCCGGTATGGCGGAAAGCGGGTCAAGCGACCTCCGATGCAAGCGTTCTTGCGGCGGTAGCAGCCCCGTGCGGCCCGGGCAATTGACGGCGGTCAAGCCGGAGCGATCAAACCTCGTCCAGCAAGAGCAATTCAACCTCGATTTCGAAGTGCGGGGTAGGCATCATGTCGAGCCTGGCCTCGATCACCGCCGCATCGGCGACAAGCTGGCCGGGAACGGTGAATTCGTGATCGGGCAGGTCGACGATGAACTGCTCGGCCGCGCTCATCGCGTCGTTGCCGTCGAAGGACAGGGCTACAGTGTGGCGCGTGCCGGAAAAGGTGGCGCTGGCCCAGGGGCGTTCGGCATGGCGGATCAGCTGGGCATGGCCGCCGGAAAGCGCGATCAGGCTATCGAGCAGGCGCAGCCAGGGGCCGCGCCGGGCCGGGCGTTCCGTGCCGCGCGAAACGGCGTCCTGCATGGCGCGGGCGATCTCGTGATCAATTTGCATTCGCCGAATCTCCATAAGTGTTCATGAAATGTTCCACCCGCTTCTCCGTTTCGGGTCGCGGCGTCCGCCCATTGCGCAGATCGCCCACGAAGCGGGGATCGTGCGTGGCGAGGCGGCCGAACTTGGTCCACGGCATCCCGGTCTGGCGCAGGAATTTTTCGATCCGGCGTAGCAGCATCTGACATCCCTCCTTGCGAATCGTCATAGGAATAATCCTGTAGCTGCAGGGCGAAATCCTACTTGTCTAGGAAAAATACATCGTCTATGTAGATTTCCATGACGAGCCCCGATCCGCGCCAGCGTTTGCTGGAACTGGCCGAAAAGAGCGGCACCAGCCTGTCTGCGCTCTCCGCCATGCTTGGCCGTAATTCCACGTATTTGCAGCAGTTTGTCCGCAAGGGCAGCCCGCGCAAGCTGGAGGAGAACGACCGGCGCAAGCTCGCCGAATTCTTTGGCGTGGCCGAATCGGAGCTGGGTGCGCCCGAGGAAATTTCCCGTCCGACTGCCGGCCCGTCGCGCATCGGCAGCCATGTGCCGATCCCGCGCCTCGCGCTCGACGCCTCGGCCGGGCAGGGGGCTTTCGTGGGGGACGAGGTGCCGGTCGATTCGATCTTCTTCTCCACCCGCTGGCTGCGCGCCCACGGTTTCGATCCGGGCCAGCTCAGCGCCATTTCGGTCGTCGGCGATTCGATGGAGCCGGTGCTGCGCGATGGTGACGATATTCTGGTCGATCAGCGGCCGCGCCCCTTGCACGATGGCATCCACGTCGTCCGCGTCGGCGAATCGCTGCTGGTCAAGCGCGTGCAGACCGGCGCCGGCGGGCGCATCGTTCTGGAAAGCGCGAACCCGGCCTACCGCCCGATCGAACTGTCCGCCGATGAAGTGCAGGTGATCGGCCGGGTGGTGTGGAAGGGCGGAAGGCTCTAGGCCGCTTGCCGGTTGTCAGTTTGTCGCCGTGAAGGCATGGGGAAGGCATGACTGACCAGCAACTCCCGCTTCGCGCCGCCATCGTCCCCGTCACGCCGTTCGAACAGAATTGCTCGCTGCTGTGGTGCACCAAGACCATGCGCGGCGTGCTGGTGGATGCTGGCGGCGATCTTGACCGGTTGAAGCTGGCAATCGCCAAGGCCGGAATCACGGTGGAAAAGCTGCTCGTCACCCATGGCCACATGGACCATTGCGGACTGACCGGAGTGCTGGCCCGCGATCTGGGCGTGCCGATCGAGGGGCCGCACCAGGATGACCTGTTCTGGATCGAGAGCCTGGACGATCCTTCGAAGCGCTATGGCCTCGATGGCGAAAGCTTTACGCCTGATCGATGGTTGCACGATGGCGATACCGTGACCTTTGGCGAGATAGAGATGCAGGTCATCCATTGTCCCGGCCACACGCCGGGCCATGTCGTGTTCTTCCACGAACCCAGCCGGCTGGCGGTGGTGGGCGACGTGCTGTTCCAGGGATCGATTGGCCGCACGGACTTTCCGCGCGGAAATCACGATGATCTGATCGCATCGATCACCGAACGGCTTTGGCCGCTGGGCAATGACGTGACGTTCATTCCCGGCCACGGCCCCACAAGCACGTTCGGCCACGAGAGGCTGACAAACCCCTTCGTGGCCGACAAGCGCTACGGCTGACGCCGCGGGGCGGTGCCTACATCTTGCCGAGCGAGACGAGCACCGCGACGACGACGAGGGCAAGGCTAAGCAGCATGCTGGTCAGCATGCCGATGGGGCGACCGGCCTTGAACGGGCCGTCCATGCCGATGGCGTGGCACACGCGGCCAAGCATGAAGACCGCGCCCGCGGGCGCCAGCCAGGCGCCACCCTTGCCCGCCAGTTCGACCAGGCCGATGGCAATCAGGATCAGCGGCGTCTGTTCGACGAAGTTCAGCTGCGCACGCATGCGGCGCATGATCAGCTCATTGCCGCCATCGCCCACGCCGACACCATGGGCATGGCGCAGCTTGCCGATGCGCATGCCAAGCCAGAAATTGACGACCAGCGCCGCGGCGGTAAGGCACAGCGTGGTCGGAAGCAGGATGGTCATGAAATTCTCCCCCTTTTTCGTTACCCGAAAGGTCCGGGCAGGTTAGTGCTTTCCTAGCGGGTTGCAACGGCGATGAAATA
This sequence comes from Novosphingobium sp., assembly GCA_046063225.1. Lineage (GTDB taxonomy): Bacteria > Pseudomonadota > Alphaproteobacteria > Sphingomonadales > Sphingomonadaceae > Novosphingobium. The sequence goes on along the minus strand of JBJTLW010000047.1, from coordinate 17,929 downwards.
GTCTATAGGCGCGCCTTCGCTGTCACCGGGTCTGCACGATCCATGGTGGCAAAAACGATCAATTTTCGCAGATTCAGGAACAGGTGCCGCAATGGCTGTCCCCAAGAGAAAAGTTTCGCCCTCCCGCCGTGGCATGCGCCGCAGCCATGACGCGCTGAAGGCTGAAGCCTTCCACGAATGCGGCAATTGCGGCGAACTGAAGCGTCCGCACCACATGTGCCCGGCTTGCGGTCACTACAACGGGCGCGAGATCATCGCCGTCGGCCTCTAAGGCCCGGACTTAGGGGGTATTAAGCGCATGAGCCTGCCGCGTATCGCCGTCGATGCGATGGGCGGCGATGAAGGCGTGCGCGTGATGGTCGAAGGCGCGGCTCTGGCCCGCCGTCGCCACGAAGGCTTCAAGTTCCTGCTGGTCGGTGACGAATCGCGCATCAAGAATGCGCTGGAAAATCACCCGAATCTGCGCGCCGCATCGGAAATCCTCCACGCGCCCGAGATCATCTCGGGCGAGGAAAAGCCGAGCCAGGCGCTGCGCCGCGCCAAGAACACATCGATGGGCATGGCCGTGAACGCGGTGAAGGCCGGTGAGGCTGGAGCCGCCGTCAGCGCCGGCAACACCGGCGCGCTGATGGCCATTTCCAAGCTTGCCCTGCGCACGCTTCCCGGCATCGATCGCCCCGCGCTGGCTGCGCTTCTCCCCACGCTGGGCGAGAACGATGTGATCATGCTCGACCTTGGCGCCAATACCGAGTGCGATGCTCGCAACCTTGTTCAGTTCGCCATCATGGGCGCGGCCTATTCGCGGATCGTCACCGATCTCGCCAGCCCCCGCGTGCGCCTGCTGAACATCGGTACAGAAGAGACCAAGGGCACCGAATCACTCCGCGATGCTGCCGCCCAGCTCAAGCTTGCAGCGCAGGAACTGGCGCTCACCTTCGATGGCTTCACCGAAGCCGACAAGATCTGCCGCGGCGATGTCGACGTGGTGGTGAGCGACGGGTTTTCCGGCAACATCGCGCTGAAGGCAGTTGAGGGCACGGCCCGTTTCGTTGGCGATCTGCTCAAGCGCGCCTTTACCTCGTCGCTCCGCTCGAAGCTGGGCTTCCTGGTATCGCGCCCGGCGACCGAACTGCTGCGCGGCCACCTCGATCCGAACAACCACAACGGCGCCGTTTTCCTCGGCCTCAATGGTGTGGTGGTGAAAAGCCACGGTTCGGCCTCGGCGCTGGGTGTTGCCAACGCCGTCCATGTGACCGCGCGTCTGCTTGAAGAAAATCTGATCGAACGCATTTCCGGCGACCTTGCCCAGCTTGGTGCCGAAAACCTGCGCAACGGCCATGGCGCCAAGGGAGCAAGTGAATGACCCGCCTTTCGGTAATCACCGGAACGGGCTCGGCTCTGCCGCGCCGCCGCGTCGATAACGAAGAGCTGGCGCAGCAGGTCGACACCAGCGACGAATGGATTCGCGAACGCACCGGCATCGGCAGCCGCTATTTCGCGGGCGAAGGCGAAAGCACCAGCACGCTGGCCATCGCGGCCGCGCGCAAGGCGCTGGAAGCGGCGGGCATCGAAGGCTCCACGATCGATCTGATCGTGCTGGGCACCACCACGCCCGACCAGACGTTTCCGGCCACCGCGACGACGGTTCAGGCCGCGCTGGGCTGCAACGGCGGCATTGCCTTTGACGTGCAGGCCGTCTGTTCCGGCTTCCTCTACGCGCTGGGCGTCGCCGATTCGATGGTCCGATCGGGCATGGCCAACCGCGCGCTGGTGATCGGGGCGGAAACCATGAGCCGCCTGCTCGATTTCGAAGATCGCGGCACCTGCGTGCTGTTCGGCGATGGCGCCGGCGCGATCGTGCTGGAAGCGCAGGAAAGCGATGCGGCGGAACCCCGCGGTATCCTTGCCACCAAGCTTCATGCCGATGGCGCGCACAACGAACTGCTGTTTGTCGATGGCGGCGCTTCGACCACCGGGACGGTCGGTCAGCTGCGGATGAAGGGCAACCAGGTGTTCAAGCACGCCGTGACGAACCTGTCCGACGTGCTGCGCGAAGTTCTCGACATGAGCGGGACCGAGCCGTCGCAGATCGACTGGGTTGTGCCGCACCAGGCCAACGCCCGCATCATCGAAGGTACAGCGAAAAAACTTGGCCTGCCGATGGACCGCGTAATCATGACGGTCGATCAGCACGCCAACACCTCGGCCGCTTCGGTGCCGCTGGCGCTCGATGCCGCGGTGCGCGACGGGCGCATCAAGCCCGGCCAACTGGTCGTGCTGGAAGCCATGGGTGGCGGTTTCACCTGGGGGGCGAGCCTCGTCCGGATGTAATATTTCCGGTTTGACGGACAATTTGCATTTTCGGCCAAGCGATTGCGTTGCATTTTGCAAGGAAATGCGTATCGTTTCGACTCACGGGGTCGCTAACAAGGGGGTAAGGAGCAGATGCGCTCCATGAGCACTTTGACACGCGCAGACCTGGCCGATGCAATCAATCGCAAGATGGGGCTTTCCCGGGCGGAATCGCTCGGGCTGGTCGAATCGATCCTGGGTCACATGAGCGACGCTCTCGCGAATGGTGAGAACGTGAAGATCTCTGGCTTTGGCACCTTCTTGTTGCGTGACAAGGCGCAGCGGATCGGGCGAAACCCCAAAACCGGCGTGGAAGTGCCGATCACCCCGCGACGGGTGATGACCTTCCGGGCCAGCCAACTCCTCAAGGAGCGCGTGGCCGGCGAATGAGCGACGCAGCGGGCCTTTCGTTTGATGAGCGCAAGGCGCCCGATGCTCTCCGCACGATAGGCGAGGTGGCGAAGGCTCTCGGCATTCGCCAGCACGTCCTGCGCTATTGGGAAGAGCAGTTCCCGATGCTCAAGCCGCTGAAACGCAGCGGCGGTCGCAGGTATTACCGTCCGGAAGATGTCTCCATGGTCGAAACGATCGACCGTCTGGTCCACCGCGAAGGCTATACGCTGAAAGGCGCGAAGGGCGTGCTTTCGGGTAAGGGCGGCAAACCGGAGGCCGCACCGCAGCCGGCAATGGCAGCCGTGGCATCGCCCTCTGCCGCTTTGCCCGCAAGTGGCGTCCCGGTGGCGGCGCTCATGGCCATTCGCAACCGGCTGGCTGCCGCGCTCGAAGCCTGATCTACCAGTCCGCCGGTTCCGGCCCCAGTTCGGGATCAAGATCGCGCGGGCGCATCAGGTGGACGATCTTCGCGCAACCATCTTCCAGGTCTGACCAGCGATCGACATTGCATTCCAGCACGGCAAAGGCGGCGGTGGGGAACTTGTCCTCCACGATGCCGCGCATGGGACAGGATCCGTCATCGGGGACGAGATCGAAGATCAGGTCCTCAAGGCCCGGATTGTGGCCCACCATCAGCACGCTTTCCACACTGTCGGGCACTTCGTGCAGCACTTCGGCAAGGATTACCGAACTGGCGAGATAGATGCGCCGGTCCCAGATCACAGGCACTTCGTACCCGGTGGCCTTGCTGGCGAGTTCAATCGTTTCCGCCACACGCACGGCCGGAGAGGCGAGGATGCGCTGCCAGCGCAGGCCATGGTCGATGATATGCTTGCCCATCAGCGCCGCGCCCTTGCGGCCACGCTCGTTCAGCCCGCGATCGAAATCACGCGCGCGAGCATCGTGCCAGTCCGACTTGGCGTGGCGGAAAAGGCCGAGACGTTTCATCGGGGCAGGGTCATCCCTTGCAGGTCATTCGGTGGCTGGCTCCACGGGTACAGTGACGCCTGAAGCACGGGCGGCGACGCGGTGCAAGGCCTCGTCCAGCGTCAGCCGCGTGACGGGCGTTCCCGCCGGAAAGGCTGACAGCAGGCGGCTGGGGAAGGCAGACGACAGGACGACGAAAGCGCCGTGATCGTCCTTGCTGCGGATCAGGCGTCCGAAGGCCTGGGCCAGCCGGGCGCGAATGATCCGGTCATCGTGGGCAGAGCCGCCGTTCGCCGCGCGCCGGGCCCGGTGCAGGATGGAGGGCTTGGGCCAGGGCACCTGTTCCATGATCACCAGACGCAGGGAATGCCCCGGCACGTCCACGCCATCGCGCAGGGCATCGGTGCCGAGCAGGCTGGCGCGCGGATCGTCGCGGAAAATGTCGACCAGCGTGCCGGTGTCGATCGGATCGACGTGCTGGGCATAGAGCGGCAATCCGCCGCGCGCGAGCCGGTCCGCGATGCGGCCGTGGACCGCGCGCAGGCGGCGGATCGCGGTGAACAGGCCCAGCGCGCCGCCGCCCGAAGCCTCGATAAGGCGGCCATAGGCGGCGGCCAGCGCGGCGATATCGCCCTTGGGGACATCGGTCACGATCAGGACTTCGGCCTGCTGCGCATAGTCGAACGGGCTTTCCGCCAGCGACAGGTGCGGCTGCACATCCAGATGGGCCGCGCCGGAGCGGGCGATGGCGGCATCCCAATCGTCGCCATCGCGCAGGGTGGCCGACGTCAGCATGACACCATGCGCAGGTTCCAGCACCACGCGGGCAAACGGCTTCATCGGATCGAGGTAGTGGCGGTGAATTCCCACGTCGAATTCGCGCGCATCGCCGCGTTCGACGGCAAGCCAGTCAACGAATTCGGGGTCGGCCGGGCCGCCAAGGCGCTCCAGCAGCGATTCCCAGGCGCCGATCATGTCGATCCGCCAGGCGAGCGAATGGCGCGCGCCTTCAATCCGGGCGCGCCCGGTGCCGTCGAGCCAGTCTGGCGGATCGGCCAGGATCGCCTCCAGCCGAACGCCTAGACGGATCAGCGGCCCGCGCAATTCGGCCAGCGCGGCCTGCGCGGCGCCCGCCAGCTCGACGAAGGGGCCATCGAGTTGCGCCGCCTCGGTCTCCAGCCCGTAACCCGCTTCCTGCCCGCCGCTTTCGTCGCGCGCATATGTGACCGTGCGGACTGCGCCGAGCAGGTCTTCGAGCGGGCCGGAGGGCATCGCATCCTGCAAGCGTTGCAGCCAGCCATCGCCCGGCAGCGCCTCGGCCGCGTGGCGCGCGGCGGCGATAGCCTTGCCGCCGGCCTCGTCATAGGATGCGACATCGGCAAGGCGTGCGGAAAGACCGCGGCGACGGCCCTTTGATCCGCGTTCCGGGCCGATGACCCAGCGGCGCAGCTCGATCAGTTCGCTGCCCGTAAGCGCGGCGGCAAAGGTGGAATCGGCCGCCTCGAACACGTGATGGCCTTCGTCGAAGATCAGCCGCGTCGGGCGCTGGGCGTGATCGCGCCCGCGCGCCGCGTTGACCATGACGAGCGCGTGGTTGGCGATCACCAGATCCGCTTGGGCCGAGGCCCGGGCCGAGCGTTCGATGAAGCATTTGCGGTAGTGCGGGCAGCCGGCATAGACGCATTCGCCGCGCCGGTCGGTCAAGGCGGCGATGCCGCGCTGGCGGAACAGGGTGCCGAGCCAGCCGGGCAGGTCGCCGCCGATCATGTCGCCGTCCTGGCTATTGGCCGCCCACCGCGCCACCAGCTGCGCCATGATCGCGGCGCGCCCGGAAAAGCCGCCCTGCAGCGCATCTTCAAGGTTGAGGAGGCACAGGTAATTCTCACGCCCCTTGCGCACGACCACGGGCTGGCTGCCATCAGGCCGCGTTTCGGGCCAGGCGCGGGCGCTTTCGCGCCGGAGCTGGCGCTGCAAGGCCTTGGTATAGGTCGACACCCAGACCGTGCCGCCGGAGTGCTGCGCCCACAGCGAGGCAGGCGCGAGATAGCCCAGCGTCTTGCCGATGCCGGTCCCGGCCTGGGCAAGCAGGACGTGCGGCCGGTTTTCGCGATTGCGCGGCCCGAAGACGCGCGCGGCCTCAGTCGCATAGGCGCGCTGCCCGGCGCGGACTTCGGCGCCCTGGCCAGTAAGCGCGGCGAGGCGGCCGGTGACCTCCTCGCTATCGAGCGAGACCTGCATCGGCTGCGGGCGCTCGGGCGCCTCTTCCCATTCGGGCAGCTTGGCAAACAGCCAGCGTTCGTTGCGTTCGGGCTTGGCAATGCGCGGCGCGAGCAACGGCGCCCAGGGCCAGCGCAGCCGGGCCAGCGATTGCAGCGCGGACCATGCGCCATCGCGCTGGGCCCACTGCGCATCCTCGCAATGGCTGAGCAGCGCACCGGCGGCCTGTTGCAGCAGGGCGGGAACGGCATCGTCCGCCGCCGGTTCGGCCAGGCCAAGCGCATGCGCCAGTCCCTTCGGCGTCGGCACCATGAAGCGCGCCGGGTGGACGAAGGCAAACAGCTCAAGAATGTCCAGCCCCGAAAGATCGGGATAGCCAAGGCGGCTGGCCACCAGCGGCGCGTTGAGCAGGATCAGCGGCGTATCGGCAGCTGCCATGATCGCTTCACCCTTGGCCGCCACACGCGTGGTTCCGGCCCCGTCGCGCAGCCAGCAGCCCGAATGGCTGGCATGTATGGCAGGCAGGGGAAGGGGCGTCATGCCGGGGAATTAGAACGGAAATGGAACGCAGGGCAAGCGCACATGCGACCATTCGCGCTTGGCGCAGGGGAAAATGCGGTTAGACTTGGCCGCGTTGACAGGCGTTTCAGGGGGATAGGCCATGCCCTATGCGTACGAGGCGGAAGAAGAAGGGTGGGCAACCTGGAAAAAGGTGCTGCTCATCCTGGGGCTGGTCATCGGTGTACCGATTGTCCTGCTGGTGGGCGTGGGCGGCTATATCGCGGCGACGCAGACCCCGGAGGAACGCTTTGACCGGCAAGTGGCGAACCTGCCGCAGGTCGCCAGCTTTGCCATTCCGCTGAAGGAAAACTTCCCCCAGGAATACGACCGCCTGCGCCAAAGCGCCATTGCCGCGGAAAAGGAGGGCATCGGTGCCGTGGGCGCCGCGAGCGAGGCTTTCTTTGCGGGTTTCATGAAGCGCCACGCGAAGGAAGCGGTGAACGGATCGGACGAAACGCTGTCCGCCTATCTGGCTGCCCTGGGCAGCGCCTATTCCCAAGCGGGAAAGAAAGAGGGCACCTGCGCCGCGCTGCTGGCCGGCAAGTCGCAAGAGGTCGTCGCAGCCGATCTGGAAAACGTGCGCATCTTCGGCCAGGTCGCCAAGACCTATATCGAGGCAGCGGCCTCGGGCCGGGACAACCCGACCCCGCGCGGTCCGGTGACCGATGCCGACAAGATCGTGATCCAGTCCGCCATGCGCGAACGCGGCTATACGCCGCAGGATCTGCTCTCGCTGGGTCAGCCGCGCAGCGCGGCCTCGGGCGATCCGGTGCGGCCCTGCCGAATGATGTCCGCGCTGGTTGAGGTCATTGGCACCCGTCCGCCCGAACAGAAGGCGCGGCTTACGGCGCTGTTCGCCAGCCAGAGCTGATCGGCGCAGGATCTTGGCCGAGGCCTATGTGGTCTGGCGGGGCGTCAGCAACGCGAAGGGTGCCGAATAGCCGGTCCCAGACGGAAAACAGATCGCCATAATTGCTGTCGTGTTCGGCGCGCAGGCGTGAATGGTGGGTGAGGTGCAGCCGCGGCGTGATGAAAGCGGCCTCAAGCACGCGGCTGGCTCGCGCCGGCAGGCGAATGGCGGCATGGTGCCACAGGACTGCGCTGAACAGCAGGGTATCGACGAGAGCGACCTGCGCGACGCTCGCCCCCGATAGCGCGACGATCGTGGCCGCAAGCGCGGCAGACAGGATTGCTTCCAGCGGGTGGCTGCGCAGACCTGTGCTGATATCCACCTCGCCATCGGCGTGGTGCAGCTTGTGAACCTGCCACAGCAGCGGCTGGTGATGCGCCAGCCAGTGCAAGCCATAGGTGCCCAAAGTGCGCGCCATGATGAGCACGGCGGCGCCGGCGGCCAGCGATAGACTGGCAAGAGCCTGCCCGGGCTGAACCCAGGCCGCCACCAGAGAGGCGACGGGAACCAGGCTTGGCAGCAATACGTTGGCAAGGCCCAGACCCCAGTTGGCAGCCAGGCGTTGCCAGCCGATCGCCCGCGCGGCATCGCTGCGCTGCGCTTCTTCTGCCACCAGCAGCAGCGCCATCACGGCAACGGGGAACAGGCTCACCATGGGCCGAGTGCTGCCATATTTCCCGCGCGTAGTCGTAACCACATTCATGGCATTTCCCGCATGCGCGGACGGACTACCCTGATCGGACCACTTCACTTTCTCAGGAACGATCATGCGCAAGAACCTTATCTCCGCCGCCGGCATGGCCGCCATCGCCGCGCTTTACGCCACGCCCGCCTTTGCCGGCTTCAACGGCCCGACGCCGGAACCCGAAGTTGCGGGCAGCATCCTGGCGCTTGGCGCGCTGGGCCTCGGTTTCCGGTTCTTCAAGCGCCGCGTCGGCCGCTAAGGTCTGACCATGCTGGCAATCTCGGGCCGCGACAGAGTGCATTGGCTCGCTGTCGCGGGCCTTGTTGCCGCGTGCAACGGCATCGCCTCGCACCTGCTCGCCGCTTTTGCGGACAGGGGAGTGGTGGGGGCGATTGCCAGCACGGGCGGCGTCAATCCGATCTTCTGGTTCGCCATGTTCGCCGTCCTGACGATGGCCTTTGAACCTGCGGCCGGGCGGCCGCTATCGCGTGCCGATCGGCTTGTGGTTGGCACCGTCGTGATGCTCGCCATGCTTCCCGTTGTCTCGACAGGATCGCTGGGCGTCCTGATCGCCGGCGGCTGGCTCGTGTGGACGGGCGCAAGGGGCAGCCGCGATCGGCGCGTCGGCGTTGTCCTTCTGGCGCTTACCGCATCGCTGATCTGGGGGCATTTTGCCCTGATGCTGCTGGGCGATCGCATCGTCTCGCTTGATGGCGGCTTTGTCGGCTGGCTGGCCGGGACGACAGCGCAGGGCAATCTGGTAAGCTTCAGCGACGGCGGCAGGCCCATGCTTATCGCCTATGGCTGCTCGTCGATGCACAACATCACCATGGCCCTGCAATTCTGGGCCGCGACCACGCAGCTTCTTCGCATTCCCTTTGGCCTGCGTTCGCTGCTGGTGGCGCTGGCCGCGGTTGTCGCCAATGTCTTCGTCAACGGCCTGCGCCTTGCCACGCTGGCGCACAACCAGGCCGAATTCGATTACTGGCACGTTGGCGGGGGCGGCGCGCTGTTTGCCTGGCTGGCGGTTGCCGCCGTGGTCGTAACCGTAATGGTGGGTTTCCATGCCTCTGCACCGCGCCGCGTTTAGCCTGATCGCCGGTCTGCTGCTGGCCGTGTCGCTGGGCCTCAAGGCCGCGATGCTCAATCTGGCGACCGATCCCGATCTGCCGCGCTACCATCAGGCGCTGGTGCAGCGCCTTGGCGAACAGGGCTTCGCAGCGGCCATTGACGACCGGCATCTCGATTTCGATTTCGTTGTTGCGCAAAAAGGCGATTGCCGACTGCGCCTGCGGATTGAGCCGACCGCCGATCTGGGCGTCAGTTTTGTGCGCGCCTCGCCCGATCTGCCGGTGCGCGGCTATCGCTACGCTGGCCAGTTCGATGCGGCTTTCCCCCGCGCAAGCTACGGCATTCGCAGTACAATCGCGCGGATTGGGGTGCGGCTCGGGTTGATCGCCACCATCCAGTATCCGCTGGCGATCGGTGCGACACCGGCTTGCGATATCGATGCGATAGACTTCGGCAACCAGATGCTCGCCCCGCGCGGCTGATCGGCGCGGCGGACTTCGCACTTGCGAAAAGGCGCGCGGTCCGCAAAAGGCCGTGACCATGACTGATCACGCACTCCTCGCCGCCGCCCAGGTATCAAAGGCATGGCCCTTTGAAGAAGCCCGCAAGCTGGTGAAGCGCTATCCGGACGGGAAACCCGACGGGTCGCCCGTGCTGTTCGAAACCGGCTATGGCCCGTCCGGCCTGCCGCACATCGGCACCTTTCAGGAAGTGCTGCGCACCACGCTGGTGCGCCGCGCCTATGAAACGCTCACCGGCGGCGCGCCGACGCGGCTGGTCGCCTTCAGCGATGACATGGATGGCCTACGCAAGGTGCCGGACAATGTGCCCAACAAGGCCGTGCTGGAAGACAATCTCGGCAAGCCGCTGACGCGCATCCCCGATCCGTTCGGCTGTCATGAAAGCTTTGCCCACCACAACAACGCGATGCTGCGCGATTTCCTTGATCGCTATGGCTTCGATTACGAATTCGTCTCGGCCAGCGATCGCTACAATTCGGGCCAGTTTGACGAGGCTCTGCGCGGCGTGTTGCGCAATTTCGGCGCGATCATGGACATCATGCTGCCGACCCTGCGCGAAGAGCGCCGCCGAACCTATTCTCCGGTCCTGCCCGTCAGCCCGACCAGCGGTGTTGTTTTGCAGGTGCCGATCGAGGTGATCGACGCCGAAGCCGGCATCGTCCGCTTCGAGGACACCAGCGTCCCCGGGGGCCAGATGATCGAGCAATCGATCCTGGGCGGTCAGTCCAAGCTGCAGTGGAAGGTCGACTGGGCCATGCGCTGGGTGGCGCTGGGCGTCGATTATGAAATGTGCGGCAAGGATCTGACGGATTCGGTGCGCGAAAGCGGCAAGATTGCCCGCGCGCTGGGAGGCCGGGCGCCCGAAGGGCTGATCTACGAACTGTTCCTCGATGAGAACGGCGAGAAGATTTCGAAGTCGAAGGGCAACGGCCTGACCATTGACCAGTGGCTGACCTATGGCAGCGAGGAAAGCCTGGGCTTCTATCTGTTCCGCGAGCCGAAGAGCGCCAAGTCGCTGCACGTCGGTGTCGTCCCGCGTGCAGTCGACGAATACTGGCAGTTCCGCGAAAAGCTTGCCGATCAGCCGATCGAACAGCAGCTGGGCAACCCCGTCTGGCACCTGCTGCGCGCCAATGGCGGCGGCGAAGGGGCCGGGGAAAACCTGCCCGTCACTTACGGTCTTTTGCTCAACCTTGTCGGTGTGCTCGGCCCCAAGGCAACGCGCGATCAGGTCTGGTCCTATCTGGCCAATTACGTTGCCGATGCCCGGCCGGAAGCCCACCCGGAACTGGACGTGCTGGTAACGTCGGCGCTGGCCTATAATCGCGATTTCGTTGCGCCGACCCTGCAGCGCCGGAAGCCCGATGGCGGCGAAATTGCCGCGCTTGCCGCGCTGGACGAAGAGCTGGCGGGCGCCTCTGCCGATGCGTCTGCCGAAGAGCTGCAGAACATGGTCTACGAAATCGGCAAGGATCCGCACTTCGGCTTCGAAAGCCTGCGCGACTGGTTCAAGTGTCTGTACGAGACCCTGCTCGGATCGAGCCAGGGGCCACGCATGGGCAGCTTCATCGCGCTTTACGGCATCGACAACACCCGGCACCTGATTGCCGAGGCGCTGGGCGAGTGACGCGCTGCGCCGCTTAGCGGCGGCGCAGTTTGGCTTCGATCCAGTCGACCAGCTTTGACCAGATCGAAGGCTTTTCCTCGATTACCGGTTCGCCATCGGCCACGCCAAGGCGCGCGCGCAGGCTGTGACCGGCCGGTTGCGGCGCCGGGACGTAGCTGGATTCGGGCTCGTCAGCGTCGTGCCACGCAGCGATTTCCGGCTCCGGTTCGCTGACAGCGACCGGCTCTTCTTCGCGGGCTGGCCATTCGGTGTCGCCAAACTGGTAGCCGGTTTGCGTCTCCGGTTCGGCGAAGGCGACAGGTTCGGGTTCGGCTGTGAAGGTTTCTTCGACCGGGGCGTCCGCGATGTCTGGAGCGGCTTCGGGTTCGGGCTCGAATGCGGCTGCCTCTGGCGCAACGTCGCTGTCTTGCGCAGTTTCCAAGGTCGGCTCGAACGCCGGGGCATCGCCCTGCGCAACAGGCTCTTCGCTTCCGGCCGCGTCGTGCACCTCGATGAAGGACGCCGAATCCTCGAAGACGTCGACAGGCTCGATGGCGGCGTCCGGCTGAAGCTCGGCCTCAGGTTCGGCGTAGGGCTGGTATTCCGGTTCTTCGGGTTCTGGCTCGTTCCAGCTGTAGTCCGGCTCCGCCGGCGGCAGCGGCGGCAGGCTTCCGCCCATGCCGAGCGCGGCGCTCTGCATCGCCTCGAAGCTCATCTCGTCGTCGCCATCGGCAAGGGCAAGCACCGGCTGCTTGGACGTGCGGCGAATGCCGATCGACAGGAGGCTCGCCTCTTCCGGCGCTTCCTCGTCGTCCTCATCCGCCTTGTGCGAGGGAGCATAGCTGTCTTCCGGCACCCACTCGGAGGCGGCCGCGGCTGCAACGGGGACGACTTCGCCACCCGCCAGATATTCGTCGCAACTCAGCACAGGTGCGTCGAACGAGGGGTAGACGCCGTTGTTCGCGGTCAGCACGCACAGCGGGCGGCCCAGCCGGCGGCGGGCCATGCTTTCGCGCAGCGCCAGATGGAACAGGACCGAGAGATAGCAGGACGCGATGGTACCGGCGCGAATCTCTTCCGGATCGGGATTGTGTGACGAAAGCAGGCGCTGTTCCAGCCCGGCAAGCGATCCGTAAAGATCGTCGACACCGCGAAAGGCGATGGCGTGATCCATGCCTTCGCAATCGCCGGCCCACTGGCAGCCAAAGGCCGAATAGCCGTCGAGCAAGTCGTTCCGGTCCGATTCGGAGAAAGGAAAGGCTTCGTCGGAGAAATAGCTGGTTTCCACCGTCAGGCTCAGCAGCCCCGCGCCATCGGGCGAAACGCCGCGCCCATCGGGATCGCCGAAGGAAAGGCAAATGGCGGTAACCGGCTGTTCGGCTCGGTCGAATTTGCCAAGGCCTTCGTCCAGCTCTTTCCAGCCGGTGATTTCAATGTCTTCCGGGCTTACGGCAAGGAAGCGCGCCGGGAACACTTCGCCTTCGCCGGTATAGGGCTCAAGCAGCGAACGCAGGCGCGAAGCCGCTTCATCGGCGAAGCCGCGCCGCAACAGATCCTCGATGGACTGTCGGAACGCGTCTTCGTGCAACCCGTCAATTGTAATGGCGTCCAAAGCGCCTACTCCTGCACATGTACAGGGGTAAGCTAGGAGCAATTGGTTTACCGCCGGTTAGCGAAACAGGTTTTGCGGCCTATCGCTGCTCGTTTATCCAGCGGTCGATCTTCGCTTCCAGCACCGGCAAGGGCAGCGCGCCCGAACCCAGCACCTGTTCGTGGAAGGCGCGCAGATCGAACTTCGCGCCAAGGCTGGTTTCCGCCTTGCGCCGCAGCCGCTGGATGGTCAGCGCGCCGATCTTGTACGCCAGCGCCTGACCGGGCCAGGCGATATAGCGTTCGACTTCCGCCGTCGCATCGGTGCGGCCCATGCCGGAATTGGCCAGCATGTATTCGATCGCCTGATCGCGGCTCCACCCCTTGGCGTGCAAGCCGGTATCGACGACAAGCCGCATTGCGCGCAGCATTTCATCGTCGAGCGTGCCCCAATGCTGCATGGGGTCCTTGTACAGCCCCATCGAATAGCCGAGCGTTTCGGCATAGAGCGCCCAGCCTTCGACAAAGGCGGTATTGCCGCCATAGCGCTGGAAATCGGGCAGCGACGCGTTTTCCTGGGCAAGGCTGATCTGGAAATGGTGCCCCGGCGCGCCTTCGTGCAGGTACAGCGTGGCCATGCCGGTCAGGAAGCGGCTGGGCAGGTCATAGGCGTTGTAGAAAAATACGCCGGGCCGGGTCCCGTCGGACGAGCCCTGGTTGTACGAACCGCCGGCTTCGTACTTTTCGCGATAGGCGGGGTAGGCCTCGATCTCGAGCCGCGCCTTGGGGATCTTGATGAAGTACTGCGGGATCTGCGCGTCCACCGTCTTGGCAATGGCCGCGAAACCGCGAGCGAGGTCATCCCGGGTCTTGGGGTGGAAACGCGGATCGGTGCGCAGCACGTCAAAGAACTGGCGCAGCGTACCCGCATAGCCAAGGCGGCCTTTGACGCCTTCCATCTCGCTCTGGATGCGGGCCACTTCGGACAGACCGAGCTGATGCACCTGTTCGGGATCGAGCGAAAGCGAGGTGTGCACCTTGATCAGGCGGCGGTAGAGCGCCGGGCCGCCCTTCATCGCGGAAATGCCCGGCTGGACGCGCGCTGCGGGCAGGTATTCCTCAGCAAGGAAGGTGCGCAGGCGGCGATAGGCGGGGAAGATATCCTTTTCGATCGTCGCGCCAAAATCGGCGGCAAAGCGGCTGCGCGCCGGATCGCCAATCGTCTTGGGCATGTCCTTGATCGGCGCGTAGAACGGGGAATCCTGTGGCTTCTGGGCCAGGATCGCATCAATCTGCGCGATCATGTTCGTCGTCGTCAGGCGCGATTCCACCACGCCGCTGGCCAGCCCTTCACGAAAGCGCGCCACCGCCTGGTCGAGGATCTTGGGCACCGTCTGCTCGATGGCCAAAGCGGCGCGGTAATCGGCCTCGGTCTTGTAGGGCAGGGCACCGGCGATCAGCGAGGGAAATTCCACATGCAGGCCGCCGAAATGGGTCAACGGCCGCACCGAGGTGAGCGCCAGAACATCAGGCTGCAGGAATTCCAGCTCGGTGCGCTTGTCACCCAGGAACACATCATAGGAAATCTGCCGCTCGGGCGAGAGCCGGCGGCGATCGATGCGTGCAAGCGCGGCAAGGCTGGTTTTCGCTGCGGCAAGCTCGCGCCGGTCAAGGGTATCGGTAAAGATCTGGCCGAGCAGCGAAACGTCTGCCGGTTCGCCGCGATAGACGGCCTGCAGCGGGCTCGTCAGCCGCTCGCGCTTGGCATCCTGCGCAAAGAGAAGCATAAGCTTCTGATCGTCGTTGCGAGCCGGGACGGCGGTCGTGGCAACCTGCGCGGCTTCCATGCGCGGCGCGGCCTGCGCTTGTGCCGCAGGAGCCGAAACCAGCGTCAGTGCACTCGCCAGCCCAGCAGCGAGGCGCGTGCGGATCAACTCCATCGCCGCGTCCGGTACCACTTGGTGATCACGTATTTTACCCCCCTGATAACCGGCATACCGGCATGCAGCGTATCCATGTTCGGATTGCCGTCGGGCAGCGCGTTGTTCCACACCAGCAAGACCCCGCGCTGTGGCTGCACGGAAAGACCGACGCGGACGAAATCGGTGGTCCCGCCTTCCTCGACATCGTTCAGATAGACCATGGCTGTCCAGCTGCGCTGTCCGCCACGCGCGCACTCGCTTTCCCAGTATTTCGCCTCGGTCCAGAACCAGTCGTTATGGGCGCGGAATTCCTGACCCACCTGGTATCGCTGGCCCTGCACGGTCTCGCCAAATTCCGGGGTGATGCCCAGGCAATCATCCAGCCGTCGCTCGACCATGCGGACGAAAGGATTGTTGCGATCGACATCGCCGGAATAGCTGGTGCGGAACTGCTCGGTCTGGCCGTGATCGTAAAGCGTCGATGGCCGGGCATTGGCATCGATCAGCTCGATCATGCGATCGCATTCCTCCGGCCCGAGGAAATCGTTGATCCCGTAAAGCTCCAGCCCATCGACCGGGAACTTGTACACCCCATCGTCAGCGGCAAGGCGCTTTCGCACAGCTTGCCCCAGCATCTTCAGTGCATGCCTGTCGGGGTTGGGGGCATTGTTTGTGGGGTCGGTGAGCGGATCCATGGTTCAGGCGAACTCGTTGATTTGCCAGCCTGCCTATCGCCAGAATCGCGAAGGGCAAGCGCAAACGGATGAAGGCCCCCGTTTCGTATTGAAACGGGGGCCTTATATCGGTCCACTCGACCGAAAGTGCTGCCTACCAGAAGAAGTCGTAGATCACGTCCACCACTTCGCCCGTGTAGATATCGACGAGCAGGGCATCGTCGTAATAGCGAACCCAGCGATAGGGCCCGTAGGCATCCGGCAGGCGATACTGCCAGGGATCATTGATCCAGTAGTTCGAACCGAAGAACAGGTTGTCGAGGTAGAAGCCGATCGACAGGCGACGGTAGGAATAGCTTCGATAGGGCGGGTAGTAATAGCCCAGGCGGAAGGTGCTGCGGTTGTGGTTGCGGTACGAATACCAGTCATACCGGTGGTTGCTGCGCCATTCGCGATTCCACCGGCGATTGTCGGAATAACCCCAGCGATTGTTGTCGCGCCAGGAATTGTTGTTGCCCTGCCAGCGGTTGTTGTCGCGCCAGCTGTCACCGCGCCGGTTGTTGCCCGACCAGGCTTCGTTGCGCCGTTCGCGATCACCATCGCGATAGGTGCGGTTCTGCCAATCAGACGAGCCACCGCGATTGCGTTCGCTCCAGGTGCGGTTGCCATCGCGGCTGGACGTCCCGGCGCCGCTCCATTGTTCCGTGCGCGGGGCCGGTGCGGGGGCGGGTGTCGGGGTAGCAGTCTGGCTGCCGTTCCAGCCGCCATTGCCGCCACGGCGACCTTGCCAGCCATCGCTGTTGCCGTTGTTGCGGCTGCGGTTCTGCCAGCCGTCGCTACCGGAAGTGCTGCCGCGATTCTGCCATGAGCCGCCGCCGTTCCAGGTGCGCTGAGTCTGCGCAGGAGCTGGGGCCTGTGCCTGCGGAGCCTGCTGAGTGCGCGCCGTCCAGCTATCGCGCCAGCCGCCATTGCCGCCGGCTTCACCGCCGCCTGAACGGCCACCACCGTTCCAGCTGCGCTGCTGCGGAGCCTGCGTTGCGACCGGTGCCTGAACCTGGACTTGTGCCTGCGGAGCCGCCTGCTGGCGCTGGCCCCAGCCGCCGCCATTGCCACCACCCCAGCTGCGACCGCCGTTTTCAGTGGCACCACCGCCGATATTTCCGGCCGCTTCGCCGCCGCGACGACCCCAGCCACGTTCCTGCGCCTCGGCCGATACCGGCAGCGAAGCAATCGCGAGTCCGGCCGCCAGGGCCGCCCAACCGCTCGACTTCATCATGTGCTTCACGGCCATGGCCGTCACTCCAGATCCACGCACCGCGACCCATCGCGGCGTCCATGATTCGAGGAGTTAACGAAAGCCTACTGTCGCAAATCTGAATGAAGCGGGTTGCCTTCCGTTCAGGTTTGCGACGAGTTTTCTGACAATCAGCGCGTCAGCTTCTTGTAAGCCAGCCGCGTTGGACGATCCGCCGCATCGCCCAGACGGCGACGCTTGTCCTCTTCATAAGCTTCGAAGTTGCCTTCGAACCATTCGACATGGCTGTTGCCCTCGAAGGCGAGGATGTGCGTTGCCAGACGATCGAGGAAGAAACGGTCGTGCGAGATAACCACGGCGCAGCCCGCGAAGTTTTCGATCGCGTCTTCCAGCGCGGCGAGGGTTTCGACGTCAAGGTCGTTGGTCGGTTCGTCGAGCAGCAGCACGTTGCCGCCCTGCTTCAGCATCTTGGCCATGTGCACGCGGTTGCGTTCACCGCCTGACAGCTTGCCGACGTTCTTCTGCTGGTCCTGGCCCTTGAAGTTGAACGCGCCGACATAGGCCCGCGTGCTCATTTCCTGCTTGTTGACGGTCATGTAATCGTGCCCGCCGCTGATTTCCTGCCAGACGTTGTTCGATGCGGTCAGGTCATCGCGGCTCTGATCGACATAGCCCAGCCGCACCGTGCTGCCGATCTCGATCGATCCGCTATCGGGCTGTTCCTTGCCGGTCAGCAGCTTGAACAGGGTCGATTTACCCGCGCCGTTCGGCCCGATCACACCCACGATCCCGCCCGGGGGCAGGATGAACGACAGGTCTTCGAACAGCAGCTTGTCACCATAGGCCTTGGTGATGCCCTTGGCCTCGATCACCTTGCCGCCCAGCCGCTCGGGCACCTGGATGATGATCTGGGCCTTGCCGACCGCGCGGTTATCCTGCGCGTTCTGCAGTTCTTCAAACTTGCGGACACGCGCCTTGCTCTTGGTCTGGCGGGCGGCCGGGGTCTGGCGAATCCATTCGAGTTCGCGGGCCAGCGCCTTTTGCTTGCCGCTTTCCTCACGCTCTTCCTGCGCCAGGCGCTTGGCCTTGGTTTCAAGGTAGGTCGAGTAATTGCCTTCGTAGGGGAAGTATTTCCCGCGATCGAGTTCAAGGATCCAGCCGACCACGTTATCAAGGAAATAGCGATCGTGGGTGATCATCAGCACCGCGCCGGAATATTCCTTGAGGTGGTTTTCGAGCCATTCG
>JBJTLW010000046.1:0-15937 GCA_046063225.1 Novosphingobium sp. | reverse complement strand
GAACCTGTTCCTCGTCGCCAAGGCCGAGACGACCTTCAAGGAAGCCTTCAGCCTCGCTGACGAAGTGCTGCAGCAGGGCGTGCGCTCGATCACCGACCTCATGGTCATGCCGGGCCTGATCAACCTCGACTTTGCCGACGTGCGTTCGGTGATGGGCGAAATGGGCAAGGCGATGATGGGCACGGGCGAAGGTTCGGGCGAAAACCGCGCTCTCGAAGCGGCGGAACGCGCGATTTCCAACCCGCTGCTCGATGGCGTTTCGATGCAGGGCGCCAAGGGCGTGATCATCTCGATCATCGGCGGCGACGACATGAAGCTGCTCGAAGTCGACGAAGCGGCCAATCACATTCGCGAACTGGTCGATCAGAACGCCAACATCATCTGGGGCTCGGCCTTCAACCCTGATCTTCAGGGCAAGATCCGCGTTTCGGTGGTGGCTACCGGCATCGAGCAAACGGCGGAAATGGCGCAGGAAGCGGCGAAGCCGTTCAACCTTGGCGTGTCGCGCGGACCGGTTCGGCCCAGCGCCGATGCCGCTGCGCCGAGCACGCTCTATGCGCCCAGCGAACCGGAACCCGAAGCCGTCGTTCCGCAGGCCTACCAGCCAGCGCCCGAGCCGGTTGCCGAAGACGAAGGTGACGAGCTTGAGCTGAGCGATTTTGCCGAAGGCGATGATGCCTCGGCAGAAACCGGCGAAGCGGCGGATGACGATGCTCTCGAACTGATGTCGGAAGCCGAAGCGGACGACGATCAGGCAGAAGCGCCGCAGGCCTCTGCTGCCGGTGACGATCTGCTCGGCGAAGCATCGCGCCTCTCCAATGAAGACAGCGCGACTGATTCCCTGCTGGCGCGCAAGCGTCCGCTGGTAACGTCGACCGAAGACGAGGCCGAACGCGCGCCTCGCCTGCCGGGAGCGGGCGGCACTCTGTTCGAACGCATGGCCAACCTTTCGCGCGGTGGCGCTGCGGCGGCCGAAGAGGAAGACGAGGAAGACGAAGCGGGCGGCGAAGCGCCTTCGCTGTCCATCCCGCGCTTCCTTGGTCGTCAGAACAACCAGTAAGCTTTGGACATTCCGCTGGCCCGGCGTGCTTTGCGCGCCGGGCTGGTTTGTTCCTGAGCCATTCAGCATGGCTGCGCCATTGCCGCCCCGTTCGGACTATGCCACGAGCTTTGCGATGGACGTTATGATGGTGTCGCGATCAATCTTTGGGAAATGGGCTGGGCCGCTTGGCCTTGCCGCGGCTCTTGTCGCGCCGAACGCGGCTCTGGCGCAGAAGGCGGTGACCTCGCAGGCCGTCGTCCAGCAGACGCCCGGGCCGGATAGCCAGGCCCTCAATTCCGCGCTGGCCCGCCTTGGACGCAATCCAAAGGACGTCAACGCGCTGATCGATGCGGGCAACGCGGCCCTGGCACTGGGGGATGTCGACGCGGCGGTGGGCTTTTTCGCCAATGCCGACCAGTTGCAGCCGAACAGCCCGCGCGTGCGCGCCGGCCTCGCGGCGGCGCTGGTGCAAAACGGCAATCCGTTTGACGCAATTCCGCTGTTTACCGAGGCTGAGACGGCCGGCGGCATGGACCAAAGGCTGAATGCCGATCGCGGCCTTGCCTATGACCTCGTCGGCGACAATGCGACGGCGCAGAAGTATTACCGGCAGGCGCTCGGCGCCGGGGCAGGGGACGAAGTGACGCGGCGGCTGGCGCTCAGCCAGGCGATCGGCGGGGACCGCGAAGGCATGGAAGCGACGCTGCTGCCGCTGCTGCAAAAGGGGGACAAACCGGCGTTTCGCACCCGCGCCTTTGCCTTGGCGATTGCCGGCAAGACCGACGAGGCCGTGTCGATCGCCTATCAGTCGATGCCGCAGGATCTTGCCGCCGGGATCGCGCCCTATCTGCGCTACATGCCGCGGCTGACCAAGGCGCAGCAGGCCTCGGCCGCAACCTTCGGCCATTTTCCCCGCGCCGCAGAGATCGGCCGCGATGATCCGCGCGTGCTGCGCTATGCGCCGCCCGTCCACGTGGCGACGGCGGAGGGCAAGCTGGTTCCCAAGGGCGAACCGCTCGGCAAGCTGGTGAAATCCACTTCGGAAAAGGGCAAGTCCGGCAACACCAAGTCCGGCGAGGCGAAGCTGGCGAAGGCCGATGGCAAGAAGGGTGATGAGGCCAAACTGGCCGCCGCGAAGGCGCCTGTCACCGCTATTGCCCGTGCCGCGCCGCCCGAACTGAACCCCGGGCGCGAAGAGAGCGTGGCGCCGCTTCTGGTGAAACCGCCGGTCAATCTGCCGCCGCTTGCGGCGCAGCCAAAGACGGAAACGCCGGCTGTCGTGGTGCCGGCGGCAACGCCGACGCCCGCGGTCACCACCGTTGCGGCCAACACCGCCGGGGCAACCGCCTCGCCCGCCATCAAGACGAGCCCGCCGGTTACGGTCGCGCCGCCGCCCGTCGTGGTTACGCCTGCGCGCCCGGCGCGTTTCGCTGACGTGTTTGGCGATCTGGGCGCGCCGGTTGCGGTTGCTACGCCTAAGTCGGGCGCTGTCGATATTCGCAAGATTGCCGCCGCCAAGCCGAAAACAGAGGCCAAGGCCGAATCGAAGCCGGCAAATCCCAGCCGCATCTGGGTTCAGGTGGGCGTCGGGCGGGGCAAGGCCGCGCTTCAGGCGGACTGGAAGTCGCTGGTCAAGGAAGCGCCGGAATTGCTGAAGGGCAAGTCGGCCGCGATCACCGACTGGGGCAAGACCAACCGCTTGCTGACCGGCCCCTTCGATAGCGAATCTGCAGCCAAGTCGCTGGTTGCCAAGCTGAAAAAGGAAAAGATCGACACCTTCATCTGGACCAGTCCGACCGGGCAGGTGGTCGATCCGCTCTGACCGGGTCGGCCAGGCGTCCCGGGTGCTTTTCCACATGGTGTGAACAGGCTTGTACAATCATGCACAGGGCATCTTCATGGGTGCATTGTTCTTCGGTCAGCGTCGACGCATCCACCCGCTCATGGTAAAGAAGAACATCGCGTGAGAACGGGCAAGGTCTCGATGAACCAGGAGGAAGATGCCGCTCCTGTCGAAATGCTCGCGTCGCTGTGCGAGGCGCGCGGCTGGCATTACGATTTCGTCGGCGATGACGAGATTACCACGGAAATCCAAGGTTCCTGGGCCACCTACCAGCTTCGCGGCATCTGGCGGTCGGAAGATCACGTCCTGCAACTGATCTGCCTGCCGGACATTCGCGTGTCCGATGACAAGCGCTCGCAGATGTATGAAGTGCTCGCCCTGATTAACGAACAGCTGTGGCTCGGCCATTTCGATGTGTGGTCGAACGGCATGGTCCTGCTCTATCGCCACGCCATGATGCTGGGCGATGATGGGCTGCTTTCGATTGCCCAGGCGCAGGCGGCGATCGAGGCGGCGATCGAGGAATGCGACCGCTTCTATCCGGCGTTCCAGTTCATCCTCTGGGGAGACAAGAGCCCCGCCGATGCGCTCGCCAGTGCCCTGGTCGATGCCGCTGGCGAGGCCTGACGCGCGCCTTGCGGTGATGGACCCGCGCAGCTAACCACGATCCCGAAACCAGCGGCTGTGGGGCAGTGATGACTTTGCTGATTATCGGATGCGGCAACATGGGCGGCGCCATGCTGGAAGGCTGGCTGGCCGGCGGTGTGGATGCCGGTTCGATCACCGTGGTCGATCCGTTTCGCGAGCAGGTGCCGCCCGGCGTCACCCTGCTGCGCGAACTGCCGGACAGCGGGCAGTGGGATTTCGTCCTGCTGGGCATAAAGCCTCAGCAGCTGGCGGATGCCGCGCCAGCTATCGCCGAACGGATCGGCAGCGAATCGGTGCTTCTGTCGGTGCTGGCCGGCGTCGATCTCGGAACGCTGGGCCGGACCTTCCCGAAGGCGCGCGCGGTGGTGCGGGTCATGCCCAATCTTGCCGCCGCGCTCGGCAGGTCGCCGATTGCGCTGTGCGGCAACGCGGAAGGCGCGGCGCGCACGGCGGTTTCCGCGCTGATGGCGCCGCTCGGCCCGGCGGAATGGATCGCCGATGAGGGGCATATGGATCTGATGACCGCGCTCGTCGGATCGGGACCGGCCTTTGTCTACCGCGTAATCGATGCCCTGGCCGGGGGCGCGGAAAGCCTGGGGCTGCCGCGCAGCCAGGCGGACCGCCTTGCGCTGGCCATGGTCGAGGGCGCGGCGGCGCTCGCCTCCGTCTCTCCCGACAGCCCGGCAGAGCTGGCGCGCAAGGTTTCCAGCCCCGGCGGCACGACTGTCGCAGGCCTCTCCGCGCTGGACGAGGACGGGGCTCTGGCCGCGCTGATGGAGGAAACCCTGCGCCGCGCGCGTGACCGCGGGCGTGAGCTTGCCGAAGCCGCGCGGCAGGCCGGTTGATCCTGATACAAACTGCGACACGTCGCCTTGTCCGGTTTCGCTTGAAAGCAAAGGCGATAAGCCCGATATTGCTGTCACCGGCTTGTCGTCGCTCGGCGCCGGAAGGAGAGAACAATGGCTAACTGGAACGACCCCCAGTCCACCCGGACGGGCTTTGGTACGTCTCCCAGCATTGACGGCAAGAGCCTTAACCAGACCGCGTCGTATGACATGGGTCTGCGCAAGTACATGCTGTCGATCTACAACTACATGGCTTCGGGCGTGCTGCTTTCGGGCATCGTCGCGCTCATCTTCGCATCTTCGGGCATGGCGGAAGCCGTGTTCACAACGCCGCTGCGCTGGGTGCTGATCCTGGCCCCGCTCGGCTTCGTCATGGCGATGAGCTTCGGCCTCAACAGGATGCAGACCTCGACCCTGCAGATGCTTTTCTGGGCGTTTGCCGTGGTCATGGGCCTGTCGATGTCGTCGATCTTCCTTGTCTATACCGGCCCCTCGATCGCGGCGACCTTCTTCGCCACGGCGGGTGCCTTCGCGGGTCTGAGCCTGGTGGGCTACACCACCAAGCGTAACCTGTCGGGCATGGGCTCGTTCCTGACGATGGGCGTCGTCGGTCTTCTCATCGCGATGCTGATCAACGCGTTCTTCCCGATGCCGGGGCTTGGCCTCGCCATCTCGATTCTGGGCGTGCTGATCTTTGCGGGCCTCACCGCCTATGACACGCAGCGCCTGAAGGAAACCTACGCCTACGTCGCCGGAACCGACATGATGGGCAAGGTCGTGATCATGGGCGCTCTCAGCCTCTATCTCGACTTCATCAACATGTTCCAGTTCCTGCTCAGCCTGCTGGGCAACCGCGAATAAGGCGATGAAAAGCTAAGCCTGCATTCATGCGGGCCATGATTGAACGTGCCCGGTGCGCAAGTTGTCGCACCGGGCATTTTCTTTGCCGGAAAATAGCCCTAGGCTAGGCAATGATGACCCGGAGCCTGTTCCGGGTGGGTTGAGGGTTTGCATTGATGATAAAGTTTTCCGTTCGCTCCATGGTTCAGCTTGCGGCCATTGCCAGCCTGGCCATATCGGGCTGCGCCGATGCGAAGAAGAAGCCCGCACCGGTTCCGCCGCCGCCACCGCCGGCCCCGAAGACCGTGATCGTCGCCTGGAAGCCGATCCCGCCCGAATGGGCCGCGCCGACCATGCAGATCCCGGCGCTCGGCACCGATGGCCTCTATTACAGCGTCAACCGCAACATCTCGCCCTCGCAGATCACGTGGAACCTGCGTTCGGCCTACAACGTCGCCGCGCTCAACTGCCTGCAGCCCAAGCACGCCGAAATCGTGGTGAACTACCGCGCGTTCCTGAAGGCGCATGCGAAAACGCTGCGCGCGGTCAACGCCAAGGTGGATAGCGAATGGCGGGCGAAATACGGCGCCGGCTTCATCAAGCCGCGCGAAAAGTACATGACGGAGGTGTACAACCACTTCGCCATCCCGCCGACGCTGCCGGCCTTCTGCGACGCGGTTCTGGTGATGAGCCGCGAGGCGAAGCTGGTGAAATCGGTCGATCTCAATAATTTTGCCGCGCGCAGCTTGCCGAACATCGAAATCGTGTTCGACGACTTCTTCAAGCGCTTCGACAAGTACCGCCTGGAAATGGCAGCTTGGGAAACGAAGTGGGGCAAGGACGCGGTTCCCGGTTCCACGGTTTTGGCCACTCCGGTCAACTCGACCAACTGAGCGCGCGGCGCGGTTGAAATTTAGCCTTTCACGGGCGGTTCGCTTTCGCTAAGGGAGCCGCTCGCGTGGGTTGCGGAATGCCGCTAGCCTACACTCGCACTGGAACGGGGCCGTAGCTCAGATGGG
This sequence comes from Novosphingobium sp., assembly GCA_046063225.1. Classification (GTDB taxonomy): domain Bacteria; phylum Pseudomonadota; class Alphaproteobacteria; order Sphingomonadales; family Sphingomonadaceae; genus Novosphingobium. The sequence continues at coordinate 9,700 of JBJTLW010000046.1, read as the reverse complement.
AGAGCGCGTCGTTCGCAATGACGAGGTCAGGGGTTCGATCCCCCTCGGCTCCACCAGTGCTTCGTAAATAGCCACATCCTGGCCTGCGAGCAGCACCCTGCTGCGCTTCCGGTGCTCACGGCCAAAACGGCCGCTCCGCTCCGGTTCTCGAAGGGCGCCGCTCTCGCCGCAAGCTGAGGCCATTTCCGAAGCACTGGACCAGATCTGACGCTGTCGGGCGTGAGCCGGTCTCCATCCGGCCCGCGACACCCGCTCTATTTTCGGCTATCCCCCGCTCATGCATTTTCTCGATCAGGCCAAAATCTACATCCGTTCGGGCGCCGGCGGCCCCGGCGCGGTTTCGTTCCGGCGCGAGAAGTACGTCGAATACGGCGGGCCTGACGGCGGCGATGGCGGCAAGGGCGGCGATGTCATCTTTGAAGCCGTGGCTGGCCTCAACACGCTGATCGACTTTCGCTATACCCAGCACTTCAAGGCGCCGCGCGGCACCGGGGGCGCGGGCAAGGACCGCACGGGCGCCAAGGGGCCTGACCTGGTGATCAAGGTGCCGATCGGTACGCAGATCATCTCCGATGAAGACCGTGAAACCGTGCTGGCCGATCTGACCGAGGTGGGGCAGCGCGTCGTCCTGCTCGAAGGCGGCATGGGCGGGCGCGGCAATGCCAGCTACAAGACCAGCACCAACCGCGCGCCGCGCCAGCACCAGCCGGGTCTGCCGGCGGAAGAAATGTGGGTTTGGCTGCGGCTGAAGCTTCTCGCCGACGCCGGGCTTGTCGGTCTGCCCAATGCGGGCAAGAGCACCTTCATCAACAAGATCACCAACACCAAGGCCAAGGTGGGCGATTATGCCTTTACCACGCTGCGCCCGCAGTTGGGCGTGGTGCGCCACCGCAACCGTGAATTCGTGCTGGCGGACATTCCCGGCCTGATTGCCGGCGCTGCCGAAGGGGCAGGGGTGGGTGACCGGTTCCTGGGCCATATCGAACGCTGCCGCGTGCTCATCCACCTCATCGATGCCAACGGCGTCGATCCGGTGGAAGCGATGGAAATCGTCGAGGAAGAGCTCGCCGCCTATGGCGAAGGTCTGGAAGACAAGCCGCGCCTGATTGCGCTCAACAAGATCGACCTGATCGACAAGGAACTGGTCGAGGCCTTCACCGAGGAATTGCTTGAGGCGGGAGCGGATCAGGTGTTCCCGATTTCCGGCGCCACGGGCAAGGGGATCGACGCGCTGCTGGATGCGGTCGTCAGCTATCTTCCCGCCGCCACGGTCACCGAACGGCCGACTGGCGAACAGGAAGAGAGCGACGATACCCCCTGGTCGCCGATCTGACATTTGCATCCTTGGCCAATTCGCCTAATCGGTCGGCCATGATGATCGCTGCGCTTCGTGATCTGGCCGACAAGGCCAAGTGCCCGCGCCTGGTGGTGAAGGTCGGTTCGGCCCTGCTCGTGGGTGCCGAAGGTCCGCGCACAGCCTGGATCGAAGCGCTGGTCAGCGAAATTGCCGCCGCCCGCGCGCGGGGGCAGGAAGTGATCGTCGTGTCCTCGGGCGCGATCGCGCTGGGCGCACGCAAGCTCGGGCTGGAAAAGGGCGGGCGCGGCAGCCTCGCCGATGCACAGGCCGCTGCCGCCGTCGGGCAGATTGCGCTTTCCGGCCTATGGGCCGACCTGCTGGGCAAACATGGCCTGACGGCTGCGCAATTGCTGCTGACACTGGAAGATCTTGAAGATCGCCGCCGTTACCTCAACGCCACCGCCACGCTTACACGCCTGCTCGATGCCGGTGCCGTGCCGGTGGTGAACGAGAACGATTCCGTCGCCACGCAGGAAATCCGCTTTGGCGACAACGACCGGCTTGCCGCGCGCGTGGCACAAGCGGCGCGGGCATCGGCCGTGCTTCTCCTTTCGGACATCGACGGCCTCTATGATCGCAATCCCAAGGAGCCGGGCGCGCGCCTGCTGCCCGAAGTTCACGGTGTTACGGCGGAAATTCACGCCATGGCCGATGGCGGTTCCGCGTCCGGCATGGGGTCTGGCGGCATGACGTCGAAACTGCAGGCGGCCGAAATTGCCGAACGCGCCGGGATTGCGCTGGTGATCGGCAACGGCACCTACGATGCGCCGGTCACGCGGGTAATCGAGCAAGGCATCGGCACGCTCTTCCTGCCCAAGCGCAAGGCGGCGGCGCGCAAGGCATGGCTCGGCGGCCGGCTGCGTCTTCGCGGCACGCTGGTGGTCGATGGCGGCGCGGTAAAGGCGCTGGCCAAGGGATCGAGCCTGCTGGCCGCCGGAATCACGGCAGTCGAAGGCGAGTTCCATCGCGGCGATGCCGTGGCCATTTGCGATGCCGCGGGCACGGCGCTCGCGCACGGCCTGGCGGAATACGACGCGGCCGAATGCCGTGTGCTGCTCGGCCGTCACAGCCGCGATCACGAAGCGCTGCTCGGCTATGCGCCGCGCTCGGCCATCGTGCACCGCGACCAGATGGTCCTGCTGTGACGCTGGCCGTTACCGGCGCGACCGGGTTCGTCGGACAGGCCTTGCTCGACCGGGCGATCCAATCCCGAATTGCCGTCCGCGCGCTTGCTCGCCGGCCGCAGCAGCCCAAACCCCATGTGACATGGGTCGGAGGCGATCTTGGCGATGCGGCCGCGCTGGACCGGCTGATGGAGGGGGCCGAGGCCGTCATCCATGTTGCCGGCCTGGTCAGCGCCGATGCCGACGGGTTCGAACAGGCCAATGTCGTCGGCACGCTCAACGTTATCGAGGCTGCGCGGCGCGCCGGTGTGCAGCGTCTGGTATTCGTCTCGTCGCTCTCTGCGCGGGAGCCGGACTTGTCCACCTATGGCGCGTCAAAGGCGCGGGCGGAAAAGCTGGTCATGGCGAGCGGTCTTGATTGGACCATCGTGCGCCCGCCGGCGATCTACGGCTTCCGCGACAAGGAAATACTCGATCTGTTCAAGGCCGCGAAATGGGGCGTCATCCCCATGCCGCAGCGCGACGGGCGGGCGAGCTATATCCATGTCGAGGATCTGGCCCGGCTGCTGTTGAAGCTCGTGCCGGGAGGTGAGGGCATTACCGGCGCGACCTTCGAGCCGGACGATGGGCATGACGGTGGATGGAGCCACCGGGAGATTGGCCGTCTGATCGGCTGGGCCATGGGGCGGCGGCCGTTCATCCTCCATCTGTCGCCCGGCTGGCTGATGCGCGCTGCCCGTTGGGGCCAAGCGCTCACCCGAGGCCGGTTCAAGCTGACCCCGGACCGCGCTGGCTATATGGCGCACCCCGACTGGGTATCAAGTTCGTCCGCTAAAGTACCGAAATCCTTGTGGAAACCGATTGTGCCAACACGTGAGGGCATGAAGGCCACCGCCAAGTGGTACCGCGAACAGGGCTGGCTCTGATCTATCGCCGTTAAGCCGGTATCTTTGCGCATCGTCCAGCGTGGGCGATTGCGCTTGGGCTGCGCCGTCTGCGGGTGCAAAATGCGCCTCAATGGGAATTGAGGAGTGCTGGACATGTCCACTTTGATCAAGGCCGGCGCGGACGACGCCAAGCGCTATTGGCTCGACGAAGGCCGCGGCGATGAGGGCGGCTTCATCCGCGACGTTGATTTTGCCAACAACACGCGCGGGCTCGACCCGATGTTCGAGGGCATCAAGATCGTCGATGCCGATACGCATTTCACCGAACCGGCTGACCTGTGGACAGCCAATGCGCCCGCTGGTCTCAAGGACAAGATGCCGCATGTCGAGCAGGTGAACGGCGCTGACAAATGGGTCTGCATGGGCCGCGATTTCGGCAGCCTGGGCGGCAATGTGATCGACAAGAACAAGAACAAGCTGCTCGGCAAGCTGGCCTTCCGCCGTTACGACCAGATTGCGCCCGGCTCCTACGATGTCACCGAACGCCTGAAGGACATGGACGATATGGGCATCTGGGCCCACGTCTGCTTCCAGAACGGCGGGGTGACGCAGGCCGGGTCGCTCGTGGCGCTGAACGATCAGGAAACGGCGGTCGCGATCTTCCAGATCTACAACGATGCCTGCAAGGATCGCATGGTCCAGTCAGGCGGGCGGATCAACGGCATGGCGACCTTGCCCTATTGGGACAAGGACCTGATGAACGCCGAAATGCGCCGCATCGCCGATCTCGGCCTGAAGGGCGTGGTTCTGCCCGATCGCCCGGAACGCCTGTCAGAGGGCTATCTCGGCCCCGACGGCAAGATCAATCCGTTTTGGGAAGAGGTGTTCGACCTGTCGAACGAAACCGGCATTCCGCTCACCTTCCACCTCAACGCCTCGCTCGATGCCGAAAGCGTGATGTGGGACGGACTTGGCTTTGACCAGAAACTGCCGATTTCCGCGCTGATCCACAACATGGGCTGCGCGGCGACGATGATGAACTTCATGGTCTCGGGCCTGCTGGACCGCTTCGAAAAGCTGAAGATCGGCCTCATCGAAAGCGGCGCGGGCTGGGTGCCCTTCATCCTCGAAGGGCTCGATCATCAGCTCAAGGAGTTCCGGACGCGCGAAAACCGCGGGCACAAGCTATCGTGCAAGGAATACTTCCAGCGCAATTTCTGGGTGAGCTTCTGGTTCGAAGACTTCGCGCCCAAGCACATGATCGAGGAAATTGGCGCCGACCGAATCCTGTTCGAGACGGACTATCCGCACCCGACATCGCTCTATCCGGGCGTGCAGGACAAGCTGGTCGAGGTGCTGGGCGGCCAGTCACCCGAAGTGCGCAAGCTGATCCTGCAGGATAACGCGGTGAAGCTGTTCAATCTCGATCTGTAAGCCGATGGGCGCACCCCGGTGATCGCCGGGGTGCCCATTGTGGCTCAGAACACCGGATCGTAGCCCGGTGGCAGGTCGTCGTCAGGCGTCGGGCTGCCGGGCACGTGGATGCCGCATTCAGTCTTGTCCCAACCCTTCCAGCGGCCAGAGCGCGGATCGTCGCCCTCAGCCACCTTGTGCGTGCAGGGCGAGCAGCCGATCGACGGATAGCCCTGCGCCACCAGCGGATGCGGCGGCAGATCGTGCCGTTCGAAATAGGCGGCAAGATCCTCGGACGACCAATCGGCAAGCGGATTGATCTTCAACCGGCCCTGGGCGTCGCTGTTGTCGATCTCGAAGCGGGGCAGGCCGGCGCGGGTGGCGGACTGGAAGCCCTTGCGCCCGGTGATCGAGGCATCGAAGCGTTCCATTGCGCGGGCCAGTGGCTCCACCTTGCGGATTTCGCAGCAGCCATCGGGATCGTAAGACCAGCGCAGACCGCTTTCATCGCGCGCCTTGAGGCGCTCGGCATCGGGGACGAGGATTTCGATACCGGTCAGGCCGAGATGCGAGACCAGCGTGTCGCGATAGGCCAGCGTTTCCGGAAAATGCTTGCCAGTATCAAGGAACAGGACCGGAGTGGCGGGGTCTACCTGTGCAACAAGATGAAGCAAAACAGCGCTTTCCGCGCCAAAGCTCGAAACCACGGCAATATCACCGGCCATCCGTTCCCGCAGGACAGTGGCCAGCATGTCAGCCGTTTCGGTGCCGCGGAACAGCCGGTTGAGGCGCACGGCATCGGCCTCGGTAAACCGGGGGCCGGTATCGATCCTGTCGATCGTGCGCACCCTGCTCGCTCCGTCAGCCGTTGGCATGACGCTTGGCCCAGACCGGCTGGCGGCCATCGACGGTCGGCTGATAGACCTCGGCATAGCGGGCCATCGCGGCTTCGGCATCGGCGGCGTTGAGCGGCTGCGCGGGCGCGAAGCTGTCAAACCCGCAGCGGCGCATATAGGCCAGCTGATCGACGAGGACGTCGCCCACGGCGCGCAGTTCACCGGCATAGCCCGCTTCGCGCAGGATGCGGGCCGACGAATAGCCGCGCCCGTCGGTGTAGGCAGGGAAGTTGACCTCCACCAGCTTGAGCCGGTCAAGGTAGGGCAGCAGGTCGCGCGCCTCGTCACCCGGTTCGATCCGGACGGCAAGCGCGTTGGTCTGATCGGCAAACGCGTCGACCGTCACGGCCGGATCGGCCACGGGGTCATCGTTGCGATAGCGGAATTGGGTCTCAACCATAGATCGCCTCCTTGAACGGGGCCATGCCGACGCGGCGGTAGGTGTCGAGGAAGCGCTCATCACCCTGCTTGTTGGCGAGATAGACGTTCGTTGCCTTTTCAACGGCATCGACGATACCGTTTTCATCAAAACCTGGGCCGGTGATCTGGCCCAGCGAGGTGTCCGCACCTTCGCAGCCGCCCAGCAGCAGCTGGTAGTTTTCGACCCCCTTGCGGTCGACGCCCAGGATGCCGATGTGGCCGGCGTGGTGGTGGCCACAGGCGTTGATGCAGCCGGAAATCTTGAGCTTCAGCTCGCCAATCTCCTGCTCCTTGGCCGCCATGCGCTCGGAAATCTTCTGCGCCACCGGGATCGAACGGGCGTTGGCGAGGCTGCAATAGTCGAGCCCCGGGCAGGCGATGATGTCGCCCACCAGGTCAAGGTTTGCCGCGCCGAGTCCCGCTGCGTCGAGCTTCTGCCAGAGCGTGTAGAGATCGGCCTTCTTCACGTGCGGCAGAACGATGTTCTGGGCGTGGGTGACGCGCAGTTCATCAAAGGAGTATTCCTTCGCCAGATCGGCCATCAGGCGGATCTGGTCGCTCGTCGCGTCGCCCGGAATGCCGCCAACGGGCTTCAGGCTGATCGTGGCGGAGATGTAGCCGCTCTGCTTGTGCGTGACGCAGTTGTTGTCCACCCACAGGGCAAAGTCCGGATCGCTGCGATCGAGATCGTCGCTGGCACCGGTGTCGAAAGCGGGGTCGGCGAACTGGGCCTTGATGCGTTCAAGTTCGGCTGCCGGCGGTTCGATGTTCAGCGTCAGAAGGTGCGCGAACTCTTCCTCGACCTGTCGGGAATATTCTTCCTTTCCAAGTTCATGAACCAGGATCTTGATACGCGCCTTGTACTTGTTATCGCGGCGGCCGTGGCGGTTGTACACGCGCAGGCAGGCTTCGGCATAGGTGATCCACTGGTCCAGCGGCACGAATTCACGGATCAGCGGCGCGATCATCGGGGTGCGGCCCATGCCGCCGCCCACGTAGAACGCAGCGCCGAGTTCGCCAGCTGCATTACGCACGATCTGGATGCCGATGTCGTGCAGGCGCATGGCCGCACGGTCGGTGTCCGACGCGATCACCGCCATTTTGAACTTGCGCGGCAGATAGCTGAATTCCGGGTGGAAGGTGGACCACTGGCGGATCAGCTCGGCATAGGGGCGCGGATCGACGATTTCGTCCGCGGCTGCCCCGGCGTACTGGTCCGAAGTTGTGTTGCGGATGCAGTTGCCGCTGGTCTGGATGGCATGCATCTCCACCGAAGCGAGATCGGCCAGAATGTCTGGCGCGTCTTCCAGCTTGATCCAGTTGTACTGGATGTTCTGGCGCGTGGTGAAGTGGCCATAACCGCGGTCATACTTGTCGGCGATGTCGCCCAGCATGCGCATCTGCGCGCTGGACAGCGTGCCGTAGGGGACGGCGACGCGCAGCATGTAGGCGTGGAGCTGCAGGTAGAGGCCGTTCATCAGGCGGAGCGGACGGAACTGTTCCTCGCTCATCGAGCCATCGAGGCGGCGGCGCACCTGATCGCGGAAATCGGCGACGCGCGCATCGACCAGCGCCTGGTCATAAGTGTCGTACTTGTACATCAGATCACCCAGTTGCCGGCTTCGGGGTCGGCTGGCTTGAGGGAAAGGTCGAGGCGAACGGTGGGGCCGAGCGCGCGGATGCGGTCCTTGATATGGGCCGGGCGAACGCCATCGGGGCCATTTTCACCATCGATCACATAGGGGGCGACAACGCGGCGCGCGGCGTTTTCACGAGCCGCAATTTCCTCGCCGCGATCGCCGACATCGGCGGCATCGGCAACGTGCAGCGACCATTCGCTGCCGTCCCACCAGGTGACGGCACCGGACTTCAGGTCATTGCCGGTAAGAATCTTCATTGGGCAATCTCCAGCGCGAACGTGCGCAATTCGGTTTCCGGCCGGGCGGTGACATCGCCGATGACGATGAGCGCCGGGCTTTTGACTTTTTCTCGTGCCACCAGATCGGCAAGGCCGGCCACCGGCCCGCGCAGGACGCGCATCGACGCGCGAGCGGCGTTTTCGATGACGGCGAGCGGTGTCTCCGGGGCAAGGCCATCGGCGATAAGCTTTTCGGCAATCGCCTCGCTCGTCGCGACGCCCATGTAGATCACCAGCGTACGGCCCTTGCCGGCAAGGCCGGACCAGTCCTGTTCCGACAGACCCTTGCACTGGCCCGCGACGAAGCTGACGACCGATGCGCTGGCGCGGTGGGTGAGCGGAATGCGCGCGGCAGAAGCCGCACCAAGGGCCGCGCTGATGCCGGGAACGACGTCCACCGGCACGCCGGCGGCGTCACAGGCTTCCATTTCCTCACCGCCGCGCCCGAAGACGAACGGATCGCCGCCCTTCAGCCGCACCACGTTGTTGCCGGCCAGGGCTTCGCGCACCAGCAGGGCGTTAATTTCGTCCTGCGGCATGGTGTGGCGCGATCGGCTCTTGGCGACGGAGATCAGCCGCGCGGTGGGACGGGCAAGGGCGAGCACGGCCGGATCGACAAGGCCATCGTGCACGATCAGACCGGCCTGCATGATCAGGCGCGCGGCGCGCAGCGTCAGCAGATCGGGATCACCGGGACCGGCGCCGACAAGGTAGACCGTGCCTATGGAAGGGGCAGATTGGCTCATGCTGGGGCAGATGGTCCACCCTGCCGCCGATTGCCAGTGAGAAAGCCTTTGAAACGGCTTAGTTCAACTATCGGATCACTTTGCCGGCTTGCGCCTGGGCCGGGGTCCGTCGATCGCCTCGGGCGCCTTGCTCTCCGCCAACCTGGCTATTTCCGCCAGTTCCTTCGGCCATTCACGGATATGCACATCATGCTGGGCGAAGGGCACTTCGATCCCATGGCGGGCAAAATCGCGCCACACCGCCTTCAGCAGATCAGAACGCAGGTTGCCCAGGCCTTCCTCTGGATCGTCGATCCACAGCTGAACCTCGAATTCGATCGCGTTGGCGCCGAAGCCGTGCAGCCAGACCTGCGGCGGATGGCGCTCAAGCACCCGGTCCAGCGAATTGGCCGCCTCCAGCAGCACCTTTTCCACCAGCGCAATGTCCGTGCCATAGGCAACACCGATCGGCACCTTTACCCGCACATCGCGCGAGGAAAACGACCAGTTTTCAACCTGATTGGTCATCAGCAGTTCGTTGGGAATGAGGAATTCGATCTTGTCGCGCGTGGTGACGGAGACGGCGCGAATACCGATGCGGTTGACCTGTCCGACGGTCTTGTCAGACCCCGTGCCGACGGCGATGACGTCGCCCGGCTTGATCGAGCGGTCCATCAGCAGGATGATGCCCGATATCAGGTTGCCGAAGGTCTTTTGCAGGCCGAAGCCGATGGCCAGGCCGAAGGCGCCGGAGAACACCGCGAGCGCGGTCAGGCTGATACCGAGAAAGTCGATTCCGGCCAGCAGCAGGATGATCCATGCGGCGATATTGAACAGCTTCTGACCAAGCAGCTGTTGCGCCGGGTCGAGCCGATGCAGGCGGGCGAAGAATCTTGCCGAAAGGGCTTCGGCGAGGCGACCGAAGACAAACACCGCAATGCCGGTGACGACAATCAGCAG
>JBJTLW010000045.1:0-6423 GCA_046063225.1 Novosphingobium sp. | reverse complement strand
CCCCAGGTGGAGCGGGTTTCGAACACGGTGCCATCGGTCATCTGCACCTTGATCATGTGGTAATCGGGATGGACGTCGGCCTTCATAGTCTCACACTTTCGTTGTGGCCGGTTCCGACCGGCCTGAAATGGAAGGCGCGCGCATAGCGAGCGCTGGTGGGTTTGTCCAGCCTTTCGGCTGGCGATCGGTCACGCGGATCGGTTCAGCTGTCCGCTATCATCGCGGTGAAGTTAACCTCGCAGGTCACCTTGCCATCGACTGACGCCTTGCCCCAGAACTTGCAAACCCGCGCCCGCTTCTGAACGAAGCCAGCTTCAAGCTTCAGCAGCACACCCGGTTCCACCGGGGCGCGGAACTTCGCATCCTCGATCGCCATGAAATAGACGAGCTTGCCCGTTCCGGCGAGGCCCAGTGTTTCAATCGCCAGAATCCCGGCAGCCTGGGCCAGCGCTTCGATTTGCAAAACGCCGGGCATGATCGGGCGCCCCGGGAAATGCCCCTGGAAAAACCCTTCGTTCATGCTCACGGCCTTCACCGCGTGGATCTCGCCATCGGGGACGAGGCTGACCACGCGATCGACCAGAAGCATGGGATAGCGATGCGGCAGCGCCGCGAGGATCTGCGTTACGTCCATCGAAATGGCTTCGACCGGACCGGACGATTCCTCACTCATTGCGCTGCCCCTCGCCTGTCTTTGCCTTAGCGGCCCTTGGGCTTCTTGCCCGTGTTCGCTGCCGGTGCCGGAGCAACCGGAGCGGCCGGAGCGGCGCCCTGCTGGGCCGCCTGCTGCGCCTTGGCTTCACGAACTTCGCGCGGTTCCCAGCCAGCCGGCGGCACCAGCTGCGCCGACGGCAGCAGTGTGTTCAGCTCGTTGAGGATCGCCTGGTTCATGTTGTAGGCGTTGGTCGTGGCGACGATTGCCGACGGATTGAGCAGCAGCGTGACGCGCTGCTTGGTCATGGCGTTGTTGATCGCCGTGTTCAGCTTTTCGCCGATCTGTTCCTGCACATAGGCTTCCGACAGCGAAACCGGCTGCAGGATGCGCTGCAGTTCAGCCGTGCCGCTCTGTTCGAGAGCCTGAATGGCCTGAGCCTGCTGCGCCAGTGCCGCCTGGTTGGCGTTGGGTACCGCGCGATCGGCGTTGAACTTGTTGACCATCGGGGTGATCTGATCGGCGATCTGCTTGCGGCGGGCTTCAGCCGCGTCGTACTGCGCCTTATAGGTCACCGGGCGCTGCTGGGCAGCGGTCTTGTAGGCAGCCGAATTGACGAGGATAAGGTCAATGTTGGCGATGCCAAGGCCGGGCACGACAATGCCGGTCGACGCCGGAGCTGCCGCAGGGGCCGGAGCCGGAGCGGTTTGCGCCATGGCAGTCTGCGAGACGGACAGCACGATAGCTGCGGCGGTCGCCGCCTTGAGAACGGTTTTCATCAGAATTGTGTTCCTACGTTGAATGTGAATGACTTGGTATCGTCGCCCGGCTGCTTCAGCAGCGTCTTGGCGAAATCGAGACGGAACGGACCGAACGGCGAGTTCCAGTTGAAGCCGATGCCCACGGAAACGCGCGGCTTCCAGCTATTGCCAAGGAAGAATTCGCGGAAGGCCGTGTTGTTGCCCAGAGCGGTAACGCCGTCGCCGGTCGCCACGCAGGTGGAAGGCAGGGTCGGGGTCGTGGCGCTGCCCGCGGTCGTTGCCGTGCCGTTACAGGTTACCGTGTAATACGGCAGGCCATTTTCGTCGCGCGTGGCGATGAAGACGTTGCCCGACGGGTTATCGACCACGCCGTCACCGTTGAGGTCACGCGTATCGGTCAGCTTGGGAGCCTTGATCGACCAGACGGCACCGGCATCGAGGAAGATCGACGGACGGATACCCATTTCACGGGCGCCCGAGCCGAGCGGAATTTCCAGCTCCATGCGGCCGAGGTAGTAATACCGACCACCGATGGCGTCATCCTGCCAGCGATCGCGATCGCCGTCGACACCGCCCGCTTCGAGGAAGGCCTGGCCGTCCGAACAGTCCTTGATCGATGCCGCAACCGTGCGCACCGCCGGGGTGGTCACGGCACCGGTCGTGTCGGTCACCGCCGGAGCGAAGCAATAGCTCTCGGTCATGCCGCCGGTCGGGTCGATGTAGGACTTGCGCAGCACGCGCGGGCCGACGCCGCGAATGTCGAAGCCGCGGATCTGCGGTTCGCCAAGATAGAAGCGGTCGGTCAGGCGAACGTCGCCGCCGTTTGCCAGACCCTTGATGACGCCGCCTTCACCCGAGACGGAGAAGATCCAGCCCTTGCCCAACGGCCAGTACTTGGCCGCGTTGAGCGAGAGACGCGCGTACTTCACCGAACCGCCCAGGCCGGCAAAATCGGCGCTGACGGAAACCGAGTGGCCACGCGTCGGACGCGCGCGGTTGTCGAGCGTGTCGTAGATCCAGGTCAGACCCAGGCTCGACGTGGTGCGCTTGCCAATGGCGTCGCACAGATAGCGGCCCGCGAGCAGCGGATCGCAAGCGCCGGCGGTGTAGAACTGGTTCTGGTCCAGCGTCACGTCATCGACGTTGAAGGTGTAGCGGCCGACCAGGCTGGTATATTCGGTCAGCGGCAGGCCGGCGCGCAGCTGGATACCCGTGGTGGTCTGGCCGTAGAGCGTGTTGCGGTCCTGGCCCGAGAAGTTGAAGTTGTTGTAATCGCGGCGGTAGATGTCCGCACCGAACGAGATGTTGCGATCGAACACATAGGGTTCGGTGAACGAAAGCTGCGCGCTCTTCGAATAGCGCGAATAGCTGACCGAGGCGCCCACCGTCTGGCCGCGGCCACGGAAGTTGCGCTGCTGCACTGAGGCCTGAAGGATGAAGCTTTCGATCGACGAGAAACCAGCCGAGAGCTGAAGTTCGCCGGTCGGCTTTTCTTCAATGTCGGCCTTCAGCACCACGCGGTCCGGCGCGGAGCCCTGTTCCTGCTTGATCTCGAATTTTTCCTGGAAATAGCCGAGCGAATTGATGCGATTGGTCGACCGCTTGACCTGCAGCGAGTTGAAGGCATCGCCTTCCGAGAGACGGAATTCGCGGCGGATCACCTTGTCTTGGGTCAGCGTGTTGCCGTTGATTTCGACGCGCTCGATGTAAACACGGGGCGCCTCCGCAATCTGGAAGGTGATCCCCATGGTGAGGTCTTCCTTGTTGCGGTCGTAGTTCGGCTGAACGTCGGCAAAGGCATAGCCAAAGGCACCGGCCGTCTGGTTCAGCTTGTCGATGGTGTCTTCGACAAGCTTGGCGTTGTACCAATCGTCCTTCTTCATCGGCAGCTGCTTGGCCAGGGCCTCGCCATCGAAGTCGCGCAGCTGGCTTTCCACCTTCACATCGCCGAACTTGTAGCGCTGGCCTTCTTCCACCACGTAGGTGATGATGAAGTCCTTCTTGTCCGGCGTCAGTTCGGCCACGGCCGAAACCACGCGGAAGTCGGCATAGCCTTGCGTCAGGTAGAACTGGCGCAGCTTCTGCTGGTCATAGGCAAGACGATCCGGATCGTAGCTGTCCTTCGAGGAGAAGAACTTCCACGGCCGCGACTGCTTCGTGATCATTTCGCCGCGAAGCTCACCATCGTTGAACTTTTCGTTGCCGATGATGTTGATCTGGCGAACCTTCGACTTCGGCCCTTCGCTGATTTCGAAGACGATATCGACGCGGTTTTGGTCAAGCATGACCATCTTCGGTTCGACCGAAGCAGCGAAGCGGCCCTGCCGCTTGTAGAGTTCGATGATGCGGGCGACGTCGGCACGCACCTTCGAACGGGTGAAGATCTGGCGCGGGGCCAGCTTCACTTCCGGCGAGAGCTTTTCTTCCTTGAGGCGCTTGTTGCCTTCAAAGATGATGCGGTTGATGACCGGGTTTTCCTTGACCTGGATCACCACGTTGCCCGCGCCGTCGCTGACGACGCGCACGTCAGAGAACAGTTCGGTGGCGTAGAGGTCCTTCAGCGCCTGGTCGGCCGTTGTCTGGCTGTAAACTTGGCCGAGGCGCAGGCGAACATAGGACAGGATGGTATCGCGTTCGAGGCGCTGGTTGCCGCTGACGTCCAGGGTACGGATGATCTGCTGCGGCGGCGCTTCAGGCGCCGGTACGGCCGCTGCCGGCGCCGCCGGAGCCGGAGCCGGAGCCGATGCCGGTGCGGCTTGCGCATAGGCGGCCGCAGGGAGGCCCGCCAGCACCGTTGTTGCCAGCAAGGCAGCAAGGCGCGGCGATTGGCGGCGGAAATTCGAGTTAAAAGCCATAGTCCGTCCCATCATCGACACGCCGTATTCCGATCAAATGTGGCTGCATTCGGGCGTGAAACGCGCCTGTGCGAGCCAAGAAAATCCCACTCGAGCCCTCTGCCCGATGAAATTCCAGTTATCAAGCAATCAGTCCCTTCCCGCCCCCAGTTTCCGCAGCTGTCTTTCGGCTATTTGCCGAAAGGCAGGAGCGAGGCGATGTCGTTGATGGTGACGATCAGCATCAAGGCCAGCACGAAAGCCAACCCGGTGCGGAACGCCCATTCCTGGCCCTTGGCATCGACCGGGCGACGGCGAACAGCCTCCGCGGCGTAGAATGCCAGGTGCCCACCATCGAGCGTAGGAATTGGCAAGAGGTTGATGAATGCCAAGTTAATCGAGATCAGCGCGCTGAACCAGACGAACGGTTCGAGGCCGAGCGACAGCTGTTCGCCCGAATATTTGGCGATTTTCAGCGGCCCGCCAAGCTCCTTCACCGAGCGTTCGCCGGTGACGATCTGGACGATTCCCGTGACCATCATCTTCATGATGCCGATGCACTGGCTGACCGAACGCCCCGCTGCTTCGAACAGGCCGACCTTTTCAACCTTGCCATAGGCAATTCCGATCTGGCCTATGGTCTTGCGGACGCCCTTGGCATCTTCGCCCTGCACGGCGCCGACCACGACTGTCAGACGCTTTTCCGCTTCACCGCGCAGCACCGCAATCGTCACGCGCTCACCGGGGCGCGCCATGATGATATCCCGCACTTCGCGGAAGCTGTTCACCGGCTTGTCGTTGATGGAAAGGATGCGATCGTTCGGCTCAATCCCGCCCTTGGCCGCAGGCGAGCCGGCCACAACCATACGCACGTTCGGGCTGGCGAAATCGAGGCCAAGGTCCGCCACCCGGCCTTCATTGCCGAACTGGTCCTTGAAGGTAATCGACGAAAGCTTGACCGGAACCGTCAGCGCGCGGCCATCGCGCTCCACGCCAACCTGTAGCGTGCGCCCGGGGTAATACATGACAAGTTCGGGGATTTCGGTGGCTGAGCTGACGGCCTTGCCATCGATCGAAACGACCTTGTCGCGCAACTGGATGCCGGCGGTGCGAGCATCGGATTTCTCGGAGAAGCCCGTCACTTCGGTGACTTCCACGGCTTTGCCGTAGATGGCGTTGAAGGCAAAGAAGATGGCGAAGGCGATCAGCAGGTTCGCCACCGGGCCGGCCGCGACGATCAGGCTGCGTTTCCACAGCGGCTGCGTGGCAAAGGCGTGGCTGCGCTCTTCCGCGCTCATCGCATCGATCTTGTCGCCATCGGTCTGGCTGACCGCGTTGCCGTCTCCAGCGAACTGGACATAGCCGCCAAGCGGCACGGCAGCGATCCGCCAGCGCGTTCCGTGCTTGTCGTTCCGGCCCCAGATTTCCTTGCCAAAGCCGATGGAAAAGACGTCCGACTTTACCCCGAGCCAGCGGGCAACAAGGTAGTGACCAAGTTCATGCAGGACAACGAGCGGTCCGATGAGCAAAAGAAAGCCAAGAATGGCCTGCAGGAAAGGGGGTAGTCCGAACAAGTCAGGCAGGCTCCAGCATCTGCGTGGCGAGCGCCCGCGCTTCCGCGTCTACGGCAATCACATCCGCAAGGGAAGCGGGCGCGGCGGGCGAGTAACGGTCCATCAGCCGCTCCACCTCTACGGCGATACGGGTGAACGGCAGCTTACCGGCAAGGAAAGCGGCGACGGCGATCTCGTTCCCGGCGTTGAGCACGGCAGGAACGGCGCCTCCCGCCTGCGCCGCTTGCCGAGCGAGCCGCGTGGCGGGAAAACGCGTTTCATCCGGCGCGCGGAAGGCGAGTTCGCCCAGAGCCGCAAGGTCTAGCCGCTCGCACGGCGTATCCATGCGGTCCGGCCAGGCAAGGCACGAGGCGATGGGAACGCGCATGTCACTGGGGCCAAGCTGCGCCAGCGTCGATCCATCCCGGTATTCGACCATCGAATGGATCACGCTTTGCGGGTGAACGATGATCCTGAGGCGTTCCAGCCCGACCGGGAACAGGTGATGCGCCTCGATCAGTTCAAGGCCCTTGTTGAACATGGTGGCGCTATCGACGCTGATCTTGGCGCCCATGTCCCAGTTGGGATGCTTCACCGCCTGCGCCGGGGTGGCGGTGGCGAGC
>JBJTLW010000044.1:0-14364 GCA_046063225.1 Novosphingobium sp. | reverse complement strand
GGAACTGCGCCGTTACGTCTTTCAGGTTGTTGGCGCGGGCGTTGTGGACCACGACATTGTGGCCGTTGCCCTTGCGGCG
Organism: Novosphingobium sp.; assembly: GCA_046063225.1. GTDB lineage: Bacteria > Pseudomonadota > Alphaproteobacteria > Sphingomonadales > Sphingomonadaceae > Novosphingobium. Next base: position 14,285 of record JBJTLW010000044.1, on the reverse strand, counting down.
CACCGCGGGCACCTCGATTTTCCGAGCGCCGGAGAGATACTGGCCGGTGAGGCTGGCCTTGCTTTTCAGGATGTCCTTCAGCGTGCCCTGGGCGACGATTTCGCCCCCGTGGACACCCGCACCCGGGCCAAGATCGACGATGTGATCGGCGTGGCGGATGGCATCCTCGTCATGTTCGACAACGATCACCGTATTGCCCAGATCGCGCAGCCGCTTCAGCGTTTCCAGCAGCCGGTCATTATCGCGCTGGTGAAGGCCGATGGAGGGTTCGTCCAGCACGTAGAGCACGCCTGAAAGCCCCGAGCCGATCTGGCTGGCGAGGCGGATGCGCTGGCTTTCTCCGCCGCTGAGCGTGCCGGACGTGCGATCAAGGTTCAGGTAATCGAGCCCGACGTTGTTGAGGAAGCCCAGCCGCTCGTTGATTTCCTTGAGGATGGCCTTGGCGATCTGCTGCTGCTGGCTGGTCAGCTGATCGTTCAGCGCGCCGAACCAGGCGACAGCATCGGACACCGAAAGGCGGGTGATGGAGGAAATGTCGCGCCCCGCCACCTTCACCGACAGCGCCTCTGGCTTCAGCCGCTTGCCCTCGCACACCTCGCAGGGCTGCGCGGTCTGGAACTTGCCCAGCTCTTCCCGCATCCAGGCGCTGTCGGTTTGCAGCATGCGGCGGTTGAGGTTGCCGATCACCCCCTCGAACGCCTTCCTGACGGTGTATTCCTTGCGCCCGTCATTGAAGGTCAGCGGCACGGCGCGCCCCGCGGTGCCGTGGAGGATCACCACCTTAACCTCGCCCGGCAGCTCGTCCCATGGCGTTTCGAGGCCGAAGCCGAACTCCTTGGCGAGGCTGGCGAGCACCTGCATGTAATAGGGGCTCGGCGGGTTCGACTTGGCCCAGGGGACCACCGCCCCCTGCTTCAGGCTGAGCGCCTCGTTCGGCACCACGAGCTGCGGATCGAACAGCAGCTTTTCGCCCAGGCCATCGCAGGCCGGGCAGGCCCCCATCGGCGCGTTGAAGCTGAACAGGCGCGGTTCGACCGATTCAATGGTGAAGCCCGAGACCGGGCAGGCGAACTTTTCGCTGAACACGATCCGGTTGGACGGCAGGCCCGCGCCCTTCATCGCGCCGCCCGCTTCCTCGCCCTCACGCCCCGGAACGACGCCGTCGGCCAGATCGACATAGGCCAGCCCCTCGGCCAGCTTCAGCGCCTGTTCGAAGCTGTCGGCAAGGCGCGTTTCAATGCCTTCCCGCACGGCGATGCGATCGACCACGACCTCGATGTCATGCTTGAACTTCTTGTCGAGCGCGGGCGCATCTTCGATTCCCATCATCTCGCCATTGATGCGCACGCGGGTGTATCCGGCCTTCTGCCATTCGGCCAGTTCCTTGCGGTATTCACCCTTGCGCTGGCGGACGACGGGGGCAAGCAGATAGGCGCGCGTACCCTCTGGCAGGGCCATCACCCGGTCAACCATCTGGCTGACCGTCTGCGCCGAAATCGGCAGGCCGGTGGCAGGCGAATAGGGAACGCCGGTGCGCGCCCAGAGCAGGCGCATGTAATCGTAGATCTCGGTCACCGTCGCCACGGTGGAGCGCGGGTTGCGGCTCGTCGTCTTCTGCTCGATCGAAATGGCGGGAGACAGTCCGTCGATATGTTCGACATCGGGCTTCTGCATCATTTCAAGGAACTGGCGCGCATAGGCCGAAAGGCTTTCGACATAGCGCCGCTGCCCTTCGGCATAGATCGTATCGAAGGCCAGGCTGGACTTGCCCGACCCGGACAGACCGGTGACGACGATCAGCGCATCACGCGGCAGTTCGACATCAAAGCCCTTGAGATTGTGTTCGCGGGCACCCCGCACGACGATTTTGGAGAGCGACATGGCGCGGATGTGTTCCAGATTTGTTCCGAGAGCGCAAGCCCTGCGGACGCTGGGCAGCGATCGATAAGTGGGATGGGAAGTGAACCGATGCAAGCGCAGATCTGACGCCGCTGAAAATTGCCAACCGGGCTGCTGCCACAGCGCGGGCGACGCGGCCGATAGATCACGTTTCCCGAAATTGGACACAGGCCCAAGCGGCGTATTGCCCTGACTACAATTTCGACATAGCTTTCAGGTGCATGTTTCGACTGGGGATGTTCGGAATGACCAAGCAAAAGATCTGCGTTCTATTTGCCCTGAGCGCGCTGTCCGCCTGCTCTACTGTACAGACGGAATCGGTAATGAGCGCCAATTCCAGTGGTGAGGGCGTGGAATACGGCCTGCCCACCGGCGAATTCATGCTCGATATTACCGAAGCCCAAGGTTTCGTTTCGGCGTCGATTTCCGGACCAATCGCGGCAAAGGATGGCAAGGCCGTTTACCGGACCAAACTGCTGTCGAGCGGGATTGCAACAAATGATTTCACCATCAACGTCAACGCCAATGGCCTGCTTACCGGGTTTTCCGGTTCGTCCGAAGGCAAGCTGACCGATCTGGCAAAGGGCCTGGCCACGACAATTGCCTATCAGTCGGGAACGGCAGATGTTCCGCCCTTTTACAGCGCACGGTTCCGGCTGGACGATATGCCAGCCGCCGTGGCAGCGGCCAATGGCGCAATTGGCTTGCGGCTTGCCAGCGTCTGTTCGGAAAGGGATGCCAAGGGCAAACAGGTTACCGCATGCAAGACCATGAAACGCGTCCTTGGCGCGTCACCGACGAATTTTCTGGCGCTGAGCTATGCCGATGTCGAGGGGACGAAAGGCGTGGAAGTGACGCCCCGCAAGGCCCCTGCGCCGGGTTCCAACGTGCTGTTCTATCGCCCGCTGCGCTCGGTTCGTGTGACCATGAGCCTGGCTAACGGATCGTCGCAGACCAAGTTCTTTCATTTCCCCGACGAACGTCGAACCAACTGGATTTCCATTCCAGGCGGCGTCTTTGCCAAGCAGGAATACAACCTGACCTTCACCGATGGCGTGCTGACCAGCTACCACCGCGTTGCGCGCAATGAGGCTGCCGGCGCAATTGCGCTGCCGGTCGATGTCGTAAAGGCCGTGGTGACGGCGCCGTTTTCGGCGCTGAACGATCGGAAGGAAGGTCTCGTTGCTCAGGCTGAATATCTGAAGAAGCTTACCGAACTGGAAAACGCCGCGAAAGGCGCCCAGAAGGCCTGCGCCAGCGCGCGTGCAGCGTGTCAGGACCTGCCAATCCAGGTTCTTTCGCTGACTACAGACCCGGCGACCGACCCGTCGCCAGCTGCGCCCGCCAGCCCGTCGCCATCTCCTTCGCCCACCGGAAGCGGAAACGGCGACGGCAACCTGTAAGGCAACCACCATGGCAAATTATGACGGCATGTTGCCCGGAACTGGTCTGCTGCCGGGGTTGCAGGCGCAGTCCATCTGCCAGATCCGCACGCGGTTCGGCGGTCCCTCGTCCGGAAGGTCAAAGCGCGGTTCCGGCTTTCTGCTTCTACGGCGCAACGGCTGCTGCTTCGTCGCCACGGCAGCACACGTGCTTTATGACGACGACTACGGCATGGCGAGATCGATCGAGGTGCGCTTCGGCCAGACGGCTGCCGGCGCGGCGCAAATCTACACCATTAATGCGAATGTGGCGGCCAACTGCCTCATTCCCGATGGCTTCCGCAATTCGAACCCGCGCGACAACGACTATGACTTTGCCCTCATCAGGATCGCCAATGACCTTGCAGGCTTCTATTGCTTCGATGTGTCCTCGGTGGAACCGGTGCAAAGTCTGGTGCGGCTTTATGGCTATCCGATGCACCAGAACAGCGCGCAGACCGATACGCCGCACCATGCCATTTTCGAAGTTGTCGCCGTTGATTCCGAAGGTTTCGAATACGCCCATCTCAGCACAGCCCCGAACGGTCAGGCCGGTACGCCGGTAGTGACTTACGAAGGTTTGAGCGGCGGGCCACTGGTCGGCAATTCCAGCACCAACGAAACAAACCGCGTCTTCGGCATCCATACGCGCGGCGGCTATGGCATCCGTGCCGTGCGGCTTTCCAGCCGCGTTCGCGCTGAAATGCGCAACTGGGCCGCTTCCGTTTCCTGACGAGCGGCCCGGTTGGTGCTGGCTCAGTTCTTCTTGCCCATCGTCACCCCGGCAAAGGTCGCGTCGCCGGACTGGCCGTTGGGGGTGAAGCGCATGAAGAAGCTGGCCCCGTATTCGGCCGCGTTGACGCCGAAGAAGTTGCCGTTGGCCGTACCCGTCCAAAAGCTGTTGGTCAGTGTGGTGGAGCTTACCGGCAGGAACCAGCGGTTCTGCACCTGGCAGGTGGTGCCGCAGAAGCTGCCCAGCGGCCCGGCATAGGTGAATGTGCCGATCGATTGCAGCGCATTGGCCACGTCGGTTGCCGATACGGTCAGCGCCAGCGAGCCCTGGCCCGTGCCGAAGTTGACATTGAACACGCTCGTCCCGCTCATGCTTGAGCTGGTGCCGAAGTTCGCGCCGCCGCCCTTGCCATAGACGACACCGTTGTACACCGCGCTGCCGGTGGTGGGCATCTGGTAGCTGGGTGTCACCCCGCCGAAGGGCACGTAATAGGTGGCGGTATAGTTCTGGCCGTTCGATGTGACCGGCTTGGTGATTTCGGCAAAGCTTGCATAGGTCAGCGCCAGCGAGGGGTTGCCCGCGCCCACCTTGAACACCCGCGCTTCCAGATTGGGCGCGGAATAGGCGGTGAAGGTGGAATTGCTCTTGCCGGTATCGACCATGGCGGCGGTCAGCGTCTGGTTGATCAGCAGGTCGGCATAGCTGATCGCCGTGGTGTTCGACTTCAGCACATAGGAATTGTTCGTCGGGTCGTAGGTTACGCTGACATCGCTGTCGTTGTACGCCGAAGTCGGCGGGCTGAGCGCCGGTGAATAGGCATAGATCGTTTCCGACCCGGACAGCACGGTGCTGGCCGTCAGCGCCGCCAGTCCCTGCTGCGAGGCCGAGGTGTCGCTGCCCCGCCCGCCGACCAGCGAGCCCACGGCAATCGCCCCGTTCGCCGCCGTCGCGCTGAACGTGGCGCCAACCGATTCTGCCGCTGAGCCGAAGAATTTGCCCGCCAGCGTGCCGGTATAGGTCTTGCCGCCGGTCAGCGTAATGTTGCCCGAAAGGCTGTTGGCCGAACTGGAAATCGTGCCCGAACCGGCCCAGGTGCCGCTATCCACCTGAGAACCGGGGGCAAGGGTGGAATTGGGGATCGTGTCGACGACCTTCCAGGTGCCATCCGTGCTGATGGTGCCGCTGGCGAAATTGGCGGAGAGGCTGCCGTTGCCGCTCAGGGTCTGGAGCTTGCTGCCGACATTGGCGACCGCACCGTTCAGGCCCACGCCGAAAGAGGCGGTGCCGGTGCGCGGGACGGCGGAAAAGGCGGTTTCCGTGCCGAAAACGAAAGCATCGTAGAGGGCAACGCCGCTGCCCTGGTTGATCTGCCAGCCAGCCTGCGCCGGGCTGGAACCGAGATCGCCGAGGATAGTATAGCTCGATGCCGGTCCGAAGGCGGCAGGGAACGGGCGGGTGATCTGCGCGTCCGCCCGGTACATCACCGGATTTCCGCCGTTCTGCGGGTAATAGATCGAGACCAGCGGGCTGGTGCTGGCCACGGTGGACAGCACGTTCGCCGGATCGATCGCGCCGCGCAGCGATGACGAAATCGGCTTGAAAAACCAGTGCGAGTTCAGCGACGCGCTGAAGGTGCCAGAATTGATCAGCGCCGTGCCGCGCGGGCCATAGATGCTGCCAACCGCCAGCTGATCGTTGTTCGGGTTGATGGCGAACACACCGCCGATTTCCTCTGCCGCCGGGCCGAAGAAATTGCCCTTGAAGCTGCCTTCGCCCACGCCATCCAGCTTCAGGACGCCGGCGAAACTGTCATTCGCGGAGGAAAGCAGCGCCGCCGCCTGCCAGCCAAGGCCGCTGCCCGAAGGCACGCCGGTTTGTGAATCGGTGCGCGAATAGAACCCCCGGCCGTGGATGCCGCCGGACAGGAAATCGGCCACCATCGTGCCGGTGCCGTTCAGCGAATAGATGTTGGCGCTGAACGATTCCGCCCCCAGCAGTTTCACGTCGAAACTGGCCGTGCCGGTGCGCGGCATGGCCGTGCCGGGCGTGTTGACGCCATAGGTGAAGGCATAGAACCGCCCGTCGATGGTCGCCGCGCCGTTCACCTGCCGCTGCCAGAACCCGGATGCCACATAGCGCGTCTGTCCTGCCCCGGTGCCTGCCTTGGTCAGCGTCAGGAAGTCGGTCGTGGTGCCGGACGTGATCTTGTAGGTCGTGATCACCGAATTGCTTTGCGTCGCATCGATCTGCGAGGGCAGGAAGGTCTGGCTGAGCGATCCGTCGGACACGGTATAGGACTGGTTCGCCGCATTGTAGGCAACGGTCAGCGTCACTGCCGGCGCGCTGCTCGTACCATTGGCGCCGCTGGTCGGCACCGAAAGGCGGCCCAGCACGGCGGCATTGCGGAAGGTTTCGCTTACCAGTGGATCGAGCAGCGAGGTGTTCACCGCCGGCGGCGGGGTCGGTGTGGGCGTAGGTGTCGGCGTGGGCGTGGGCGTCGGCGTCGGCGTCGGCGTAGGCGTGGGTGTCGGCGTCGGCGTGGGCGTGGGCGTAGGCGTAGGCGTAGGCGTAGGCGTGGGCGTGGGTGTGGGTGTGGGCGTCGGAGTCGGAGTCGGCGCGGGTGCCGGGGGCGGCGTGCTGATTACGCTGCCGCCGCCGCCGCCGCAGGCTGCCACGAAAAACACGATACCGCTTGCCGTTGCGGTGCGGACCCAGCCTGGCTTCTTCATAATGCGACCCCCAAATCAGAACGCGGCAGTAATGCCTATTTCGCCGCTTAGGCGTTTGTAATCATAGATTTCCACGGTGGACAAGTTCCGTTCCCACCGCACCCGTGCAATCGGCGCAAACAGGCCGACGCGCAGCTGGCGGAAGGTGGCGGAAAGGCCGGCGCTGAACCGGTCATCCACCCGGCGCTTCGGATAAAGGAACAGGCGCTGATCAGCCTCAAGGTGGCCATAGCCCAGATTGGCGACCAGCGTGGTCGCCCCCAGTTCGCGCCACAGGTAGGCGCCGATATTCCCGCTGGCGATGGCATAGCCTGGATCCGCCGCCGTCTGGCGTGCGCCGGAAAGCTGCACGCCGCCGCCCAGCTTGGCGCTGATGGCATGGTCGAGGCTGGCGGAAAGCGAGAACAGATCGCCCGTCTGCGCGGCGTTGCGCCGGTTGGTCATGTGGCCGATGCCGCCATCCAGCCGCAGCTGCCAGGTCTTGCCCATCGGGTGCTGCCAGCTTGCGTTGCCGCCCAGCGTCACCGTGTAGGGATCGGTGCCGTACCAGCGCCAGGCCGGGCCGATCGACAGGGCAATCCGGTCCTTGCCGGACTGGTATTCCGGCCCGACCTGCAGCCCGAGGATGAAATCGTCGAACTGCGATTCCCGGTAAAGATCGGCACTGGCGGAGACCCGCGCCACGATCATCGGGCCGCCGGGCAGCGGCTTTTTCACATAGGCCTGCCCGCGCAGCGCCAGCCCTAGTCCAGACTTGGCCTTGGCATCCTGATCGAGCGTGAAATCGCCGATGATCGTGCCCAGCGTGTCCGATTTGGTGGCGCGGTTGATGTTGGTATCGGGCGCCAGCGCCAGTTCCACGCTGAGCCCGAAGGGCTTGGCCGCGCCCATGGCATTGGCATAGAAGCGGACCATGCGCTCCACCTCGGGCGGCAGACCGCCAGCCTGGGCGGCGCGGAATTCGCGCTCGGCCGAACCGAGGTTGCCCATCAGCGCCTGCATCCGCGCCAGCTCCAGCCGCACCCGTGCCGCCTTTGGCTTTTCGTCGAGGATAGCGCGAAATTCGACCGCCGCCTCGCGGAACTTGCCCATGCGGTCGGCCAGCATCATGCCCAGGCGAAAGCGTGCTTCGGTGCGCAGTTCGATGTCGGGATTGCCGGTGAGCGCGCGATAGGCCTGCTCCGCCGTGCGGAAGTCGCCCGCGTCGCGCGCCTTGTCGGCAAAGTCGAACAGCTGCTGCGGGGAAAGCTCCAGCGCGGCTGGCGTGGCGGCCTGCCCGGCCGGACTCGTCGCATCCTGCGCCCACGCGCTCGACAGCGAGGCCACCTGCGCCAAAGCAAACGCCAGCACGAACTCCGGCAAAGGTTTTCTGCGACCCCGCATTCCGGCAACTGCGGTAAATCAAGGGACTGACTTGGCAAGTAAAATTGCGCAATCCCCCCAGCGCCTAGGAAAAAGGGCAGCGCAGCCCCCTCGCCTCCTTTCCACCAACCGCTGTTCCCCCTCCACCAACGGCATTGACTTGCCCCCGCGCCCGCGCGAGGCACCGCCAGATCGTTTCAAAAGGAACCGGAATGAAACCTGTCCGCCTGCTCGCGTCGGTCGCGGCCCTTGCCCTTGGCGCCGCCCCCGCCCTCGCCGCCAGCCCCGAAGCGCCCGCCGCTCCCGCCGCCTCGCCAGCCAGTGCCGACCCGGCAAAGACCGGCAAGTATGGTGACTGGGGCGTTGCGCTGGAAAACCGCGACGAATCCGCGCGTCCCGGCGACGATTTCGATCGCTACGCATCGGGCAAGTGGCTGGCGCGCACGCCGATCCCGGCGGATCGCGGCGGCACCAGTTCCTTCCTTGAACTGTTCGAGCGCACGCAGGACCAGCTGAAAGGCCTGATCACCAAAGGCTCGGCCACCAAGTACGGGGCCTTCTACCAGAGCTTCATGGACGAAAAGCGCGTCGAAAGCGTCGGCCTCGCCCCGCTGATGGCCGACGTGACCAAGGTCCGCGCGCTGTCCAGCAAGCGCGATTTTGCGCGTTTCATGGGCGCGACCAACGGCGATTTCGGCATTGCGCCTTTCGGCTGGCAGGTTGAGGCCGACACCGCCGATCCGGGCATGAATGTGCTGTGGCTCTATCAGGGCGGCATCGGCATGCCCGAGCGCGACTATTACCTGACCAAGCGCTTTGCCCCGCAGCGCAACGCTTATCGCGCCTATATCGCGCGCACCCTGACCCGGCTGGGCGAACCCAATGCGGCGGTGATGGCGGGCAAGGTGCTCGCCTTTGAGACCGCCATCGCGCAAAAGAGCTGGCCGGCGGCCGACCGGCGCGACGTCGACAAGGTGAACAACCCGATGTCGAGCCTTGAGCTGATGCAATACGCCCCCGGCATCGAATGGGCCGCCTTCTGGGAAGGCGCCGGCGTGCCTGCGCAAAAGCGCATCATCGCCTCGGAAAAGACCGCCATCCGCGATATCGCCGCCGTCTATGCCGATACCCCGCTCGACGTGCTGAAGGCCTGGCAGGTGTTCCACATCGCCGATGGCGCCTCGCCCTATCTGGGCAAGGCCATGGTCGACAGCCGGTTCCAGTACCGCAAGACCATCACCGGCGTGACCTCCATCCTGCCGCGCTGGAAGCGCGCGGTGTCGCAGGTCGATGCCTCGATGGGCGAACTGCTGGGCCAGGACTATGTGAAGGCGCATTTCCCGCCGGAGGCCAAGGCGAAGATGGAAGATCTTGTCGCCAACCTGAAGCTGGCCATGGCCGACCGCATCAAGGGCAACGCCTGGATGAGCGCGCCGACCAAGGCTTCGGCGCTGGAAAAGCTGGCGCGCATGGACGTGATGGTTGGCTATCCGGACAAGTTCCGCGATTATTCCAGCCTCTCGATCGCTGCCGATGATCTGTACGGCAACGTGCGCCGCGCCGGGCTGTTCGACGCAGCGGACAACATGGGCGATCTGGGCAAGCCGGTCGATCGCAAGAAGTGGGCGATGAACCCGCAGACGATCAACGCCTACAACGGCGGGCTGGAAAACAAGATCGTCTTCCCTGCCGGCATCCTGCAGGCGCCGTTCTTTGACATGAGCGCCGATGACGCGGTGAACTATGGCGCGATTGGCGGCGTCATCGGCCACGAAATCGTCCACGGCTTCGACGATCAGGGCCGCAAGATCGACGCCACCGGCGCCGTGCGCGACTGGTGGACCAAAGAAGACAACGACAAGTTCGTCGCGGAATCCAAGGTGTTCGGGGCGCAGTACGCGAAGTTCGAGGCAGCGCCCGGCCAGTTCGTCAATCCGGACCTGACCATGGGTGAAAACATCGCCGATCTGGGCGGCGTGCTGGTGGCACTGGATGCCTATCACAAGTCACTGGGCGGAAAGCCGGCGCCGGTGCTGAATGGCCTGACCGGCGATCAGCGCTTCTTCCTCGCCTGGGCGCAGGTGTGGCGCGAAAAGAACCGCGAAGATGCGGTGCGCAGCCAGATCACCTCCGATCCGCACAGCCCCGGCCGCTTCCGCGTGCTCGGCCCGCTGGCGAACATCGATGCCTGGTACGACGCCTTTGGCGTCAAGCCGGGCGACAAGATGTACATCCCGCCGGAAAAGCGCGCCCGTCTGTGGTGAGGTAAAGGGGGCCTATCGCCCCCTTTCCGTCATCCCGGCGAAGGCCGGGGTGACGGATGACGGCTCAGGCCGCGGGCTTCTTCGGCTCGCGGTAGAGGTCGTGGCAGGCCTTGCAGGGCATGGCATCGCCCAGAATATCGGTAACGGCGGGCACGCTGCCAGTCTTGCCCAGCGCTTCCAGCTTTGCCGTCGAGGCGACGAAGGCATCGAGCCGCTTGGAATAGTCCGCCCAGTTCGACCAGGCTTCGGGCTTGGTCCGCCCGCCCGGAACCTTCATGCTGAAGGCGGCGTGCGTTTCCCGCGCCGATTTGGCGATCGAGGCGGTGGTTTCGCCAAGCTTTTCCTTCGGAGCAATCCCGGCGACAATCTCGCCCAGCAGGTCGGCGTCCTTTTCCAGCTGGCTCATCACCTGCTGGCGTTCGTAGACGAGCGTTTCGATTTCGTCCTTCGACAGCTTCGACACGTCGACCGGGGCCGGAGCCGCCGGGCTTTCCGTTTCACCGGCGGACAGCGCCGTCGCGGCGCCAAAGGCCAGCGCGGCAACGCCTGCCAGCGCCGCACCCGACCACCGCGTAAACCCAATGCGCAAACCCATGTCCTCTATCCCCGCCAAATCGCCTGCCCGGCACGGCTTGATCGCCCACCGGCTAGTGCGGCCGACCTTTCCACGATCTGAACGTGGCGGCCAACCGCACCGGCGTTGTTCTGTAACGGCGTGTAACAGCCGTGGGCGGCAGCGGCCTATTTGCCCCCGACCGTCAGGCTGACCGGACCGATCAGCCCCGAACGGCGCAGCGGCGCGTCGGCGCGATAGGTGGGCATGGCGGTCCACGTCAGCTTCTTGGCACCCGGCTGGGCATCGCCGATGAGCCGGTTGACCCACAGGTTGGCAACCTTGATCGCCAGATGGTTCTTGCCCTTCTTCGCCTGTCCCCCGATGTCGAGCCGGTAGGGCGCATGCCACGAATAGCCGGCGTGTTTGCCGTTGACCGAAACCTCGGCCACTTCGCGCGCTTCACCCAGATCGATCCACAGCGGCTTACCGGGCTTCCATCCCTTGGGCGCCTTGAAGTCGATCTCGTAGGTCGCCTCGCCCGAGAAGTATTTGATCGCCGGATCGGCGTTCTCGTTCAGCGGGGCCAGGCTGGCCATCGTGGCGCTTTCCGGCGCTCCGCGATCAGGCTGGAAGCTGACCTTCCACGGACCGGCCAGCGCGGCCGCGGGCTTTGCCACCGAAGACACCACCATGGCCTCGCTCACCGTGGACGGCTTGCGGAAGACGATGTGGACGCTCTGTTCCGCGGTCAGGTTGAGCGGAACCAGGGTTTCGCCGCCGACCATGCGATAGCTGACCGGCTCGCTGGTGCCGGTTTCGGCGTGCCACAGCTCAGGCACCTTGCCGGTTACGCGGAAGTGCGCGGTCAGGCTTTCGGCGCGGTCCTTGCGGTTGACGATGAAATAGCTGTCGCCATCCTTCAGCTTGCGGTGAATGAAGGGAATGTCCGCATCGGCCGCCGCATCGGTAATGCGGAAATCGGGCGCGACGCCGAGCTGGTCGAGCGCGGCCTCGATATCGTTGGAGGCGATCACGCGTCCCTTGCCGACCGATCCGCCGCCCGCGCCCCACAGCTTCGCCACCAGCGCCGCGTATTCAGCGGGATCGTGGTTGAGCCCCGGGTTGCCCTCGGGCGCCTTGCCAACCAGCGTTGCCCCGCCTTCCACCAGCGCCGCCAGCTTGCGCAGCACGCCGAGCGACATTTTGTGCGACGAGCCGCCAAGATAGAGCGCCTTGTACCGGGCGCCGCCCTGGCTCACCAGTTCGTTGCCATCGTTGATCAGGGCAGAGGTTACCGCATCGGCGCTCACGAAATCGTAGGCGCGCGTCCTGGGCGCGTCGGCCACCAGCTTGTCACCGTACAGCCCGGTCAGCGGGGCTTCTTCGCCGTAGAAATAGGCGACATCGGCCTGGTTGCGACCTTGCTGCAGCATCAGCGAATTGCGCGCCATGTAATCGACCCAGGGCCGCGCAAGGCCGGCCCATGCCTCGTTCCGGTTGAAGTACTGGCCGAAGATGAACAGCGAGAGGCCGGGCTTCTTGTCCTCGATCGGCACGTGGACCGATGTGTGGATCACCGGGCGATTGACGCCGGTGACGAATTCCAGATCGATCACCCGCTTGAGGTCCGCCGGGCCGTAGTTCCACGGGTTCATCGAAGCGGTCATCGATTCCGCCGCGACCAGATTCTGGCCATAGACATGCGCCACCGATGCCGCGCCCTTGATGTCGGCAATATAGGTGAGCTTCGGGCCATCCTTGCGGCTGTGCGTCCACATGGCCGACATCGGCACGTCGGCGTAGCGGCGCATCGACATGTCGTCACCCAGCGAGGGGCGATGATCCTCCAGCGCCTCGCCATAGACCTTGAGGTCATGGGCATGGGCAACGCGCGCCACGGTGCCATAGTGTTCGCTGGCCATCAGGTCGGCGAGCGTGCGGCGATAGTCGAACAGGAACCGGTCGCTGTCCTCACGGCTGCCGATCAGCGTGCCGGCGAGCGCGGGCAGCCAGGGCGTCGGGTCATAACCGCGCAGGCGCTTGAACTGCTCGATCATCTTCGGCGTCCAGTTGGCCGCGCCAACCTCGATAGAATCGGTCAGGATCGCCTGCACGCCGCGCTTGCCGATGAGCCCCTTGGAGGCATCGCGGTACATGCCGATGTAGTGTTCAAGATAGCGTTCCACCGCCGGACCATCGAACTTGTCGACCTCAAGACCGGTCGCCTCGGGCGGCGCGGGATGGTTGGTCGTGCCCAGCAGCGACCAGCCCATGCGCACCACGCGCCACTGGCTACCCTTCGGCGGGGTCCAGTCCAGCGTGCCGTCGCTCTTCATCTTGTCGGTAATGTCGATCACCGATGCCGCAGGCACACCGCTCGCACCGTCTGCCGGGTTCTGGAGCGCGTAATAGTCCTGGGCAATGGCAAAGCCGGCCTTGGTTTCAAAGCGGTCGATGCGCGGCGCTCCGAACAGGCGCAGATCGCCCACCGTCAGCGGCTTGCTCGCAAGCGCCGATGCACCGGCGGCGAAAATGTCGGTGCCCATGGCAAGGCCCGGCGCTGCTTCGCCCATCTGGATCCCCAGCTTCGCTCTGGGCAGGAATTCGACGCGGAAATACCGCGCGGTAACCGGGGTGAAGGCATAGGTGGCCGTCGCCTGTGAGGTTTCGAAATCGATGACCTTGCGCCAGTCCTTGCCATCATCGCTGGCTTCCAGACGCGGGTTATAGAGCGCACCGACGAACATCATGGCCGCACCCGGTGCAAACATCGACAGCGAACGCGCGGTCACGGGCTTGCCATAGTCGAGCATGAGCATCGGCGCGGCACCGGACTTGTCCCGGGCAACGTCAGCGCCGATGTTGAGATCGGCGTCGGACAGGCCGGCCACGCCGAGCGCGTTGCCCAGGCCATCGCGCGCCGCAACCGGCACCAGTTCACTCGATGACGCTTCCGGGAAGGCAAGGACCTTCGTATCGCCGTAAAGCCGTGGGGGCTCCGCGCCCTTCTTCGCGCCAAGCATCTCCTCGATCCCCTTAGCCGGGGTAACGTTGCCGAACGGACCGGTCGTGCTGGGCGGTGCCGGCAGCTTGCCCTTGAACGGCTTTCCGCCGGCGAGCACGGTCTCGCTCCACACCACCTTCTTGAGCCCGTCCCTGGGGGCGACCCACGGCCCGCCGGTCTCCGACCAGCCGGGCGATGCGGCGATTGCCAGTTCGAGCCCGCGCTTGTCGGCCTCACTCGCGGCGAAACGGAATGCGTCTTTCCACTGCGGGGTCATGTAGACGAGCCGGTTCTTGACCAGCACCGGGGTATTCAAG